>NZ_JAFGYW010000100.1:0-616 GCF_017491595.1 Pseudomonas sp. 51_B
CTCATCCAGCCTCGCCCGCAGCATGCCAATGGCCTGCACGATTTCAAACGCCTCGTCATACCGGGCGTTGCGCGTACCGCCGCAGCGACCGGCAGCAGCCCGTGATAGAGCGCGATGGCGTCGCGCGGATGGGTCTTGCCACGGACGGCCGCCGTTTCCAGCCATCGCTCTATGTTCCGACCGGACCACCCGTAAACGTTTCCCATGCAATGTCGTTCTCTTTTCCGGCAAGAAAAATCCTCACCAGTTCGCTCCGCGTCGAACGCTGCCAGACGGTACGCTTCGATTTCGCGACTGCGTCCTCTGGCCTGACCCGCCCCCCCGCGGTGTCCTCCACGCATATCGCGATTCCAGACCCCGACCTTCGCATCCGTTCCAACCGCAGGGCTCTGAGCTCCGCAGGCGATCCATAGAACGTAGTCGTATTTCGGTCGAACGAGCGGGCCGCATCATTGCGGCCCGCGGTCCCTTCTTCGAACGTTACCAAGAACGAAGTTCGCACCGTCGCTCCCAACCGCGATCGCCGCGCCCCATCGCGCTTACCTCCCCACCATCGCCCTCAACACCCCATCCCGCCGAATCATCCCGTGATAAAGCGCGGCGATCGCGGTTGGGA
>NZ_JAFGYW010000101.1:0-615 GCF_017491595.1 Pseudomonas sp. 51_B
CATGTGGGTAACTTCGTTGAGCTGAAAAATGCTCACATGGGCGAAGGTGCCAAGGCTGGCCACCTGACCTATCTGGGCGATGCCGAAATCGGCGCACGTACCAATATCGGTGCCGGCACCATCACCTGCAACTACGATGGCGCCAACAAGTGGAAAACCGTCCTGGGTGCTGACGTGTTCATCGGCTCCAACAACTCGCTGGTCGCCCCTGTGGATATCTCCAACGGTGCAACCACTGCGGCCGGATCGACCATCACGCAAAATGTGGATAACGCTCAGCTGGCGGTTGGCCGAGCCCGTCAGAAGAACATCGACGGCTGGAAACGGCCGGAAAAAATCAAAAAATCCTGATTTTTCCACAACCTCTTGTGGGAGCGAGCCTGTTCGCGAATGCGGTTTGTCAGTCACGTCTTCAGTGGCTGAGACTCCCTTTCGCGAGCGGGCTCGCTCCCACAGTCATTTCAATCTTTCTGAATTTTTCTCCCCGCGTCTTGACGGAAACCTTTCGATAGAGTTTCATTGCTCGCGTTATCTTTCGAATCGAAACTTAAGCCGCCATGTCCAAACGCAACACTCCCCAACGTCGTCATAACATCCTCGCCTTGCTCAATGAGC
>NZ_JAFGYW010000102.1:0-613 GCF_017491595.1 Pseudomonas sp. 51_B
CGCTGAATGTCGTCAAGCACTATCAGACGAATTCGAAAAGCATGAAGACGACGGTCGCTGAACATCATGTGGAGGAGATCGGTGAGCGGACGTCGACGATTGCACACGCGCATAAGCTCACGGTCCGCGGCGAACACGCCGTCAGCGTCGGCGCAAACCACACGACGAACGTGCAGCATCAGGTGCTCGTCAATGCCGGCGACCAGCGTGCGCTCGTGTGCGGGAAGTCGAGCGTCCTGATGAAGAGCGACGGCACGATCCTGATCCAGGGTGTCAACGTCGAATCAAGCGGCTCCGACAGCCACAGCGTGCGCGGCAAGAAGGTCACGACATCGGCGTCGGTCGAGCATACGGTCGAAGGGACCGTGTTGAAGCTGAATCCGTAACGGGGGCTTGAGCGTATGCAGAACTGGCAGCCGACGAATCCGGTGGAGCGCAGGTTCATGGACGCACACGCGGACTGGATGCGTTTCGCGAAAGATCCGGCCGCGCGATTGATGATCTGGCAGACGGACGAGACCGACGCACAGCTCGTGCAGTTGTATTTTCAGGGGCAGGAAGAAACGTCGTGTGCGGTGCGGACGATGCGCGCGAGATTCGTGAACGAAGCGCG
>NZ_JAFGYW010000103.1:0-610 GCF_017491595.1 Pseudomonas sp. 51_B
GATCACGAACCAGGCCACAAGAGTGCGAGCAAACCCGCCTGCACGACTGACGTGGTATTTTCAAACCCAGCTCACAAAGCGAAAGATGACACCCTTGCTCTCCAGCCTCGGCGTCCGATCCGTCTACCAACCGTAATCGAACATGGAAATCAAAGCGATGTTCCGGGACGTATCGCTGTCGTCCCGCAATTTCTCCGAGATGCTGAGTCGAGAGTCGAAAGTTGTCGCTGCGCTCGCGGCGAAGAGCCCGCTGATGGCGCACGCGAATTGGCGACTCAAAGGGAATTCGCTCGAAGAAGCGACACTCTACCCGGCATTTGATGCAGACGGCTCGCCCTCTACTCCTGCATTGACAGTCTTAAACGAAGAGCAGCGCGGCAAGAAGCATAGCGCTTCCCATGCGGCGATATGGAATGGCAATACACGCCCCAACGAAGGCGCATCGATGTCGTGTCATGTATCAGACGAAAAGGTCTTACCGGACCGATTTTCGACACGTCTGGGCGTCCCCGACTGCTATGCGAAATCGCAAGATCTCGCAGACGTCGTCACTACCATTGTTGCCGCGTTCAATCCGCTTGTCGTAGAAGCATCGCCCGAGGGCTACTTC
>NZ_JAFGYW010000104.1:0-601 GCF_017491595.1 Pseudomonas sp. 51_B
GCCTCGCTGTGGCCAAGTGCGAGCAACTCTTCGAGCATGATGGTGACCTTGACGCCGTTGGGCGTGGCCAGCGAATACAGTTGCAGCGGATGCTTGCCGACCGGCAGTTCCTTATCGTGGGTCGGCCCGGCGATCGGCCGGTTGATGCTGGCGAAATGGCCGCCGGAAGGAGCTTCGTGTTTCCAGACCTTGGGCGGAACGTAAGACGCATTGCTCATGAAACGGACCTCGTCGATGCTGGGAGAGAACAGGTAGACACCGTAGGGAAAATTTCCGGCGGGTGCCAGCGGTGAGTGCGGTTATTCATATTGAATGATGCAAACCGATCTGCCGCCTTCGCGAGCAGGCTCGCTCCCACAGGGGATCAGCGGTGCTCCTCCAGGACGGTGACGGTGGCTGTTGTACCGGCGCGCAGGCGATGCTTGCCGGCAAAGTCGCCATCGATGCCGATACGCACCGGCACCCGTTGCGCCAGTTTCACCCAGGTGTAACTCGGGTTGATGTTCGCCAGCAGACGACTGCCCGGCGCGTTTTCGCGGTCGGCGATGGCGAAGGCGATGCTTTCTACCGTGCCGCCGAAACGCTCACCGCTCATCAATTG
>NZ_JAFGYW010000105.1:0-599 GCF_017491595.1 Pseudomonas sp. 51_B
GATCACGACCACGGCGACGACTCGGAAATCGTCCACCGCCACTGATCGTCAAAGATTGAAAAAGACGATGCGGCGTGGCAAAAAAACCTCGTCGAAAAGAAAAAACCCGCTGAAACCAGCGGGTTTTTTGTTCGCGAACAGCTCGTTTCAGCGCTTGTTCACTGCGTCCTTGAACGCCTTGCCAGCCGTGAACTTGACCGTCTTGGCTGCCGGGATCTTGATGGTCTCGCCCGTCTTGGGGTTGCGGCCGGTGCGCGCTGCGCGCTTGCCCGAGCCGAAGCTGCCGAAGCCGATCAGTTGAACTGAGTCGCCTTTCGACACAGCCTTCTTGATCACTTCGAGGAGCGTGTCCAGCGTTTCGCCGGTTTGAGCCTTGCTGGCGCCCGTCTGGGCGGCGACGGCGTCGATCAGTTCCTGTTTGTTCATTAAGGTTCCTTTCCAGGTTAGGTTGACACGAACAGCGCGAACGCGCCGATTATACGTGCGCGAACCGTGCCGTCTATAGTGTGTGGCAACGGCACGGCGCAATGTTATTGCGCCGCGCAACGCACCGCCGGGTTTGCCTCCTGGCAGCTCCGCGATACGGCGCTTGCTATGAT
>NZ_JAFGYW010000106.1:0-598 GCF_017491595.1 Pseudomonas sp. 51_B
GTACAATGATGACGAGTTCTTCGCTGCGTTGACCGAAGGCAAGCGTCGCGACGGTGCGAATCTGTATCCAGCGATGCCGTATACCTCGTATCACCTGATGCCGCGCGCCGATTCCGATGCGATTCACGCGTACCTGAAAACCATCGAGCCGATCGAGCGCGCCGCACCGGTGACCAGCCTGAGCTTTCCGTTCAATGTGCGTCTGGGCCTGACCGGCTGGAACATGCTCTACGGCAAAGACGTCAAGCTGGAGCCGGCCGAAGGCAAAAGTGAGGCATGGAAGCGCGGCCAGTACATGGTCGACGTTCTCGGTCACTGCGGCGAATGCCATACGCCACGCGGCCTGCCCGGCGCGATGCAAATGGACAAGCGCATGACCGGCGGCATTCTCAATGGTTATCTGGCACCGAGCCTGCTGGCCACCGACCTGGCCGCGCGCGGCTGGAATCAGCAGGATCTGGGCACGTTTCTCAAGCACGGCATGAGCGCGCAAGGAACGATGTTCAACGAAATGTTCCCGGTGTTTCACAACAGCACTCAAGGTCTGAGCGATGCTGACCTGGCGGCAATGGCGACGTTCCTCCTTGGCGAGCAACCG
>NZ_JAFGYW010000107.1:0-595 GCF_017491595.1 Pseudomonas sp. 51_B
CTTCAAGAAGCAGCTGAGCCGCGAAGACATTGTGCACAGCTACTCGGGCGTTCGCCCGCTGTGCAACGACGAATCCGACAACCCGTCGGCAGTGACCCGCGATTACACCTTGGCGCTGTCGGGCAGTACCGAAGAAGCGCCGCTGCTGTCGGTGTTCGGCGGCAAGCTGACTACCTATCGCAAACTTGCCGAGTCGGCGATGGCGCAATTGATGCCGTTCTTCACCCAGATGCGCCCGAGCTGGACCGCGACCGCCACCCTGCCCGGCGGCGAAGACATGACCACGCCAGAGGCGCTGAGCGCGCGAATTCGCGACAAATTCGATTTCGTCCCGACTGAAATCGCCCGGCGCTGGGCCGTCACCTACGGCAGCCGCACCTGGCGCATGCTCGAAGGCGTAGAAAGCCTGGCCGACATGGGCGAACACATCGGCGGCGGGCTCTACACCCGCGAAGTCGATTATTTGTGCAGCGAAGAGTGGGCGACCACGGCGCACGACATCCTGTGGCGCCGTACCAAGCTAGGCTTGTTCACCACAGCGGAGGAGCAGCAGAAGCTCGCGACGTATCTGGGCAAGGTTGAGCAGAATCGGAAG
>NZ_JAFGYW010000108.1:0-594 GCF_017491595.1 Pseudomonas sp. 51_B
TTCCTCATTCGCCCGATCGCGGGCACACCGTGGTTCCTCGCCACCGCCCTGCCGACCAAAATGCTCACCGCCCAGCGTGACGATGTGCTCAACAGTCTCAGCCTTATCCAGATACCGCTGGTGATCCTGCTGGTTCTGTTGCAGGTTTACGCGATTCGCAAACTGGTACAGCGCATGAAGGCTCTGAAAGCCAACATCGATTCACTGTCCAGCGGTGACGCCGCCCTGACCCGCCGCATCACCATTCGCGCTGAGGACGAACTGGGCGCCATCGGCCATTCGGTCAACACCTTCATCGTCTATTTGCAGAACATGATCGGCGAAGTCACCCAGGCCACCGGTGCCATGGCGTCCAGCCTCGACAATCTGCAACGCACTTCGGCGCACACCAGCCAGATTCTGCTGCGTCACGCCTCGGAAACCGACCAGACCGTCACTGCCATTACCGAAATGAGCTCGACCGCTGAAAGCGTGGCGCAGAATGCCGCTGAAACCGCTGCGTTCACCCAGCGCGCCAATGAAAATGCCGATCGCTCGCGCGTCGTGGTGGGTGAAGCAACCAACAGCGTGGTCGCGCTGATCGACGAAGTGGCC
>NZ_JAFGYW010000109.1:0-590 GCF_017491595.1 Pseudomonas sp. 51_B
GAGCAGATTGACCGCCGACGTCAGGCGCGGCCAGTCGTCGTCTTCGAGTTGGCCGGAACGCACTTTGGTCTGATCGATTCGGCCGAGCGAAGACAGCATACGCATGATCAGCGATTCGCCTGGCATCTCGAGGGAGTAAACCAGGACAGCCTTCTCGCTGCGCAACACGGCGTTTTCCACTAGGTTCATCGCGAAGGTGGTTTTACCCATCGACGGACGGCCGGCAACAATGATCAGGTCGGACGGCTGCAAGCCGCTGGTCTTCTCATCGAGGTCGGTGTAACCCGTAGACAGACCGGTGATCGCGTCGGCGGTGTTGAACAACGTGTCGATGCGGTCGATGGCCTTGGTCAGCAGCTCATTGACGCCGACCGGGCCACCGGTCTTGGGCCGCGCTTCGGCGATCTGGAAGATCTGCCGTTCGGCTT
Source organism: Pseudomonas sp. 51_B (assembly GCF_017491595.1). Taxonomy (NCBI): domain Bacteria; kingdom Pseudomonadati; phylum Pseudomonadota; class Gammaproteobacteria; order Pseudomonadales; family Pseudomonadaceae; genus Pseudomonas; species Pseudomonas sp. 51_B. Next base: position 429 of record NZ_JAFGYW010000109.1, read on the forward strand.
CGTCGAGGATCTCTTCGGCGGTGCGGCCTTCGGGGTTGAAGGCGCTGTCGGCAATCTCGGTGCTGATGCCGATCAGTTGGCGCAACGTCGCACGCTGGCGGACGATCTGCGCATAGGCCTTGATGTTGGCGACGGACGGGGTGTTTTTCGCCAGTTCGCCAA
>NZ_JAFGYW010000010.1:0-155013 GCF_017491595.1 Pseudomonas sp. 51_B
GCGGCCAGCGTGGTAGCAGGAATGTCGAGTTGCTGGCCAACCTTGAGCTCATCGCTCTTGAGGTTGTTGGTGCTGCGCAGGCTGGTCACGCTGACTTGATAGCGCACAGCGAGCATCGCCAGGGTTTCGCCCGGACGCACGGTATGCTCACGCGGCCCTTGGGCGATCTTGCCACTGTCTCGCAGCCACGCCACGTAGGTACCCGGCGGCGGGTTCTGCTGGAAGTACTGGCGTACACCCGTATGGATCGAGCGGGCCAGGGCTTGTTGATGGCTGGCGGTGGCCAGTTTGGCCGCTTCGCTGTTGTTCGAAATGAACCCGGTTTCCACCAGAATCGATGGAATGTCGGGCGATTTCAACACCATGAAGCCCGCCTGCTCCACCCGCTGCTTGTGCAGCGATGTCACCCGGCCCATGTTGCCGAGCACCTTCTGCCCCACGTTCAGGCTTGAGCTGAGCGTGGCAGTCATCGACAGGTCGAGCAGCACGCCTGCGAGCATGCGGTCCTTGTCATCGAGGCTGACGTTGCCGGCGCCGCCGATCAAGTCAGAGCGGTTTTCAGTGTCGGCCAGCCAGCGCGCCGTCTCGGACGTGGCACCCCGATCGGACAGAGCGAACACTGAAGCGCCGAATGCGGCACGCGATGGCGCGGCGTCGGCGTGGATGGAAATGAACAGGTCGGCGCCCTTCTTGCGGGCTATCTCGGTGCGCTTGCGCAACGGGATGAAGTAGTCACCGGTACGTGTCAACTCGGCACGGTAGCCCTTTTCGGTGTTGATCTGGCGCTGCAACTCCTTGGCGATCTGCAGCACGATGTCTTTCTCGTGCTGGCCGCGCGAACCGGAGGCGCCTGGGTCTTCACCGCCATGGCCGGCGTCGATGGCGACGACGATGTCGCGCTTGCCACTGGGCACCGGTGGCAGCTTGATCGCCGGTTGGGCCGGGCTCACCGGAACGGCTGGCGTGGTCGCCGGGGTTGGCGTTGGAGTAGGCGGTGGCGTCGGTGCAGTAGCCGCGATGGCGTCGGCTTCCTGATCGTACAGGTCGACTACCAGGCGGTTGCCATACTGGGCATTGGGCGCCAGTGTGAAGCTCTTGGGCGTGACCGACTTTTTCAAGTCGACCACCACGCGCAGATCGGTTGGCGTGCGCTGGGCGGAACGCACACTGCTGATTGGCGTGTTGGCTGTCGATACCTTCAACGGTGCGCCCAAGGTCGCGCCATTGATGTCGATCACCAGGCGATCGGGCGCGCTGAGGGTGAAGACACTATGCTGCACGGGGCCAGAAAGATCGAAGACCAGCCGCGTGTTGTCCGGCGCGCGCCACAGGCGCACGCTCTTGACTTGTGTGACGGCCAGAGCGTCAACGGTCACCGCTGCCAGCAGCAATCCAACCACAGCGACCAGTGCGCGTATGCGCATACCTACCCCACTTACTGTTTATAGTGTTCGGCCAGTGCAGTGCACCAGGCCTCGCCGCGAGCCCCCTGCGGCCAAAGGACAAGCGAGCGGCCGCCCGCTTGGGGGCTTATGGTAATGGTCAGGTCAGGCTTTGGCAAAACGCCCGCACCCTTTTGTGGCCACTCGAACAGGCACAGTGGGTCGCCTTCGAAATAATCGCGAATCCCCATGAACTCCAGCTCTTCCGGATCGACAAGGCGATACAGGTCGAAATGGTAGGCGCGAACTTCACCGATTTCGTAGGGTTCCACCACTGTGAACGTAGGACTTTTCACTGCACCAGTATGGCCCAGACCGCGAATCAAGCCACGGGAAAGCGTGGTCTTGCCAGCACCCAGGTCACCTTCCAGAAAAATCACGCCACGACCGCCGGTCACTTCGGCAAGCTTTGCGCCGAAATCGACCGTGGCCGCTTCATCGGCCAGAAACAGGGTTAAGCCAGACACGCAGAATGCTCCTCCAACAACTCTCGAATGACCGGCGCCAGATCGCTGGCTGCCAGGCCTCTGCCTTTGACGCCCAATCGCTCGCCGGCGCATGCATGCAGCCATACGCCAAGGCCTGCAGCGCTCCAGGCGTCCAACCCCTGGGCCAGCAAAGCTGCCAGCACGCCGGTCAGCACATCGCCCAAGCCGGCACCGGCCATCGCCGGATGGCCCCGCTCACACACCAGCAACCGGCCGGCGGGGTCAGCCACCAGGGTACCGGCGCCCTTGAGCACGCAGATACTGGCATAGCGGCGGGCCAATTTGCGTGCCGCGCCGGGACGGTCGGCTTGCACCGCCTCGGTGGAAATGCCCAGCAATCGCGCCGCCTCGCCGGGGTGCGGGGTGAGGATGCTACCACTGGGCAGCGCCAAGGGGGTGCTGGCCAGCAGGTTCAGAGCATCGGCGTCCCAAACCTGCGGCCGCTCGGCCCTGGCCACCGCCGACAGCAAGCTGCGCCCCCAGGCCGCTTGCCCAAGCCCCGGGCCCACCACCAGTACCGTCGCACGCTCTAGTACCCCGACCAACTGGTTGGCCGATTCGACTCCCAGGCACATGCTTTCCGGCAGGCGCGCCAAGCTCGCAACCACATGCTCCGGGCGAGTCGCTAAACTGACAAGCCCCGCGCCGCAGCGCAGCGCAGCCTCGGCGCTGAGCAAAACGGCGCCAGCAGTGCCAAGGTCTCCACCCACAACCAGCACATGGCCAAAGTCACCCTTGTGGGCTTGGGAATCACGTGCCGGCAGGTGTGCGACCGTCAGGCTGCTCAGCAGTTCAGGGGCATTGCTTGGGTGTTTGGTCTGCGCCATAGGGTCAAAGGCTCCAATGTCTGGCAGAATTATACGCACCTGAGCCTGTATTGCCTGCCCACCATGTCCGCCTTGACACCTGACCTTGCCCAACTGGCCCAATCCATCAAGATCTGGGGCCAAGAACTCGGCTTTGCCCACGTAGGCATTGCCGGCGTCGACCTTGGGGAGCACGAACAGCATCTGCAACGCTGGCTCGACGCCGGCTATCAGGGCGAGATGGAGTACCTGGGCGCCCATGGCAGCAAGCGCGCCCACCCCGACCAACTGATTCCCGGCACCGTACGCGTGGTTTCGCTGCGGATGGATTACCTTCCCGGCGACACGCAAATGGCCCAGCGCCTGGCCCAGCCTGAAAAGGCCTATATATCGCGTTATGCACTGGGCCGTGATTATCACAAACTGGTTCGCAAGCGCGTGCAGTTTCTGGCCGATCGCATTCAGGAGGCCATCGGCCCATTCGGCTACCGCGCCTTCGTCGACAGCGCCCCGGTGCTGGAAAAAGCCTTGGCCGAACAGGCGGGGCTAGGTTGGATAGGCAAGAATACCCTGCTGCTCAATCGCAAGGCCGGCAGCTACTTCTTTCTGGCCGAGCTGTTCGTCGACCTGCCGTTGCCGGTGGATCAAGCGCACACCAGCGAACACTGCGGGCGCTGCCAGGCCTGCCTGGACATCTGCCCAACCAAGGCGTTCGTGGGGCCCTATGTGTTGGATGCACGGCGCTGCATTTCCTATCTGACCATCGAGCTACGTGGGCCAATCCCGGTCGAATTGCGCGCCATGATGGGCAACCGCGTATTCGGCTGCGACGACTGCCAGGTCGTCTGCCCGTGGAACCGCTTCGCCAACTACAGCAAGGAACAGGATTTCCAACCGCGCCATGGGCTGGAAAACGCCGAGCTGGCTGAAATGTTTCTGTGGGACGAACGCACGTTCTTGCGCAAGACCGAAGGCGGGCCACTACGCCGGGCGGGGTATGAGCGCTTCTTGCGCAACCTGGCGGTGGGGCTGGGCAATGCGCCCTCGACCATCCCGGTGATCGAGGCGTTGAAGGCCAGGCGCGAAGATGAGTCGGAGCTGGTGCGCGAGCATGTCGAGTGGGCATTGGCCCGGCATGGCCTCAGATAGCCAAACCCATAGTGGGGTGCCAACCTTTGGCGGTAGGCCATCGCGATTGAGGGTTTAGGCGTTGCCAGTGATCGCCAGCACCCACCACAAGCTATTGCTGATCGTTATAGTGAAACTTGGGCATTTCCCAATGGAAGCGAATGGCCAGCAAGCGCACCAGAAAGCCACCGAACAAAGTCAGCAGCATCGCCTGCTCCGCCGGCACTTTGAAGTAAACGCAGCCTAGGTAGAACCACGCCGCAGCGAACGATACGCTGGCATAGAGTTCGCGACGGAACACCAGTGGGATGTCGTTGCAGAAGATATCCCGCAGAATCCCGCCGAATACACCAGTGATCACGCCACTGATCGATGCCACCAACATGCCCTGCCCCATTTCCAGCGCAGTCATGCAGCCGATAAGCGTGAACGCCACCAGGCCCAACGCATCGAGTACCAAAAATAGCGAGCGCAAGCGGCGCATCATAGGCGCGATGAAAATCGTCAAGAGCGCTGCCAGGCTGGTCAGCACCAAGTACTCAGGATGTTTTACCCAGGTCAGAGGGTAGTGCCCAAGCAGCACATCGCGCACCGAGCCACCCCCCAGGGCGGTCACGCAGGCGATCAGCACCACGCCAAACCAGTCCATGCCGCGCCGGCCGGCAGACAGCGCACCGGTCATCGCTTCGGCGGTAATGGCTATCAGGTAGAGCATCAGCAACATGGTGCGGGTCCGTGCGAGAAAGGCGCGCAGTCTAACCAGTTGCTTCGGGCACCAAAAGAGGGCGCAGGCACATTATCCGCGCCCTTTGGGTTCACACCTTGATGAAATGCTCGCGGTAGTGGCGCAGCTCAGCGATGGACTCGCGGATATCATCCAGGGCCAGGTGAGTGCCGCCCTTCTTGAAGCTGTCACGAACCTCCGGCGCCCAGCGCGCAGCAAGCTCCTTGAGCGTGGAGACATCGAGGTTGCGGTAGTGGAAGTAGTTTTCCAGTTCGCGCATATGGCGGTAAAGGAAGCGGCGATCCTGGCAGATGCTGTTGCCACAGATTGGCGACTTGCCTTTGGGCACCCATTGTTCGAGGAACGCGATGGTCTGTGCTTGGGCTTCTGCCATGCTGACCTTGCTTTCGCGCACGCGCTGGGTGAGGCCCGAGGCACCATGGGTGCGGGTATTCCACTCGTCCATGCGCGCCAGCACTTCGTCACTGTGGTGGATGGCTATCACCGGCCCTTCGGCCAACGTGTTCAGCTCACTGTCGGTGACGATGGTGGCCATCTCGATGATGACGTCGTGGTCCGGGTCCAGACCGGTCATTTCCAGATCGATCCAGATCAGGTTCTGTGGGTTATGCATGAAAAGGCTCCTCGTATAGCCCGTCATAGTAGCCTAGCGAGGTCGACCTGCGCATGCCTGGCGCAAAGGTAACCAGAATGGTCATCGGCCTGGCGTGCTAAACTGCCTGCCGTTTTCAATTTGCCCCTCCTTGGAAGGTCCATGGCCAAACGCCAGCTCAATCGGCGCCAGAACTGGCGTATCGAAAAAATCCAGAACGAACGCGCAGCTCGCGCCGCCAAACGCGAACAGCACGTGCTGCAGGAGCTGGAGGGTGGCGATCTGGGGCCGGAACAGCTGGGCCTGGTAATCGCGCACTTCGGTGTGCAGGTGGAGGTCGAGGCCCAGGATGGCGAGGTCGCCGGCCAGGTATTCCGCTGCCACCTGCGGGCCAACTTGCCAGCACTGGTCACCGGCGACCGGGTCGTCTGGCGCGCTGGCAACCAAGGCATCGGCGTGATCGTCGCGCAGATGCCACGCAGCACTGAGCTGTGCCGGCCGAACAACCACGGCCAGCTCAAGCCGGTCGCAGCCAACGTCGACCTGATCGTCATCGTCTTCGCCCCGGCGCCGGAGCCACATCCGAACCTGATCGACCGCTATCTGGTGGCCGCTGAGCATGCCGGCATCCGCCCGCTGCTACTGCTGAACAAGGCCGACCTGATCGACGCCGACAATGGCCCCGGCCTGCACGCGTTACTCGAGGTCTATCGCGACCTGGGCTACCCGCTGCTGGAGGTTTCCGCCCATCAGGGCGACGGCATGCAGCGCCTGCAGCAGATGCTGGACGGGCACATCAGCGTGTTCGTCGGCCAGTCGGGCGTGGGCAAGTCGTCATTGGTCAACAGCCTGCTGCCTGACGCTGGCACCCGGGTGGGCGACCTGTCCGAATGGTCCGGCCAAGGTCAACACACCACGACCACCGCGCGTCTTTATCACTTCCCCAACGGGGGCGACCTGATCGACTCGCCGGGCATTCGCGAATTCGGCCTTGGCCACGTCAGCCGCGACGATGTCGAAGAGGGGTTCATCGAGTTTCGCGACCTGTTCGGAACTTGCCGCTTCCGCGATTGCAAGCATGATCGCGAGCCGGGCTGCGCACTGCTAAAGGCCCTTGAAGACGGCCGCATCAAGCCGCAGCGAATGAACAGCTACCGCTCGATCATCGCTAGCCTGCCCGAAGACAGCTACTGATCCGAAGGGGCTGCCAAGCAGCCCCAACGCTCGCTACTGATCCTTCTGCTCATCCATCTTCAAAGTGCCATCTTCGAAGATGTTCAGCTTTTGCCTGAGTTCACGCGGCTGCATCGGGGCCGGGGCTTCCTGCGCCCCGGCTGGGGCTGACGGTGCGTCAACTGGGGCTGGCGAAGCCGGTTGGCTGGAAGCTTCAGGTGTACCCTGCTCGCCTTCGATGTTGCGCTGGGCTTTTTTGGTCAGCACGATGATGTCGATGCGACGGTTGACCGGGTTGAACGGGTTCTTGCGGTCGAACAACGACGACGAGGCATAGCCCACCACTCGCGCCACCTGGCCATCCGGATAGCCCCCTGCAACCAGCGCTCGCCGCGCTGCGTTCGCGCGGTTGGCCGACAGCTCCCAGTTACCGAAATCGCCAGTGCCCGAATACGGCTTGGCATCGGTGTGGCCACTGATGCTGATCTTGTTCGGCACCGCTTTGATGGTATCGGCCATGGCCAGCAGGATGTCCTCGAAGTACGGCTGCAGGCGCGCGCTGCCGATGTCGAACATCGGCCGGTTCTCGGCATCCATGATCTGGATACGCAGGCCGTCCTGAGTGATTTCGAACAGGATCTGATCCTTGAACTTCTGCAGTTGAGGGTTTTCCTCGACCTTGTTCTGCAGCTCCTGCAACAGCAACTCCAGACGCTCGCGCTCGACCTGCTCGGCCATGGTTTCGACCTGATCCTTGTCCAGCTGAATACTGGTATCAGGCGTAGGCTCGGATTTCACTTCCGGGTTGATGGTCTTTTCCGGCGCCAGTTGCGGCGAACCGCCCAGGTCGATCACATAAGGCGTGCCACTATCGGAGAAGCCGATCGGGTCTTTGAAGTAACCGGCGATGGCAATCTTCTGTTCAGGTGTAGCCGTGGACAGCAGCCACAACACCAGGAAGAACGCCATCATCGCCGTGGCGAAGTCGGCAAAGGCGATCTTCCAGGCCCCACCATGGTGCCCGCCACCGAAGCGCTTGACGCGCTTGATGATTATCGGCTGATTGTTCTCCATGACTCAGCGACCACGAACCGCTTGTTCCAGCTCGGCAAAAGTCGGGCGGTGCTTGGGGTAGAGCACCTTGCGCCCGAACTCCACGGCCAGCGAAGGCGGCATGCCGGAGGCAGAAGCCACCAGCGAGGCCTTGATCGACTCGTAGAGGTTGAGCTCTTCCTTGGCATCGTGCTCCAGGCACTTGGCCAGCGGGCCGAAGAAGCCATAGGCAGCCAGAATACCGAAGAAGGTACCGACCAGTGCCGCACCGACGTGCATGCCGATCGCCTTCTGGTCGCCATCGCCAAGCGAAGCCATGGTCACCACGATACCCAATACGGCTGCAACGATACCGAAACCAGGCATGCCGTCGGCGACCCCTGTGACCGCATGTGAAGGGTGCTCGAGCTCTTCCTTCATGCTCAGCAGTTCCATGTCGAACAGCCCCTCGAGTTCGTGGGGCGCCATGTTGCCGGTGGACATGATGCGCAGGTAGTCACAGATGAACGCGGTCATGCGCTCGTCACCCAGCACTGCTGGGTACTTGGCGAAAATCGGGCTGGCTGCGGCGTCTTCGATATCACTCTCGATCGCCATCATGCCTTCGCGGCGGCTCTTGTTGAGGATTTCGTAGACCAGGCCCAGTACTTCCAGATAGAAAGCATGGGAGAAGCGCGAGCCGAACATCTTCATCGACTTCTTGATTACATGCATGGTCATGTAACCGGGGTTGGCCTGCATGAAGGCGCCGAAGGCCGCACCGCCGATGATCAGCACTTCGAACGGCTGGATCAGTGCCGCGATCTTGCCATGGGAAAGCACATATCCGCCGAGCACGCTCGCGAATACGACGATGATGCCGATAATTTTAGCCATAGGTTCAAAGCACTTGCTGTCGTGGTCAGGGTGAGGGGCGGGAGCTTTAAAACTCTTCTTCTACTTATCGGCAGAACTGCGCCAGACTATAGCCACTCAAAGCGAAAAGCCAGTTCGGACTGATGTCAAAATGCCAATGGAATCCAAGGTGCCCTCTCAGAATCCGCGTACGGTAGAAGCCTGGATCAAGCTGCTCGACGGCGTGCGTGTACCGGTGCCCAAGCCCAGCTACGACCGAGTCATGAGCGCCATCAATGACAGCCGTCGCTCGTTGCGCGACATCGCCGAACTGATGCAGGACAGCCCGGCGCTGGTGCTGTCGGTGATGCGCGAGGCCAACCACCCCGGCAACGCCAGCCAGGCCGAACCTGCTGAAAGCCTGGAAATTGCCCTCAACCGCCTGGGCCTGGTACGCAGCAAGGAGCTACTGATGCGTCTGCCGGCCTTGCCGGAGCACGACATACCCCCGGTGCTGCGCCAGTTCCTGCTGATCAGCCAACACGCAGCTCAACAGGCCAGCGGCCTGTTCGCCAGCCGCCTGGCGCGCCTGTGGCAGGAAATCCACTGGGGCAGCCTGCTGTTCCTGGCACCGCTGTGGCCTCTAGCCTTGGCCTACCCCAAGCTGCTCGATGCCTGGGAACTGCGGGTCATCCACAAAGGCGAGGCGGCCGCCGAGGTGGAACAGGAACTGTTCGGTGTACGCATCTTCGCCCTGTGCCAGGCCGTGGCTGAGCACTGGCGCCTGCCGAAGTGGGTCACCCAGGGTTATCGCCTGCTGCTCGAAGAGCGCGACCAGTTGGCCCTGGTGCTGAATATTGCCCGCGAGCAAGACCTGCTCACCCAGCAGCACCGCCTGGATGAAGCCGCTGGCTTGCGCCGCTGGTTCAACGAACCGGCCAACACCGTGCTGCTGGCCAACAACCTGGCGCTGGCAGCCCAGGTTGGCTGGGACAACCCTCATTTGTTGCGCTGGCAACTGCTGACTGCGCTTTACTTGCAAACATCGCTGGAAGATGTGCAACAGCAAGTGCACCAACAAGCTGCCGCCAGCGCCCGGCGTCACGCCAGTCACGCAGTGTTCCACCCTGCAGAAGCCTTGATCTGGCCATGGGACCAGCGCCGCCCGCACCCAGACATGCTGACGCCACCGCCCCCGTCCAGCGAGGACCTTGGCCGTTGGCGCAAGCTGTGCCAGCAACTGTTGGCACAACCAAGCCCATTCACCAATGCCGTTCACCTGGCCACCCACGCGCGCGAAGCCATGCTCGCCTGCGGCATGCAGCGGGTCATGCTGCTATCGCTGGACGGTGCCCGCGAAACCCTGCGCGTGCAACAGACTGCCGGCCTGCCTAAAGAGGCCGGGGCCATCAGCTTGCCGCTCGCGCAGCACAAGCTGCTGCACAAGCTCATGGCCAAGGCCGGCCAGCTGCGCCTGACACCCGCCAACCACGGCCAATTTTCGGCATTACTGCCAGCGCCGTTGCGGGCGCTGTTCCCCAGCGAGCACATGCTGCTGCGTTCCCTTGCGGTGGGTGACCAGGTCTTGATGCTGGTCGTTGCCGACCAAGGCGGCAAGCCGCTGGCCGATGTCAGCACGCAAGCCTTCGGTAAGACTTCGCAATGTATCGAGCGTGCGCTGGCAGTCTTCGGCAACCGCGGAGCCTGAGCCTTGCGCTACAATCGCTGCTCTTTCCACACTGGAGAACGTGGATGACTGACTTTTCCGGCTTGCCTTTGGTGATCGAGGCCGCTGACCTGCTACCGCGCCTGGACTCACCGCAGTTGATCCTGGTCGACCTGAGCAGTGCCAACCGCTATGTCAGCGGCCACATCCCCGGCGCCCGTTTCGTCGAAGGCAAGCGCACCCAACTCGGCCAGCCCCCGGCCCCCGGCCTGCTGCCGACGCTGGCCGACCTGGAAAGGCTGTTCAGCGAGCTGGGCCACCGCGATGACGCAGTTTACGTGGTGTACGACGACGAGGGCGGTGGCTGGGCCGGCCGCTTCATCTGGCTGCTAGATGTGATCGGCCATCATCGCTACCACTACCTCAATGGCGGCATCCAGGCGTGGCCAGCAGACAAGCTGTCCACTGACCTGCCAGCTCCCGCCAGTACGCCCGTACACCTGCAATTGCACGCCGAACCTACTGCCACCCGCGAGTACCTGCAAAGCCGCCTGGGCGCTGATGACCTGGTTATCTGGGATGCCCGTGGCCCGCAGGAATTCTGCGGCGAAAAAGTCCTGGCCGCCAAGGCTGGGCATATTCCCGGCGCCATCAATTTCGAGTGGACTGCCGGCATGGACCTCAACGATCACCTGCGCATTCGCAAAGATATCGCTCAAGTGCTCGAGCAACTGGGCATCACCCCTGACAAGGAAGTGATCACCCACTGCCAGACCCACCGCCGCTCCGGTTTCACTTACCTGGTGGCCAAGGCCCTCGGTTATCCACGCATCAAGGCTTATGCCGGCTCGTGGAGCGAATGGGGCAACCACCCGGACACGCCTGTCGAAGTTTAAGGACATTCAACGTAATGAAATCCCGCCTGTTCATTCTCAGCCAGTACCTGTTACCGCACCATCTGCTGTCGCGCCTGGCTGGCTGCATCGCCGAGTGCCGCGTGCGCTGGTTCAAAAACGCCTTCACCGCCTGGTTCGCCAAGCGTTACCAAGTGAACATGAGCGAAGCGCTGGTCGAAGACCTGACCGCCTACGAGCACTTCAATGCCTTCTTTACCCGCGCCCTGAAGCCAGGCGCTCGCCCGCTGGATGAAACGCCGGGCGCAGTTCTGTGCCCAGCCGACGGCGCCGTGAGCCAGTTAGGCCCGATCGAGCACGGCCGTATCTTCCAGGCCAAGGGCCACAGCTACAGTGCCCTGGAACTGTTGGGCGGCGACCCAGCCCTGGCCGCGCCATTCATGGGCGGCCAGTTTGCGACCATCTACCTGTCGCCCAAGGATTATCACCGCGTGCACATGCCACTGGCCGGCACCCTGCGCGAGATGGTGTATGTGCCAGGCCGGCTGTTCTCGGTCAACCAGACCACGGCCGAAAACGTGCCTGAACTGTTCGCCCGCAACGAGCGCGTGGTGTGCCTGTTCGACACCGAGCGCGGGCCGATGGCTGTTGTGCTGGTCGGCGCCATGATCGTGGCTTCGATCGAAACCGTTTGGGCCGGGCTGGTCACGCCACCCAAGCGTGAACTGAAGACCTTGCGCTACGATGAAGGCGCCCGTGCGCCTATTCACCTGGAGAAGGGCGCCGAATTGGGTCGCTTCAAGCTGGGCTCGACCGCGATCGTGCTATTCGGGCCAGAGCAGGTGGAATGGGCACAGACACTAGGTGCGGCATCGGCAGTACGCATGGGTGAGCTGCTGGCAACGCCCGCCCAAGCCTGACCTGAAAGAAAAAGGCCCTGCAAATGCAGGGCCTTTTGTTTTGGCGTGTATCAGCCGCGGGCGTCGCGGTCGCGCAGGCCCAGCAAGTAAAGCACGCCATCGAGCCCCAAGGTGGAGATCGCTTGCTTGGCCGACTGGCGCACAAGCGGTTTGGCGCGGAAGGCAACGCCAAGCCCGGCCAATGCCAGCATTGGCAGGTCGTTGGCGCCATCGCCCACGGCGATGGTCTGTTCAAGTTGCAGGCCTTCTTCGTTGGCCAGTTGCTGCAACAGCTCAGCCTTGCGCTGGGCATCGACTATCGGCTCCACCGCAACCCCAGTGACCTTGCCGTCGACTACTTCCAGCTCGTTGGCGAAGACGTAATCGATGCCCAGGCGCGCCTGCACCTGCTTGGCGAAGTACGAGAAGCCACCAGAGAGAATCGCCGTTTTATAGCCCAGGCGCTTGAGCTCGGCGAACAGGTTTTCGGCACCTTCGGTCAGGCGCAGCGAAGCGCCGATCTGGTCCAGCACACCCACATCCAGGCCCTTGAGCAGCGCCATGCGCTCCTTGAAGCTGGCGCGAAAATCCAGCTCGCCGCGCATCGCGCGCTCGGTGATCGCCGCAACCTGCTCGCCTACACCAGCCGCCTTGGCCAGCTCGTCGATGACTTCAGCCTCGATCAGCGTGGAGTCCATATCGAACACAGCCAGGCGACGGTTGCGACGGAACAGGTCGTCTTGCTGGAACGCGATGTCGACCTGCAGCGTCTGGGCCAGGGTGAAAAAGTCGCTGCGCAGTGCTTGAGCATCGCTCGGGACGCCACGTACGGAAATTTCAACGGCCGCTTTGCCCTTTTCGCTCGGTGCATCCAAAGCCACCCGTGCCGACAGGCGCTCGATGCGCTCGATGGTCAGGCCGTACTGACTGATGACGGCACTGACGCGGTTCAGCTGCTCGGGGGTGATCTTGCGGCTGAGCAGAGTCACGATATGTCGCGCTTCACCCTGTGCATCGGCCCAGTGCTGATAGTCGGCCTCGGAAATCGGCGTATAGCGTGCCTGAAGGTTCAGCTCGTGGGCCTTGGACTGCACGCTTTGCAGCAGCGCCGTGGCCACTTCGTTGTCCGGAATATCGACCAGAATGCCGAAGGACAGGGTGCCATGCATGACCGCCAGGCCGATGTCGAGGATGTCCACACCGCCCTGGAGAAGGACGCCGGTAAGGGCGGCGGTAAGACCCGGACGGTCCTCACCGGTGATGTTGATCAGAACGATTTCGCGCACAACCTGGCTCCGACTTCGATGAAAAATGCGCATTCTACCGATTTTCCATGACCATCGGGCGCCAACTCTACTTTGCCGACAAAACACTGCTCGCTATACTGCCGACACTTTCATGCCATTAAGAGCCGAGCTCTGTGAACCGGCCCACGCCAGTCAAAACCGACAATTTCTTCATCATGATCTTCCGAGCCCTGCGCCAACGTCGCGTGCCTCTGGCACTGCGCATCGCCACCACGAACATATTCCTGGTGGCACTGGCACTGGTGATCTATGCCTGCGTGATGGGCCTGCAGTTCAAGCAGGCCATGCACGAACAGGCGGACGCCCTGGGCCAGAGCCTGACCATCCAGACGGCCACTTCGGCGACCGAACTGTTGGTGTCCAACGACATCCTCAGCCTCAACGTGCTGCTGGGCAACCTGGTGAAGAACCCGCTGGTGGCCCACGCGGCCATCTACAGCGTGGACAACCGTATCCTCGCCGAGGCAGGCCAGCGCCCACGTAATAGCTTGCTGGGCGAGGCCGAAGGCCTTTACCAGACGAAGATCACCTTCCAGGACGTGACCGCCGGGCAGCTGCGTATCAGCCTGGATATGAGCCAGTTCCAGCAGCCGATGCTGATCAGCCTGCAGAGCATGGGTATCCTTGCGGCCATCCTGCTGGCCCTGGCATTGAGCCTGAGCCTGCGCCAAGGCCGGCACATCACCCTGCCGTTGCTGCAACTGAGAGTCTGGCTGCGTGACCCGCATCCGTACACGCCGGCCATCGACCGTCAGGACGAGATTGGCGACATCGCCCGCCAGTTGCATGCCCGTCTGGCCCCGCCTCCGCCACCGGAGCCAGAGCCTGAGGAAGAAGACGAAGATGCCTTCGAGCTGGATGAAGACGCCCCGCTGAAACCCGCGCAACGCGCCAAGGCTGTGGTCCAGGCAGATGAGGACGACGACGAGGCATTCGCCGGGCTACTCGATGACGACAAGCAACCTGCAGCCAACACGGCGGTAGTGGAGTCCGATGAGCCACAGAATACCGCCGTGCTGGCCGTGCAACTGGGCTCGCAGGAGCAACTGCGCAGGCTGCCGCGCTCCCGCCTGACCGAGCTGCTGGAACGCTATCGCGGTTGCCTTGAGCAGGCAGCTTCATTGTATGAAGGCGAAATCCACACATTGAACGATGGCAGCACGCTGGTGCTTTTCCACAGCCGCGACTGCGGCGAGGATTACCTGACCAATGCCATCTGTTGTGGCGAGCTGTTGCGCGCGCTGGGCCATGCTCTGCAAATCGAAGTGGCTGACAGCGGCATCACCTTGCAACTGCAACTGGGCCTGGCCCTGGGCGACGACTTGCAAGGGCTGGAGCAGGTCGACCTGCTGATGGCCGAAAAGGCTCAGGATGCCCTGGCGCTGTCTCAGCACAGCCGCAACCTGCTGCTGGTGGAGCGCCAGATCAGTGACGACGAGCTGATTCGCAAGCGCGCCCGCATTCGCCCCATCGCCAGCCCTGAAGGCGCATGCTGCGTAGAACGGCTGATGGAACCCTACCCATCGATGCTGGAACGTCAGCTGGCCCGAATGCACGAGCGCCGGGCCTGACTGCCCGGCGGCATTACTGCGGTTGAGCTCGCCCACAGGGTGACTGGCATCTTGTGCGCCCCTCAGGCGGATTCAACCGCGAACATGGCAACGTCCTGATGGCACCGGTTGGTGCCAGTGTTCGCGGCTAAAGCCGCGCCCTCAGGTTGGGCTGGTCTCTTGCCTTGTGCAGGCCTGTGAGGGATGCATGGTGCGAAGGGCCGCAAGCGGCCCCGGCATTCCAAATGAACAGCACCACGCTAGATGGCGGGCATTGATGCAGGTGTTCGGTCAGAACCGATAGACTTCCATATCCGTACGGATCGGCGAAGCCATAGGGATCTTCGACTTTTCTGGTTCTTTCCTGACCTGTACCGGCGCGGCGGGCTTCTTGGGCGCTTCTTCAGCAATCGCTGGCTGATTGGCCAGCGGCTTAACCGCTGTGCTGAGCTGCTCGGCAAGCTTTTGCAGTAATTGCCCTTGGGCCTGGACCTGGGACGACTCACTGCCCTCGTGGGGCTGCTCCAAGTGGACGATGCGGTTGTCACGCACCCGGCCTCGGCGGTCCAGCAGACGCCATTGTGCATCGAGCACGGCAGGCTGGTTTTTGCCCGAATCCAGGCGGGTGATCGACAGCAGTACTTGCACGTCCGGGCTGAAGCCGCTGCTGGCCGGGGCCAGCACCACGCGTTGGCTGTCCAGGCGCCAGGCCAGCTGCCGCACCAGTAACTGGTCGATGTCCGACGAGAGGCTACCGGCCCAACGACCATCGGTCGCCGAACTCAGGCTGCCATCGGCCTGACGCTGCAAGAAGGTTTCGCGCTGAAGGTAATCGGCCACCGACACGGGGCCGAGCACAACGGCCATGCCCGCACTTTGCGTGGGCTGGCCAGGATCACCGCTGTCGAGTTGGTACAGGGCGACTGGCTGGTGCACGCTGCACCCGGCCAGCCCCAGTAAACCCGTCATCAACAGCGCAAATGGAAGGCGCAGGAATTTCATTCAACCCATCCAGGCGGTCGCCACCAGGCAAACCGCAGTGATACTGATAGAGATTCGTCAGGGCACACGGCGACGCCGGCCCCACAGGGGCACTATCATCCGCGAAATATCCGTTCGACTCCAGCGTTTCTGCCCGCAACGGCGCTGAAAATGCCGTTCCAGACATTGCCAAGCGCTATCCCGGCATCTCCACCTGAAGGCTGTCGACCCGCTGGAAGCCACGTGGCAATTTGCTACCGCGCCGACCACGCTCACCTTTGTAGTGCTCAAGGTCGTCCGGCTTGAGCGAAAGCGTACGTTTGCCGGCTTGCAATACAAGGGTCGCACCCTCTGCAATCACTGCCAGATCGGTGACGAACTCTTCACGGCTGGCAACTCGATCGCCCGGCACACCAATGATCTTGTTGCCCTTACCTTTGCCCAGTTGTGGCAGGTCGGAAACCTTGAACACCAGAAGACGCCCCTCGGTGGTCACCGCCGCAAGCCAGTCCTGCTCTCGATCGGCCACCGGGCGCGGGCTCATGACCTTGGCACCGTTGGGCAGGCTAAGCAGCCCTTTGCCAGCCTTGTTCTTGGCCTGCAAGTCCTCACCCTTGACCACGAAGCCGTAACCGGCGTCGGACGCCACCACGTACAAGGCGTCATCCTCCGGCAACAGCACACATTCGAAGGTCGCCCCTGGCGGTGGCGTCAGGCGGCCGGTCAGCGGCTCGCCCTGGCCACGTGCCGATGGCAGGCTATGGGCCGGCAGCGAATAACTACGCCCCGTAGAGTCGATCAACACCGCGAACTGATTGGAGCGCCCGGCGGCGGCAGCCTTGAAACCGTCGCCAGCTTTGTAGGACAACCCGGTAGCGTCGATATCATGGCCTTTGGCACAACGCACCCAGCCCTTTTCCGACAGCACTACGGTCACAGGCTCAGTCGGCATCAGTTCGTTTTCCGAAAGCGCCTTGGCTTCGGCACGCTCGACGATCGGCGAGCGGCGGTCATCACCGTAGGTCTCGGCGTCCTTGATCAGCTCGCTCCGCACCAGCTTGCGCAGCTTGGCATCGCTGCCCAGCAGGGCTTGCAGCTTGGCCTGTTCTTTGAGCAGTTCATCCTGTTCGCCACGGATTTTCATCTCTTCCAGGCGCGCCAATTGCCGCAGACGCGTCTCGAGTATGTAGTCGGCCTGGATTTCCGTGAGCTGGAAGCGCTCGATCAGAGCCTGTTTGGGATGCTCCTCGGTACGGATGATGTGGATCACTTCATCCAGGTTCAAGAACGCAGTGAGCAAGCCTTCCAACAGGTGCAGCCGCTTCTGCACTTTGTCCAGGCGGTGCTGGAGGCGGCGGCGCACGGTGTTGGTACGGAACTCCAGCCACTCCAGCAGCAGCGCACGCAGGTTCTTAAGCTGCGGGCGGCCGTCGAGGCCTATGATGTTGACGTTGACCCGATAGCTGTTTTCCAGGTCAGTGGTGGCGAACAGGTGCTGCATCAATTCGGTGGCATCGACGCGATTGGAGCGCGGAATGATGACGATACGGCAGGGGTTCTCATGGTCCGACTCGTCACGCAGGTCGGCCACCATCGGCAGCTTCTTGGCCTGCATCTGCGCAGCGATCTGCTCCAGCACTTTGGCCCCGGAAACCTGGTGCGGCAGCGCCGTCACGACGATATCACCGTCCTCGACCCGGTAAACGGCTCGCATGCGAATGGAGCCACGGCCGCTTTCGTAAATCTTCTGGATTTCCGCGCGGGGGGTGACGATTTCAGCCTCGGTCGGGTAGTCAGGGCCTTGGATGTGCTCGCACAGCTGCTCGATGGTGGCCTTGGGCTCATCGAGCAGGCGCACACAGGCGCTGGCCACTTCCCGCAAGTTGTGCGGCGGCACGTCGGTGGCCATGCCCACCGCGATACCGGTGGTGCCATTGAGCAGGATGTTGGGCAGGCGCGCAGGCAGAACAGCAGGCTCCTGCAGGGTGCCGTCGAAGTTTGGCGCCCAGTCGACGGTACCCTGCCCCACTTCACTGAGCAGCACTTGCGAATAGCGCGACAGACGCGCCTCGGTGTAGCGCATGGCCGCGAAGGATTTAGGGTCATCCGGCGCACCCCAGTTGCCCTGGCCATCGACCAGGGTGTACCGGTAACTGAATGGCTGTGCCATCAGCACCATGGCTTCGTAGCAGGCCGAGTCGCCGTGAGGGTGGAACTTGCCGAGCACGTCGCCAACGGTTCGGGCGGATTTCTTGTGCTTGGCGTCGGCATCGAGCCCCAACTCGCTCATGGCGTAGACGATGCGCCGCTGCACCGGCTTGAGGCCATCGCCGATATGCGGCAAGGCCCGGTCCATGATCACGTACATGGAATAGTTGAGGTAGGCCTGTTCGGTGTAGTCAGCCAGCGAGCGGCGTTCGACGCCATCCAGGCTGAGTTCCAATGGGTCGCTCATGCGGGCCTCGTCATTTCAGGTTCTGGCGCAGCAGCATGGTGCCGCCGCGCTGGGTAAATTCAAGTTGTTTGAGGGCGCTCATGCCCAGCAGCACGGTCTCCCCGTCCAGGCCAGGCACTACCAGGGCGCGCACATCGTGCAGCCGGATATCCCCCAACTGCAGGCTGTTCAGGCGCGTTCGATAGCCTTCGGTACGGCCGTTGGCGGTGCTCAGCACCACCGAGCTGCCACGCTGCAGGCCAAGGCCCTGGGCCAATGACTCTGGAATCGCCACATCGGTGGCGCCGGTATCGAGCATGAAATGCACGCTTTGGCCGTTGATCGCACCATCGGCCACGAAATGCCCCTGGCCGTTGCCAACCAGGCGTATTTCGATGAAACCGTCACCGTGCTCGGATTGCACCTGCGCGTTCGGGTTGCGCTGGTGGTCTTCCCACTGCCCGAAAAAGCGCGTGGCCAGGAACAGGCCCGCCGCCCAGGCGAGGATCAACAGTATCTTGCCGGCACGCTTGCCCGCTGGCTGACTCATGGCGTAGCGCTCCAGCCACCTGGTGGTGCGTGGAAGCGCCAGACGATCGGCCGGTTTTCGCCATCGGCACGGTCACCGTTGTTGTTGTCCAGGCCGATCCACGCGCCGTTGGCATCGATCACCAACGCTTCGGCCAGGCCGAACGGCTGATCATAGAGGCGCTGGGGCACCAAGGCCTCGGCTGCGAACGACCAGCAACGCTCGACCTTGCCATCATTGGCATCACGACGGCATACCCGGTAGGCGTTTCGCTCGAGGGTGAACAGCTTGCCTTCGAACCAGGCAAGGTCGGCAAAGTCACGCGACAGCGCACGGGGGTTGGGCATCTGCGCTGGCTGCATTTCGACGCCGGCTTCGCTGAGCAGCACACAACTGCGCCCGCAGGTCCAAACCGACTGCTGGCGCTCTATGGCCACCAGCCCCCGGCGTTCACGCTCGGCTGCAAGCCACAGACGGTCACCTGCCGGACTGATGGCCAAACCCTCGAACAACGCATTGAAATTGAGCAGCATGCCACTGGCACGGGCCTGGCGCACCATTGCCGGGTCGATCCTCAACCAGCTCGGCTCACCCTCGGTCGGCAGTTGCAGCACCGCGGCGTGGGCTTCGCTGACCAGATAGAGGTTGCCCGCCTGGTCACAGGTGATGCCTTCATAATCCAGTTCGCCACCCCGGATGTAGGACGCCGCCCAGTTTCGCGACTTCAACCCCCACGGCAGGCCGCTTTCGGGCACCGGCGGTGGCGTGAATGTCAGCGGCTGGGCGCGCCAGACGGCGTTCTGCTGGTCAAAGCGGTAGATGCGATCGTCATCACGATCGGAAACACCCCAAAGCCCACCACGGCATGCAGCCAGGCCAGACAAGTTGCCGCCGCGCATGCCCTCGATAGGGTGCTCGGAGGCCAACTTGAGTTCAGGCCAGTTGGCAGCCAGGCTCGGCAAGGCCACCAGCGTTAGACAGGCCGCGACCAGCAGACGGATCAAACCTGTACCTCAGCCAGATTGCCTTTGGTTTCCAGCCAGCTCTTGCGGTCGCCTGCGCGCTTCTTGGCCAGCAGCATATCCATGATTTCGGTGGTGCTCTGTACATCGTCCAAGGTCAGCTGGACCAGGCGCCGGGTGTTCGGGTCCATGGTCGTTTCACGCAGCTGCGGCGGGTTCATCTCACCGAGGCCCTTGAAGCGGGTAACCTGCGGTTTGCCGCGCTTCTTCTCGGCCACCAGGCGGTCGAGGATACCGTCACGCTCGGCTTCATCCAGGGCGTAGTAGATTTCCTTGCCCAAGTCGATGCGGTACAGCGGCGGCATGGCCACGTAGATGTGGCCGGCCTCGATCAACGGGCGGAAGTGCTGGACAAACAGGGCGCATAG
Source organism: Pseudomonas sp. 51_B (assembly GCF_017491595.1). Classification (NCBI taxonomy): domain Bacteria; kingdom Pseudomonadati; phylum Pseudomonadota; class Gammaproteobacteria; order Pseudomonadales; family Pseudomonadaceae; genus Pseudomonas; species Pseudomonas sp. 51_B. The sequence goes on from NZ_JAFGYW010000010.1 coordinate 19,872, forward strand.
CAAGGTGGCGATGTGCAAGCCGTCGGAGTCGGCGTCGGCGAGGATGCAGATCTTGCCGTAACGCAGCTGCGACAGATCGGCCGCCCCAGGGTCTACACCGATCGCCACGGCGATGTTATGCACCTCCTGGCTGGCCAGCACCTCGCCGCCGTCCACCTCCCAGGTGTTGAGGATCTTGCCGCGCAGCGGCAGGATGGCCTGGAACTCCTTGTCACGCGCCTGCTTGGCCGAACCACCGGCCGAATCACCCTCCACCAGGAACAGCTCGGCACGCATTGGGTCCTGCCCTGCGCAATCGGCCAGCTTGCCAGGCAACGCGGGGCCTTGGGTGATGCGCTTGCGCTCGACCTTCTTGCTGGCCTTCAAGCGCCGGCCGGCGTTGCTGATGGCAAGTTCCGCCAGCTGCATGCCAAGCTCAGGGTGGGCGTTGAGCCACAGGCTGAAAGCGTCCTTGACCACACCGGAGACGAACGCCGCAGCCTCGCGGGATGACAGACGCTCCTTGGTCTGGCCAGAGAACTGGGGCTCCTGCATCTTCATCGAGAGCACAAAGGTGATGCGCTCCCAGACGTCTTCAGGCGCCAGCTTCACCCCGCGCGGCAGCAAGTTGCGGAACTCGCAGAATTCGCGCATGGCATCGAGCAAGCCTTGGCGCAGACCGTTGACGTGGGTACCGCCCTGGGCGGTGGGAATCAGGTTGACATAGCTTTCCTGAACGCTGTCACCGCCCTCGGGCAGCCACAGCAGCGCCCAGTCCACGGCTTCCTTGTTACCTGCCAGGCTGCCGCAGAATGGCTCGTCAGGCAGGCGCTGGAACTCGCTGACAGAATCGACCAGGTAAGAGCGCAGGCCGTCTTCGTAATGCCACTCGACCTTTTCACCGCTGGCTTTGTCTTCGAAGCTGACCAGCAGGCCTGGGCACAGTACGGCCTTGGCCTTGAGTACATGCTTGAGCCGGCTGATGGAGAACTTCGCGGAATCGAAGTACTTCGGGTCGGGGCTGAAATACACACTGGTACCGGTGTTGCGCTTGCCGACCGTGCCGACCACTTCCAGCTCACTGGCCTTGAAGCCGTCGGCAAAGGTCATCTGGTATTCGTTGCCGTCGCGTTTGACACGCACGCGCACTTGGGTCGAAAGGGCATTGACCACCGAAATACCCACGCCATGCAGGCCGCCGGAGAACTGGTAGTTCTTGTTGGAGAACTTGCCACCAGCATGCAGCTTGGTGAGGATCAGTTCGACCCCCGACACCCCCTCCTCAGGGTGGATATCCACCGGCATGCCACGGCCGTCGTCGCTGACCTCCAAGGAATGATCAGCGTGCAGGATGACCTGCACCGAACGGGCGTGACCGGCCAGGGCTTCGTCGACACTGTTGTCGATGACTTCCTGGGCCAGGTGGTTGGGCCGGCTGGTATCGGTATACATACCCGGGCGTTTACGCACCGGGTCGAGGCCGGAGAGGACTTCGATGGCGTCTGCGTTATAAGCGCTAGCGCTGGGATTGGCCATGGGTTCTCGTCGTCAGTCTGGTGAATGCAAAAAGATCAAAATACAGAAAAATCGAGCGCCGCATACTGCTGCCGGGCAATGCCAGCGAAAGCCAGCAGCCCTGGCAACTGCTCAGCGAAGCCTTGGTAACTGTGGTCGCCACCCGCCTGAATGCGCAGGGCGCACGCCCGGTAGTACTGCTGGGCATGGCGGTAGTCCAGGGTTTCGTCGGCGGTCTGCAACCACACCTGATAGCGGCCTGGCTCGGTCGGAGCCGGCACTTCGAGCTCGGCCAACGCCTGCACATGGTCCAGGGTCAGCTCCCAGGCCTGGCCCGTGTAATGGTTGCGCTGGGTACCCAGGTAACCGTCAAACCGGGTGTGGGGAGTGACCGCCGGATTGACCAGCAGCGCCTTGAGCCCATGGCGCTCGGCCAGGTGCGTGGCATAGTAGCCGCCGAGCGAACTGCCTACCAGCAGGGGCGCCCCGAGTTCGGCGATGGCAGCTTCGAGCTGGATCATGGCCTGGCGCGGGTGGTGGTGCAGGTCCGGGATGCGCAGCTGCTGCGACAGGCCCATCTGCTGCATGGCAGCCGCCAGCTGGCGCGCCTTGGTGGACTGTGCCGAACTGTTGAAGCCATGGATATAGAGGATGGAACCCGACATGCTGCCCCCGAAATCTGCGGCTTCGCGCCCATTGATACGGGCGCAGGGACGCGCAGTGTAGCGTGTTCGCCGGGTTTTGGCGCTGGATGGCCTATTTCGCAACACTTTCATCCGGCAGCCGGCGCGATTGCTCGCCCCCACTGTATCAATAGCCTGGGCTGTCGAAATCCAGCTGCACGGTAAAGTCAGTGGCCCGTTGCACGCCGGTTTCCAAGCGCCCATCGGCATGCAGGCGCAGCCAGCGATACCCCGGTTGCTCTTCGCTGACCTTGAAAGCCTCACTGCCCGCCGCAAACTGGATGCAGGTCGACGGCGTAGCCAGCAAGCGCAAGCCGTCACGCCGTTCATCCCACGGCTGATGGATATGCCCCCAGAGCAAGGCCTTTACCTGTGGGTGGCTGCGCAGGCGCTGCAACAGTTGATCGGCATTGCGCAACCCAATCGGGGCTATCCAGGCGCAACCCACATCTACCGGCTGATGGTGGCAGCACACCAGGCAATAGCGCTCGCCGGCCGTGGCCAGCGCGTCATCGAGGATCGACAGCTGGTCCTGGGCAAGCAAACCGTGGGTGGCCCCTGGCACCGCCGAGTTCAGCATCACTACCCGCCAACGGCCAACATCGGTGACCGATTGCACGAGCTCTGGCGCCACTTCGGCCATGAGCCTGGCTTCGTCGTGGTTTCCCGCAAGCCACCGGGTAGGCGCGGCGATTTCCCCGGTCAATTGGCGAAAGGCTTCATACGACGCCACACTGCCGTCCTGGGACAGGTCGCCCGTACAGAGCAACAGGTCGACGCACGGCTGTTCCCTGCGGACCTGTGCAACCACATGGCGCAGGCTCTCACGGGTATTGAGACCGAGCATGGTGCCCGCCGGGCTGGCGAACAAATGGGCGTCGGTCAGTTGCACCACGTGCACGGGTGCTGGGCAGGGGTCTGGGTGCGGCAACGGCCGTCTCCTCCAACAGGTACTGCACCGATTATGAGCCCGCGCTGGCGGCGAGCAAACACTCGCTGGCGAAGCGGATCACATTTCAGCGCACACTTGCCAGTTCATGGCCGCAGGCCAGGCAGTGGCTGAGCCATTCACCCAGAAACAGATTGAGCTGCGCCTTTTCGTCCGGCTGGTGCATGGCCTTGTTGGGGTACGGGTAAATGCTGCGCAGGCGCCGGGTATGCTCGGCGCTGATCACCTCGGCCATGCGCGCATCGTGATACACCTGCACCTCCAGCTGCGGCACCGGCAGCCATGGCAGGCTGTGCTCCTGGCGCACGCGCACGGTGGTGGTGTATGGGCAAGCCAACAGCACATCGAGCACTAGCACACCCAGCATCTGGTCACCCTGGGTCATGCCAATGCGCCGGGAACTCTGCGTTGTACGCATATCGGGCAGCAGGCGCATGAGCCGGGCGTAGTTGGCCTCGCAGGCTGCCTGCAGCCCGGCCAGATCGACCCGATAACGCTCACGCAAAAGGTTCACTTCCACATACCTCGAACTTCATCTTTGTTCAGCGCCAGCCACTGCAGGCCGATGATGGTCGCCGCGTTGCAGATGCGCCCGTCACGCACTGCCTGTAGCGCATCTTCGAACGACCAGACCCGCACGCGAATGTCCTCGCCCTCTTCTTCGAGCCCATGCAGGCCCCCGGCGCTTTCGCTGCTGCAACGCCCCAGAAACAGGTGAACGTACTCATCGCTACCACCAGGAGAGGGGAAGTAGCGAGTCATGGGCCACAAGGCGCTGAAACTCAGCCCCGCCTCTTCTTCGGCTTCGCGATGGGCGACTTCTTCCGGTTGCTCGTCCTTGTCGATCAGCCCGGCGACCATTTCGATCAGCCAAGGGTTATCGATTTTTTCCAGAGCGCCCACGCGAAACTGCTCGATCAACACCACCTCGTCGCGCAGCGGGTCGTAGGGCAGTACGCACACTGCGTCGTGGCGCACGAACAGTTCACGGCTGATCTCGCGGCCCATGCCGCCAGCGAACAGTTCGTGGCGCAGCTGCACTTTGTCGAGTTTGTAAAAGCCCTTGAAACAGTTTGCCCGGTTGACGATCTCGACCGCCTTGGGCACCGAATTCAACGTATCTGTCATTGCAACCCCCATCTACCTCGAATACCGCATCGCGCCATCCTACTCTGCACGCTTGCGCGTTTCACCCCTTTCCGGCAACCGTTCGCACACTCGGGACAGTACGTCTTCACTCTGTTAGCTTAGTGGCGAACCGAAGGCCGCGCAGACGGTCATAGTCCGACTTTTCCCTGTTCTGCAAGGATCATCATGACACTCGTCAAACTGACTTCCGTGGCCGTGCTGGCACTCGCTCTGGGCGCCTGCCAGAGCCTGTTCGCGCCCAACTACCGGACCCCGCTGGAGGTCAAGCGTGATGCCTGGGAGCACGTCAAGCCCGGCTGCAGCGCCAGCGACTGCCCGCTGGTGAACATCGACACCGTTCATTTCCCGGCCCAGCCCAAGCTCGACGCCATTGTCGAAAAACGCCTGCTGCAACTGACCGAAGACAATCAGCATGGCACCGCGCCAAGCTCCCTGCAGGCCTACGAGCAGCAATACCTGGCCAGTGCCGACAAACGCAACAGCAGCTACTTGCAAGCCAAGGTACGCGAGCAGCATGACGGGCTGGTGATCATCGAGCTGTCCAGCTACCTGGACAGTGGCGGCGCCAACGGTATGCCGGGGCGCGGTTTCATCAACTACTCGCGCAAGCTGGATAAGGTCCTGACCCTGCAGGACATGCTGGTGCCAGGCCAGGAGCAAGCCTTCTGGAAGACCGTCGAGGAGTCCCACCGCGCCTGGCTGATCAGCGTTGGCATGGACAAGGATGCCGAGTTCGTCAAGACCTGGCCATTCAAGCGCTCGCCACACATCGCCTTGACCTACGGCGCAGTCGTGGTGAAGTACGAGGTGTATGCCATTGCGCCCTATTCCATGGGCCACGTCGAACTGAAAATCCCCTATCCGCGCCTGAACGGCATCCTCAAGCCCGAGCTATTTCCCGGCCGCGGCTGAAGCTCAGCAGCCCGTGCAAGCTACCTGCCAGCAACAGTGCTGGCAGGGTAGCGCCCAGCTCTGGCGCCTTGGCGGCGATCAGGTGATAGGCCACCACGCCCACAACCCAAGCCACCAGCGCCTGCCAGTGCAACCCCTCGACCTGGGCGGGCAGGCGCCGCCGACGGATCACGTAGTGGTCCATCAGCACGACGCCGAACAACGGTGCGAACACCGAGCCGATCAACAGCAGGAAGTTCTCGTACTGGGCCAATGGCGCCAGCAGGGCGATCAAGGTGCACAGCACGCCGATAGCCAACGCCAGGTGCTCTACCTTGAGCGGCAGCAACACACCAGTTGAAACAGCCGCCGAGTGAATGTCGGCGAAGGCTTTTTCCGACTCGTCCAGCAAAATCAGCAGCAGCGGTATACCCATGCCCGCGCCTGCCAGGGCAAGCAGCAGCGCATTGACCTCACCACTGGCGGCAAATGCCAGGGTGTAGGCCACGCCCAGGCTCATCAGCCAGGTGTTGCCGATGAAATAGCCAACCACGGTGCCACCGAACACATGCTTGCCGTTGCGCGCGAAGCGCGAGTAGTCAGCAATCAGCGGCAACCACGAAAGCGGCATGGCGATGGCGATGTCGAAGCCCACGGCCAGGGACATCGAACCGTCCCCGGCGCGGTTCCACAATTGCCCAAGGTCGGCCTTGGCGAACAGGTTCCAGGTCAGCCACAGGCACGCCCCCAGCAACAGCCAGATCCCCCAGGCGCGCAACACCTTGCGCACGAACGCCAAGGGCCCGCTGACCGCCAACAAGGTGGCCAAGGCGCCGAAGCACAGGGTCCAGAGCATCGGGCTGTTCCAGGCACTGTCTTCACCGAATGCCCGCGCGCCCAGCAGGCTTGCGGCATCGCGCATGACGATGATCTCGAAGGCTCCCCAACCCACCAATTGCAGCAGGTTGAGCAGAGCCGGAAGGCGTGCGCCGTGGCGGCCCAGGCTCAGTTTCAGGGTACCCATGGCCGACAGGCCGGTGTCGCTGCCGATGACACCGGCAGCCCCCAGCAGCAGCACACCGACACCGGTGCCCAAGGCAATGGCCAGCACCGCGCCGGCAAGGCCCAGCCCAGGCGCCAGCATGGCGCCGACCTGTAGCACCATCAGGCCGATGCCCAGGGAGAACCATAGCGAGAAAAGGTCACGGGCACCGAAGATGCGTTGGTGGGTGGGGACCGGGTGGTCGGGGGAAAATTGGCTTGGGGTGGTCATTGTTGTGATCGCCGAAAGTGTTGAGGTATTTGCTGAGCCGGCAGGCCTGTTCGCGGGGTCACCCACGAAGAGCCGGCCGGTTCTAGGCAGCTATAAAGCCAGTTACACCTTGTGATAAAGCTGGCTGCCTTCCTGGCGGAACCGCTCGGCCTGCTCACGCATGCCTTGCTCGACCGTCACATCGACGGTTTCGATCTTGGCGGCGTATTCACGCACTTCCTGGGTGATTTTCATCGAACAGAACTTAGGCCCGCACATCGAGCAGAAGTGGGCGACCTTGGCCGATTCCTTTGGCAGGGTTTCGTCGTGGAAAGCTCGCGCGGTGTCTGGGTCCAGGCCGAGGTTGAACTGGTCTTCCCAGCGGAACTCGAAACGCGCCTTGGACAAAGCGTTGTCGCGGATCTGCGCACCAGGGTGGCCTTTGGCGAGATCCGCGGCGTGGGCGGCGATCTTGTAAGTGATGATGCCGGTTTTCACATCATCCTTGTTCGGCAGGCCCAGGTGCTCTTTGGGGGTGACATAGCAGAGCATGGCACAGCCAAACCAGCCGATCATGGCCGCACCAATACCCGAGGTGATGTGGTCATAACCGGGTGCGATGTCGGTGGTCAGTGGGCCAAGGGTGTAGAACGGCGCCTCGTCGCAGCATTCGAGCTGCTTGTCCATGTTTTCCTTGATCAGTTGCATTGGCACATGGCCAGGGCCTTCGATCATGCATTGCACATCGTGTTTCCAGGCGATCTTGGTCAGCTCGCCCAGGGTTTCCAGCTCACCGAACTGGGCCGCATCGTTGGCGTCAGCGATCGAACCCGGGCGCAGGCCGTCGCCAAGGGAGAAGCTGACGTCGTAGGCCTTCATGATTTCGCAGATCTCATCGAAGTGCGTGTACAGGAAGTTTTCCTTGTGATGGGCCAGGCACCACTTGGCCATGATCGAGCCGCCGCGGCTGACGATGCCGGTGACGCGCTTGGCGGTCAGAGGCACATAGCGCAGCAGCACCCCGGCGTGGATGGTGAAGTAATCGACCCCCTGCTCGGCCTGTTCGATCAACGTGTCGCGGAACAGCTCCCAGGTCAGGTCCTCGGCCACGCCGTTGACCTTTTCCAGTGCTTGGTAGATTGGCACGGTGCCGATCGGTACCGGCGAATTGCGGATGATCCACTCACGGGTTTCGTGAATGTGCTTGCCGGTGGACAAGTCCATGACGGTGTCCGAGCCCCAGCGAATGCCCCAGGTCAGCTTGGCCACTTCTTCTTCGATCGAGGAACCCAGGGCGCTGTTGCCGATGTTGCCATTGATCTTCACCAGGAAGTTGCGGCCAATGATCATCGGCTCCAGCTCCGGGTGGTTGATGTTGGCCGGGATAATCGCACGGCCGCGGGCGACTTCCTGGCGGACGAACTCCGGGGTGATCTCTTTGGGAATGTTGGCCCCGAAGCTGTGGCCTGCGTGCTGCTCGTTGAGCAGACCGGCGGCGCGCGCCTCTTGCAGCTTCATGTTCTCGCGGATGGCCACGTACTCCATCTCGGCGGTGATAATGCCCTGGCGAGCGTAGTGCATCTGTGAAACATTGGCGCCGGTCTTGGCCCGGCGCGGGTTGCGCACATGGGCGAAGCGCAGCTTGGCCAATTGCGCATCGTTCAGCCGCTGCTGCCCGAATTCGGAGCTCAGGCCATCCAGTCGCTCGGTGTCGCCACGGGCCTCGATCCAGGCTGAACGCACGTCGGCCAGGCCCTTGCGCACGTCGATGATGATGTTGGGATCGGTATAGGGGCCGGAGGTGTCATAGACCAGCACGGGGGCATTGGTTTCGCCGCCGAAGTCGGTCGGTGTGTCGTCCAGGCTGATTTCACGCATGGGTACGCGGATGTCCGGGCGCGAGCCTTCGACATAAACCTTGCGCGAACGTGGGAAGGGTTGCACGGATTGCTGATCGACTTGCGCCGACTCGCTGAGGTTGATCGTTTTTTCTTGTTGGCTCATCACAGGCTCTCCAGACGGCTTCCTAGCAGTGGAATGTCGGGGTGAACCTGAACGGCATGGACGCACTCTTGATTAGTGCAGTGCCAGATATGGGGGTGCCTGAAGCTGCATGCAGCTGCGACATTCCCGGACCTGGCACAAGAGGCTCCCCGGGAAGGCGAGCAATCTTGTTCCCTACGCAGGCGCTAACCTGATCAGGTTCAACGGGATCCGCACCTCTGCGATCTCAGCCTTTGCTTCAAGGCACCCCGACAAGAACCTGCGCAGTCTAGACTGGTGTGGCCGGTAAAGCCAAGCGGGTAAATGGCCAGGGGGATGAAAGGCAGAGCCTGTGATTGTTGGCAGATGCGCATGGCACTACACTGGCCCATCGTTCGATACTCAACAGTTCAGTAATTAAATTTTTCGTACAAGGATTGCCTCTATGCTGCGCAAACTTTCACTGGCAATAGCCGTGTCTTGTGCGTCCAATACAGGGGTCTGGGCAGCTGACATGCCCACGACGGTAAAGACCGACCTGGTGAGTGTTTACCAGGAAGCTGTCGACAACAACGCCGATCTTGCTGCCGCACGTGCCGATTACGGCGCGCAGAAAGAAGTCGTACCGCAGGCCAGGGCTGGCCTGCTGCCCAACCTTTCGGCCGGCGCCGAGATGCTCAACACCCGCACCAAAATCGACCAGCCTTCGGCTACGGCCAACCGCAGCGGCAACACGTGGAGCGCTACCCTGGCGCAACCGATCTTCCGCGCCGATCGCTGGTTCCAGCTTCAGGCTGCTGAAGCGGTCGATGAACAGGCGGCGCTGCAATTGTCGGCCACCGAACAGAACCTGATTCTGCAAACGGCACAAAACTACTTCTCCGTATTGCGTGCCCAGGACAATCTTGCTGCGACCAAGGCCGAGGAAGCAGCCCTCAAGCGCCAGCTGGACCAATCCAACGAACGCTTCGATGTCGGCCTTTCCGACAAGACCGACGTGTTGCAGTCCCAGGCCAGCTACGACACCGCCCGCGCCAACCGGATCATCGCCGAGCGCCAGGTACAGGATGCCTTCGAGGCGTTGGTCACGCTGACCAACCGCGAATACAGCTCGATCCAGGGCGTGGTGCACACGCTACCGGTCAGGGTGCCGACCCCTAACGACGCCAAAGCCTGGGTGGAAACCGCTGGCCGCCAGAACCTCAATCTGCTGGCCACCAACTACGCCGTGGCCGCCGCCGAGCAAACCCTGCGCCAGCGCAAGGCCGGCCATGCGCCGACCCTCGATGCCGTGGCCAAATACCAGAAAGGCGACAACGATAACCTGGGCTTCAACAACCCATCACCGTTCGGCCAGCGCTACAGCGGCGATGTGGAGCAGACCAGCGTCGGCCTGCAGCTGAACATCCCGATCTATAGCGGTGGCTTGACCAGCTCGCAGGTCCGTGAGGCCTACGCCCGCCTGACCCAGAGCGAGCAGCAGCGCGAAAGTCTGCGCCGCCAGGTAGTCGAGAACACCCGCAACCTGCATCGCGCGGTGAATACCGACGTGGAACAGGTGCAGGCCCGCAAGCAGTCGATCATCTCCAACCAGAGCGCGCTGGAGGCCACCGAGATCGGCTACCAGGTTGGCACACGCAACATCGTCGACGTCCTCGACGCACAGCGCCAGCTGTACACATCGGTGCGTGACTACAACAACAGCCGCTATGACTACATTCTGGATAACCTGAGCCTGAAACAGGCAGCCGGCACGCTGAGCCCGCAGGATCTGCAGGACCTCAGGCAGTACCTGAAACCGGACTACAACCCGGACAAGGACTTCCTACCACCGGACCTGGCGGCGGCGGCGGCGAAAAACTTCGAGCGCAGGCCCTCGACGCCTTGAAAGGTATCGCCCAGGCCAACCCTCCTGACTAGTATTTCTGTCAGTTTCGCATGCTGGCCTTTTTTCATAGCGTAGTGGCTGACCCACCGCTTGGAGAGAGGCCAGCATGTACAACAATCCCCAGACTACGCCCCCCGCCCCCCGGTTAATACAGTACAACTTCACCGAATGGTTGGGCGCCCTGTGCCCTGCAGCTGAAGGCAAGCTGCTGGTGGTGGGCAACTCTGCGCAGGAAGATGGCAAATTCACTCTGGCTCGCCTGCTGCCCGATGGTGAGCTCGATACTTCTTTCAATGAAAGGGGCTTGATCGAGCATGCCTTCGACGAGCAGGCGATTTTCTACGCACTGTCTGTGCATCTAGAGCCATCCAACGCCCAAGAGCACGCGAAGATCTTTATAAGCGGCGTACTTTTCGCTGAGCAGGGCATCTATCCAGCGGCTGCCCGCTGCTTGGCTTCTGGAAGCCTGGACGACAGCTTTGCCGACCAGGGACTGTTCATTTTCAATGATTCACGCTACACGGCGTCACCGGCGAACTATAAGGCTGCATCTTGCCGTCAGCGCATTGCCTCTCTCGGCATGACGGGTGCTGGTGCCGCAACCCTAGCCGATGGTGGCTATCTACTCTCCCCGGCCGAAACAGGTCTCGTACTGAAACTGACATCGGCAGGCACACTGGACACCTCGTTCGCCAAAGACGGCGTGCTCGAACCGTCAAACTTCGAAGCTAGCAACGCCATTGTGCTGGGCAAGCGCCTTTACCTCACTGGTCAGCAGCGGCAAGGTGGCACGGTAGCGGCCTACACGCCGCAGGGTGAACTGGACGAAAGCTTTGGTGAAGGTGGCATGGTGAACATCGCGACCAAACTGCTAGCGCTTGCGCCAGGTGAAGATGGGCAGTCGCTGAACGTAGTCGGGGTAACCGACACCGACGGCAACAATCGTGGATGCCTGGCTCGCCTCAAAACCAACGGTAGTCTGCTGCTCAAGCCAGTGGTGATAGCGCCGGCAAACCGCGAAGCCGACTTGAGGTATGTCATGTCCCGCACAGACCAAAGCGCACAGCAGCGCATCTATGGACTGGGGCAAACGACCGAGCAGAATCGTGACGCTCGCTACTACATCGCCTCCCGCCATGCCGATGGCACGGTTGCCGATGATTTCCCCGGCGGCCTGGTGGTAGCGCAAGTGAACTCAACCGTACTGGGGTGCGACCTGGTTGGCTCCAACGAGTTAGCACTCTGCGGGTATGTCGGTAGCCAAGGCTTCGTCGCCTGGTACCCGCTGGCCGAATGAAAGCCCACCCCCTGAGCATCTGCGTAAGGGCCGACGCCCAGTCTTTTGGCGCAAGCCCTACGCAGAAGCCGGTTCAGTCGCGCAGCAAACGGGCAAGGCCCTCCAGCAGACGCTGCAAGGCGCCTTGGTTGGCCCTCATCACCGCCCGGCCCGCCTCACCCATGCGCTGTGCATCCTGCGGCAGCTCGATCAAGCGCCGCACGGCTTCGGCCAGACCATCGGCATTATCGACCTGCTGCAAAGCGCCGGCTTCGCGCAACATCGCGCTGATTTCAAGGAAATTGAACACGTGGGGCCCCATCAGCATTGGCAACGCCAACGCGGCGGGCTCCAGTGGGTTATGCCCCCCCGTAGCGACCAGGCTGCCCCCCACGAATGCAATGTCGGCGAGCGCGTAGAGGAACAGCAACTCACCCATGGTGTCGCCCAACAGCACCTGGGCCTGGGCCGTTACCGCTGCGCCACTGGAGCGGCGTACCGTGGCGAACTGCGCAGCGCACGAGGCATGCACGGCATTGAAGCGCTCAGGATGGCGCGGCACCAGGATCAGCAGCGCATCCCCATGCACCTGCAACAATTGCCGGTGGGCCTGCAAAATCAAGGCATCTTCGCCTTCGTGGGTGCTGGCGGCGATCCATACCGGGCGCTGGGTGGCGCCCCATCGCTCGCGCAGGGCTCTGGCCTGGGGCACCAATTGCTCATCGATCTTGAGGTCGAACTTGATCGAGCCAGTCACCTGCACGCATTCAGCCCGCGCCCCCAGGTCAAGAAAGCGCTGCGCCTCAGCCTCTGTCTGCACTGCGATGAAGCTCATTTCGGCAAGCATGGGCCGGGTCAGCTTGGCAAAACGCGCATATCCACGTGCCGAACGCTCTGACAAGCGGGCGTTGGCCAGGGCCACGGGGATGCCACGCTTTGCGCACTGATGGATGTGGTTGGGCCACAGTTCGGTTTCCATGATGATGCCCAACCGAGGACGCACGTGGTCCAGGAACCGCCCGGCCGCCCACGGCAAGTCATAGGGCAGGTAACAATGCTGGATGCGCGGTTCATCGGCGAACATGGCGCGAATACGCTCGGACCCGGTCGGGGTCATGCAGGTGAGCGTGATCGATGAATCCGGGTATGCCTTGAGCAGCGCACGCACCAACGGTGCAGCAGCGATGCTCTCACCGACCGATACGGCGTGCACCCAAATGCCGCCCTGGTGCATGACCAGCAGATCAAGGGCAAAGCGCTCAGCGATGCGCTGGCCGTAGGCAGGCGCCTTGCGCGCGCGCAGGTACAGGCGCAGCGCAACCAGCGGCAGGCCCAGGTGAAACAGCAAGGTATAGAGTGTTCTGTTCATGGCGGCGCAGTTTACCCGATCGCACGCAGGTGCACTGCAAAGCGCTCGGCCAACCATTGCGCGGCTGGCCCGAGCGGCTCGTCGCGGCGCCAGGCCATTTCTACCACCAGCGCCGGCGGGCGCCATTCGCTGGCGAGTTCGACCATGTGCGCCTGGTAGGTCGGGTACTGCACCACATGGCGTGGCAGCCACGCCCAGCCCAGGCCACGCATCAGCAGTTCGGCCATGGCGTAGAAACTATCGGCCCGCCACACCTGCGGGCTGATTGCTTCACCACCGGGGTAGCCACTTTGTTGCGGGGTGATCAGCAGTTGCCGATGCCGCGCCAATTGCTGGCGGTTGACCCGGCGTTCACCGGCCAGCGGGTGCCCCGCCGCACATACCGTGACCATCTCCACGCTGCCCAGCGCACGCCGCTCCAGAGCGGCTGGAATACGCTCATGATGAAAAAACAACCCCAGGTCTGCCCGCCGCTCGGCGAGCTTGCGCGCCACATCGCCTTGGGCGCCACTGGCCAGTTGCACCTCAAGGTAAGGAAAACGGCTCGCCAGTTCATCCAGGCTGTCGATCACCGGCTGATACGGCATGGCTTCATCCTGGGCCACCCGAAGCAGCGCTTCTTGGCCACGCATCAGGGCCAAGGCGCGGCCATCCAGGTGCTCGCACTGGCGCAGCAGTTCACGTGCATCCTCCATCAGCGCCATACCGTTTTCGGTCAGTTTCGGTTGCCGACCGCTGCTGCGCTCGAACAACGTCACACCAAGATCAGCCTCTAGCAGAGCAATTGCATTGCTGATGGCCGATTGAGCCTTGCGCTGCTCACGGGCCACGGCGGAAAACGAACGCAGTTCAGCGACTCTTAAAAAGGTACGCAGTTGTTCAAGACTCCAGCGCTCGGCCATCAACCCATCTCCACACCGGATAGGTAATGACTTTACCGCACCTGGGCTAACGCTAGAATGCCCAGCAGTAGCCGGAGGAACCTGTCATGAATGCCTACACCTATCTCGCCATCGCGATCGTTGCTGAAGTGATTGCCACCGCTTCGATGAAAGCAGTCAAAGGGCTGAGCACGCCACTGCCGCTGCTGCTGATGGTGGTCGGCTACGGGATCGCGTTCTGGATGCTGACCCTGGTGGTACGCAGCATTCCGGTGGGAATTGCCTACGCCCTGTGGTCCGGGCTGGGCATTGTGCTGATCAGCGTGGCAGCCTTGGTGGTGTACGGGCAGAAGCTGGATGTGCCAGCCATGCTGGGCATGGCCATGATCGTCGGCGGTGTGGTGGTGATTCAGCTGTTCTCCAAGACTGCCGGGCACTGAGACAGCCTGTATACTTGGCAGCTGTCCCAGTCTTCGAGGTACCGCCATGCCATCTGCCATTTCCACTGACGTGCTGATCGTCGGCGCCGGGGTCGCAGGCCTGTGGCTCAACGCCCGCCTGCAGCGCCTGGGTTACTCGACAGTGCTGGTGGAGCGCGCCAGCCTCGGTGGCGAGCAGACCATCAAGTCCCAAGGCATCATTCACGGTGGCACCAAGTACGCACTGCACGGTGCCTTGACCGGCGCCTCCGAAGCCATCGCCGACATGCCACGACGCTGGCGTGAGGCGCTGGCTGGCAGTGGCGAGCTGGACCTGAGCCACACGCGCTTGCTGTCCGAAGCCCACTACCTGTGGTCGCCAGGCACCCTGGCCGGCAACCTGACCAGCTTCTTCGCCAGCAAAGCGGTGCGTGGCCGTGTCGATCAGGTCAAAGGCGAACAATTACCGCCAGCGCTGCAGGACCGTGGTTTCAAGGGCAAGGTCTACCGCTTGGCAGAATTGGTTGTCGACGTCCCTAGCCTGCTGGCGAATCTGGCCGAGCTGGCAGGTGACAGCCTGCTCGCTGGCAAGCAGCTCGAACCGCTGCACGAGGGCGACGAACTGGTGGGCCTGCGCGTCGACGACCGCGAAATCCGCGCCCAGCGTATCGTCCTCAGCGCCGGCGCAGGCACCGAAGGCCTGCTGCACGCGCTGGGTCTCGAGCAGCCGGCCATGCAGACTCGACCGCTGCACATGGTGATCGCCAAGGGGCCTAACCTCAAGCCGCTGTATGCGCACTGCCTGGGCGGCGGGCCGAAGCCGCGAGTGACCGTCACCACTCACCCGGCCGCCGATGGCCAATGGGTCTGGTACCTGGGTGGCGATATCGCCGAAGCCGACGGCGTTGCCCGCGACACTGCGGCACAGATCGCCGCCGCGCAGCAGGAAATCGCCAGCCTGCTGCCTTGGGTCGATCAGCAACAAGTGCGCTGGGCGACCCTGCGCGTCGATCGTGCCGAACCCGCACAATCCGGGCTGGTGCGCCCAGACAACGCCTTCCTGGCCGAGCAGCGGCGCCTGCTGGTGGGCTGGCCGACCAAACTGGCCTTGGCACCGGACTTCAGCGACCGCGTACTGGCAAGCCTCGATCGCGATGGTGTGCGCCCTGCTGCCACGCCCGACCTGTCCGGCCTGCCCCGCCCGGCCCTGGGTGTACCAGCATGGGAGCAACTGCTGCCATGAGCCTACCCACCCTGCACGGCCTTCATCGCCCCTTGGGCAGTACCGGCTTCATGGTTTCGCCGCTGGGCCTGGGCACGGTCAAATTGGGCCGCGATCAAGGCGTCAAATACCCCAACGGCTTCACCATCCCAAGTGATGACGAAGCCCGCCTGCTCTTGGGCCAGGCCCGTGGATTGGGCATCAACCTGATCGACACCGCTCCGGCTTATGGCCTTAGCGAAGAGCGCCTGGGGCCATTGCTGCGCGGCCAGCGTGATGACTGGGTCATCGTCAGCAAGGTGGGTGAAGAGTTCGAGAACGGGCAGTCCAGTTTCGATTTCAGCGCAACCCATACCCGCCGCTCGGTCGAACGCAGCCTTCAGCGCCTGCAGACCGACCGTATCGAACTGGTGCTGGTGCATTCGGATGGCAATGACCTGGCCATTCTTGAACAGCAGGAGGTCTATCAGACCCTGGCCGCGCTCAAGCAGGAGGGTAAGATTCTTGGCTACGGCCTATCCGGCAAGACCGTTGCCGGCGGCCTGAAGGCCTTGGAACAGGGCGACTGTGCAATGGTCACCTATAACCTGAACGAACAGGCAGAACGCCCAGTGCTGGACTACGCTGCCGAACACGGCAAGGCCATTTTGGTGAAAAAGGCACTGGCCAGTGGGCATATCTGCCTTGCCCCTGGGGTCGACTCGGTACAGGCTAGCTTCGAACTGCTCTTCGCCCACCCTGGTGTCAGCAGTGCTATCGTCGGCACTATCAATCCGTTGCATCTGGCCCATAACGTGGCCACGGTCGCCCGCATCCTGGGCGAGCACTGAGTTGCCACCCAGCCACGGCTGGGCCTGGAACTGACCCGACGCAAGGAGGAGCCTCGTGGCGCGTACGCTGATCCGCAAGAACCCGAGCAACTTCAAAACGCTGCCCCTACATGTCGAAGCCACCGCCGAAGGCCTGGTCTACCAGAGCATCGGCATGCCCCTGAACTTTGCCCAGACCCAACAGCGGCGGCGAGCCATCCAGCTTGCCGACAAGCAGCGCTTCGTGGTGGAGCTGGCCAACCTGGGGGTGTCCGTGCGCCTGACGTTGCACTGGCAACATCGTGACTACTGGGTGTTGGTGAGGCAACGCCGCCAGGATCGCGGCGATGTGGTGCTGAAATTGATTTCCGGATATGTCCCGGCCCAGGAACTCAACCTGCCACTGCACACCGCCGTGCAGGAGGTAGCTGAAGAGTGCCTGCTGGAAACCCCGGAAGGTTGGCTCAGCGGGCGCTTCAACGACACTTGGCTCCCCGCCCCTTATGCCGCAGCGCTGCATTATCGCGAAGCCTTGCCATTCACACTGACGCCAGAGTCGGGCGCTGCGAGGCCAGTACACTGCGCCAGCCAGATATTGCTCGAACGGCCACGGGCCTACGTGCACCTGCCCACGGCCTCGCTACAGCTGATTTACGACATGCGTCTGCAGGTGCCAAGGGACGCTAAGAAACTCAGCCTGTTCCATGTCGATGAGCGGTTGGAGGGCGACCAACTGGTGGCGCGACTCAATCGCAAGCGGCCGGATCTTTACCTGATGCCGGTGCAGGACGGGCAGCCGTTGGCCGAGCTGTACACCTTGAAAAAGGATGAACTAGTACCAGCCAGCACACGCGGGCTGTACTTGGCCGAGAGCTTCGCCCAGCAGGAAGGCTGGGTAGTGGCCGACGAGAGAATTCGCTGGAAGGACTGGGTAAAGCAGCAGGGCCTGGTAGAGCAGAAGGCAAAGCCGGCGTCACATCTGCAGCGTTTCGGCGACAAGGCGCGGGCACTGCTGCGACGCGCCCGTACCTCACTGCACAAATAGCCTGTGGGGCTGCCGTGCAGCCCCGCGTCTCGGTCAGTTCTTGCGGATTTTCTCGACGATGGCCGTGGTGGAGCTGTTCTCCACCAGCCCCAACACTTTCACGGTGCCGCCATAGCCCTTGACGATATCGGCGCCTACCACCTGATCGATGCCATAATCCCCGCCCTTGACCAACACATCAGGCTTGACCTCGCTGAGCAGGTTTTCCGGCGTGCCTTCAGGGAAGCTGATGACCCAGTCGACTGCGCCCAGGCCAGCCAGCACGGCCATGCGCCGGTCAACGCTGTTGATCGGCCGACCCGGCCCTTTGAGGCGGCTCACCGAGGCATCGTCGTTGACTGCGACGATCAGGCGATCACCCTGCGCGCGGGCCTGCTCCAGGTAGGTGACATGGCCGGCATGCAGAATATCGAAGCAGCCGTTGGTGAAGACGATTTTCTCGTTGTGCGCCCGCGCGTCGTCGATGGCCAGCAGCAGTTGTTCCAGGCCCAGTACACCGCGCTCGGAGCCTTCTTCACGCTGGATGGCACGGCGCAGCTCCGGAGCACTGATAGCCGCGGTACCCAGTTTGCCGACCACGATACCGGCCGCCAGGTTGGCCAGGGCGACGGCGTGTGGGAGGTCTTCACCTGCGGCAATCGCAGCGGCCAGGGTAGATATCACGGTGTCACCGGCACCGGTCACATCGAACACTTCGCGGGCCCGGGCTGGCAAGTGCAGCGGCGGGTGGCCGGTACGCAGCAGGGTCATGCCGTGTTCGCCACGGGTTACCAACAGCGCGCCGAGGTCAAGGTCCAGCAGCAGTTGCAGGCCTTTGGCGACCAGCTCGGCTTCATCAGCGCAACGGCCGACGATGGTTTCGAATTCGCTGAGATTGGGGGTGATCAGGCTGGCCCCACGGTAAATCGAGAAATCCTTGCCCTTGGGGTCGGCCAGCACAGGAATAGCCTTGGCACGAGCAGCCTGAATCAGTTGCTGATGGTTCTTCAGCGCACCCTTGCCATAATCGGAAAGGACCAGCACCTTGACGCCTTCGAGCAACGCGTCGACCTCTGCGCCCAGCGTGAGCGGGTCGGTGGCGAAGGGTTCTTCGAAATCGATGCGCAACAATTGCTGGTGACGGCTCATCACCCGCAACTTGACGATGGTCGGCTGATGCGCAATGCGCTGGAACACCGAGCGCACGCCAGCGGCCTGCAGGCTATTGGCCAGACTGTCGGCGGCTTCGTCCTGGCCGGTGACACCGATCAGCGAAGCAGGGGCGCCGAGTGCGGCGATGTTCAAGGCAACGTTGGCCGCGCCGCCGGGGCGGTCTTCGATCTGATCGACCTTGACCACTGGCACTGGCGCTTCAGGCGAAATCCGCGAAGTACCGCCATGCCAGTAGCGATCGAGCATGACATCGCCGACCACCAGTACCGGAGCTTGATCGAAACGCGGCAGGGACAACTTCATGGACAACCCATATGGAAATAATGAACAGGGGCAGGATATTAGCACAGGGCGGGCGGCGGCTTTACGGCCAGATGCAACCTGGAAAATTCCCGTGACAATCGGGGCCGATGTGGCCCCGATCAAGGCGGGTCAGGTGATATCGGCCTTGGCCGGCTCATCCAGCCCCATGGCATGCAAGCGGGCATAATGGCCATTAGCCGCGAGCAGCTCGGCATGGGTGCCACGCTCGACCAGGCGGCCCTGTTCCATCACCAGGATCTGGTCAGCCTTCTCGATGGTGGACAGACGGTGGGCGATCACCAGCGTGGTACGGCCTTGCATCACATGGTCCAGTGCCGCCTGGATATGCCGCTCGGACTCGGTATCCAGTGCCGAAGTGGCTTCGTCGAGGATCAGCAACGGCGCGTTTTTCAACAGTGCCCGAGCAATCGCCAGGCGCTGGCGCTGGCCGCCGGAAAGCAGCACACCATTTTCACCGACCTCGGTATCGAAGCCGTTCGGCAGGCGATCGACGAATTCCTTGGCGTAGGCGTCAGCGGCGGCAGCCTCGATATCGGCACGCGGGGCACCTGCCAGGTCGCCGTAGGCGATGTTGTTGGCCACGGTATCGTTGAACAGGGTGACATGCTGGGTCACCTGGGAAACGTGGCGGCGCAGGTTGCGCAGGCGGTAGTTTTCGATTTCCACGCCATCAAGCAGGATTTGCCCCTGGTCGTGGTGGTAGAAGCGCGGGATAAGTGCCGCCAAGGTGGACTTGCCACTGCCTGAGCGCCCAACCAAAGCGATCATCTGGCCAGGCTCAGCGACGAAACTGATGTCGCTCAGCACTTCACGCTCGGTGCCGGGGTAGGTGAAGCTCAGGTTGCGCACTTCGAGGCGGCCCTCTACACGCGCCATTTCGACGGTGCCGGTGTCGACCTCTGGGGCCTCGTCCAGTTGCTCGAAGATGCTTTCGGCGCCGGCCAGGCCTTTTTGAATGGTCGAGCTGACTTCCGACAGCTGGCGGATTGGCTTGGGCAGCAGCCCCGCGGCGGTGATGTAGGCAACCAGGTCACCCGCTGTGGAGTCACCCCGCAGGAACAGCACCAGGAACATCAGTGCCGCCATGGCGGTGTAGATCACCAACTGCAGCAACGGCGTGTACAACGCGCCGGTCTTGGTCATGTGCAGTTGCTTGTCGGTGTTGCTTTGGCTGGCGTTTTCAAAGCGGCGCTGTTCGTACGCTTCACCGCCAAAGCTGCGCACCACGCGATAGCCCTGAATGGTCTCGGAGGCGACATGGGTCACATCGCCCATGGCGGACTGGATCTTCTTGCTCTGCTTGCGGAATTTCTTGCTGGCAACACTGACCATCACCGCGATCACCGGCAGGATGGCCACCATTACCAAGGTCAGGTGCCAGTTCATCCACAGCAGGTAGCCGAACAGGAACACCACGGTCAGGCCTTCACGGATGACGACCTTGATGGCATCGGTGGCGGCGCCGGTCACCATGGTCACGTTGAAAGTGATCCGCGAAATCAGGTGACCTGAATTGTGATTGTCGAAATAGCGGTTGGGCAGCACCAACAGCTTGTTGAACAGTTGTATCCGCAAATCATGCACAAGGCTCAGGGAAACCTTGGCCAGGAAGTAGTTACCCAGAAACGACCCCAAACCCTGCCACGCGGCAATCAGAATGATCAGCAGCGGCACGGCCTGCAGTAATTGCAGGTCGCGAAGGTAAGGGACATTGGGGAACAGCACGGCCTGCGGGTTGCTCAACCCGTCGACGAAATATTTGAGAATCCCCGCCAACATGGGCTGGGTCGAAGCAAAAATCACGAAACCGACGATACTCAGCAGGAAAATGCCGATATAGGGTTTCACGTAGCTCAGCAGCCGGAAATAGATCTTCAGGCTGGAAGTATGCTCCGCCGGTCGCGGTGTTTCGGCCATCATCGAGCTCGCTGTTCAGGTTGAACCGCGAATTTTACCACAGGCGTCATTTTCGGCACGCACCCATGGCAACAACATGACCAGCCCTACCGTCAGCCAACTGATGAACCATTCCGCACGGGGGGTTGCGGTAAGGCTGGCGGCGTCGAATTGCATCGCCAACGTCGAGAACACCCAGAGGCCGAGCAGAATCTTGCCAAGCAGGATGTGGCGTGCGCGAACGATCTCCCCCAGGGCGAACAGCCAGACGCAGATCCACAGCAGCATCCCCGGCAGCCCAAGCTCTACGGCCACATGGGTGAACATGTTGTGAGTATGGTCGAAGCGCATGCCCAAAGCAGGCACCTGCACGTCGTAGGCCGCTCCAATCCCAAGGCCGGTCCAAGGGTGCTCGGCGATCATCCTGACGGCCTGCTCGAAAATCTCCGGGCGGTAGGAGGAGCCTCGGAGGGTGATCAGGTCGTACATCACATAGAACGCCAATGCCGTGGCGAGCACCGCCGCCACCGCCAGCACCCGGCTATGGCGGTCTCTTAGCCACAACGGCGCGATCAGCACGGTAATGAGCAGTGCCAGAGCAGCACCCCGGCTCTGGCTCATGATCACGAAACAACCCAAGCAGGCCAACGCAAGCACCCAGCCGAGCTGGAAGCTACGCTTACGGGGCATCTGATAGAGCAGCAGCACAGCCGCTGCACCCACCACATAGGCCCCCAGAATTGGATGGGAGATCTCACCGATGCCAGCCAAGCGCGCCTGCAGCGGCTGGGCCTGCAAGCCATAAAAATGCACGATGGAAACAAGCGCGGCGATTGCCAGCAAGCCGCAACCCAGCTGCAGCAGGTTGCGAATACGGTCTTGCCCACCTTGCGCCACCAGCGGGAAGGCCAACAAGAACACCAGGATGTAGACCAGACGCTTGGCCTCCCGTGAGGGGTCGGGAGCCGTTGTCCAGGCAAGGCTCACACAGCACCAGGCCATCAGCATCAGCACGCTCGCCCAGAGCGCCGGCTGCCGCCGCCAGGCCTCGGCCAGCACGCCACGCCCCGACCATGCCAACAGCAGGGTGGGCAGCCACAGGAATGCGACAAGCCCTTGCTGGTACACTTTGTTGGAAGGTGCCAAGGCTATCGCCCCGAAAAACCAAATGAGCCCCAAGCCTAACCAGGCGCGCGCCCAGCTTTGTTGATACAACATCCTCACCCCTGTTGAATCCACGCACCATCGATGGTGCTCACGCTTTATTTTCGGCATTATTGCCGGTCATTTTGTTGCCCAAACGACAAGGCTTATCTCATGCAATGCTCTCGGCTCACCCAGGTCGACTTTGATCAGCTGATACTTGGCGCCCAGGTATTGGAGTCAGACAGCCATGGCGCCAAAGTCTACCTGCTTGGCGATGGTAATATCCTTAAGGTATTTCGTCGTAAGCGACTTATTTCATCTGCGCTGCTGCGGCCTTACTCACAGCGCTTCGTCGACAACGCTGTGCGCCTTGCGCAATTGGGTATTCCGACGCTTGAAGTGATAAGCCAGCACAAGCTCGACGTGCCGGGCAGAACAGCCGTGCTGTATCGCCCACTGCCAGGCCGGACGCTACTGCAGATGTCGCGCGAAAACGACTTCAGTTGGGACCACTACCTGCCTAGGCTGATCGATCTGATTCGCCATCTCCACCGCAGCGGCATCTATTTTCGCTCGCTGCACCTGGGCAATGTGGTCGTCACCCCCGACCAGCGCCTGGGCTTGATCGACGTGGCAGACATGCGCTTCCTGCGCCCACCGCTTTCTGCTCGCATGATCCGCCGCAATGTTCAGCACATGGTGCGCTACATCGAGCGGGAGAACCTGGGCGATCGCTTCCCCCTCGCAGATTTCGAGGCGGCCTTGCTGGCGCGCTGAGCTCAGCCGCGCAGCAGGCTGTGGGCACCGTCACAGAAAGCCTGCCACGCCACCTCCGGCGCGAGCGCCCGGCGCTGCTGGCCAGCCACAACTAGCGCGCGGGCAGCATCGCAGCGCGCCATCTCCTGGGCCCAGGCCTGGGTATCGTCAACCGGGAGGTAGCGCGCCGAGTCTTGCAACTGCTCGCGAAATACCGGCAAGTCGGTGCACACGACCGGTACATCCGCTATCACGGCTTCCTGCACCACCAGGCCCAGGCCTTCAGCGCGGGAAGGCACCATCAGCCAGTCGAAAGCCCGGTACAGGCGCTCCAGGTCGTCATGATGCCCGCACAGATGCACCGTGGCGGTCAGGCCCAGCGAGTCGATGCGTGCCTGCAGGCTGGCACGCAGCGGCCCGTCACCGACGATTGCCAACTGTATGCCCGGCTGTTGGGCCACGGCGCTGGCAAAGGCCTCGATAAGCATGTCGAAGCCTTTGCTTTCCACCAGCCGCCCCACCGCACCAAGCAACACACCTTCAGTTGCCGGCAATGCCAGCACGTGGCGCGCCTGCTCACGGCCTAGCAGTGACGCGGTAAAGGCCAGCGGGTCGAACGCCATGCGCAGTGCCTGTACAGGGCGGCCAATACCCCGCTGCAGCGCGCGCGCCAGGGTGTCCGAGACAGCCGCAACACATACTTGTTCGGCAGGCAGCCTGCTCAGCAGGCTCACGTCGCTGGGGGTCAAACGGGTCATGCCGTGGAACAACACTTTTGCGCGCACCTCGGGCATATGCTTGAGCACCGGCAACACCAGCCGCGCAACACCTATACCGTCGAGCAGAATGACCTGCGCCCCCGCCTCTTTCAACGCCTTGCGCAAGCGCAGGCGTAACCAGGGCCGCAACAGCCGCCATAGGTTTTTGCCCTTGAGCGCACGCTGCGGCATATGCCAAGCACGGGTGTTTTCATCGCTGTGGCAAAGCTCACCGCCAAGCAGCAGCCAGTGGCTGATACGTGCGTCGGCGCCCGCGTGCGAGAGCACGTGTTGATGGACTTTATGGATGGACAGGTACGGCGAACCGCCTGCCCACATCACATTGAGGATTTTCATGGAGATTGCGCCGCTCTCCCGTGCAAGCCAAGTGGGACTGCAACGTCTTTGACAGAACATGATCGCATGCCTGGAAAACTAGTTCCTCCAGCATAGGCTGGAATGTTCAGCTCAGAAGCCAAGGTTGAGCCGCAGACGCTGCCATGCAGACAACGGCGGGTGGGGCCTCAAGGCCGGGCGCATGTGTTCGACGATGCTCTGGCCGACAGCGGCGAAACTGAAGCGTGAAACGGCCAGTTCGCGCCCGTTGATGGCTATCTGCCGGGCCAGCTCAGGATCTTCGCGCAATACGCGCAGCTTGGCTTGCAGCGTCGGAATGTCGCGATAGAAAACGACGTTGTGCATGTCTTGCAGGCCCAGTGCCCGGTTCTCGTCCTCGCCCTGGTCATACGCCAGCAGCACGCAGCCACAGGCCATGGCTTCAAAGTTCTTGATCATATACTCGCCCATGCCGACATCGGCACTGACGAAGAATCGAATACGATTCAAGGTGTTACAGTAGTCTTCACCTGACTTGGTGCGAGTCACCACCAACTGTTCGACCTGCCCCAACTCGTCCAGAAGCGCCTTGCGGCCGCTGTAGGCGACGCTGTTGGTACTACCGACGAATGCCAACTCGATATCGCGCTCACGGCCTTGGTCGGCGAGCAGTTGCTCGTCGTAACCCTTGGGTACGAAGACCGCATCGAAGCCCTCCTGACGCAGTCGCTCACTGACCATGAAGCCAGAGCTGATCACCCGTGCCCACGGCAGCTTGCGGTAGTGCGCACTGAACTTGCCGGTGTACTTGCACGGGATGTAGTTCTGATAGGCGTCGTGCTCGAGAATGACCAGGTTCGGCACCGTACGGATGAAAGCTGCCTGGCGGATCTCCTGCTTGAAACGCAGGAAGAACACAATGCGGTCATAGCGCTCGACCTGCACTTCACGCTTGAAATAACGGCGCAGGTTGCGCTGATCGTCACTGGTCAGCCAGCGCAGGTCGCAGTCGCAGTTGGCCGCAACGCCGTCGTACAGACGATCGAGGATCGCGCGCTGCTCTTTCTGTACCAGAAATAGAACTTTCATTGCTTTCCTTGGGCGCTTTGCGCCATCTCGGTCAACTTTACAGCTCTCGCCGCCAGAACAACTCATGCCGACGAACTGCCTTACGGAAGAATTCATTTTCCCCGTAAGGCGAGGCTCGGCGCCCGGCTAGCCAACGCTGCAGCCAGCGGCGCAGGCGGCGCTTGAATGGCAGCCGCGGCTGTAAGTCATGCATCATGCCCAAGGCCATGGCCTTGTCACGCTGGGTGGCGGTATCCAGTAGCACGGCGCATGGTGCCCATGCCTGGTCTGCGTCAAATTGCGGCGGTAAAGCGATGCCATCCCCGCTGTCACCCATGGGCCAGCGGTCGTTGTCATGCAGGTGGTTGGCGTAGCAGAGCAGGGTCTGTGGCTGCCAGGCCAGCCCCTCAAGCGCCTCCATGACGGCCGCCTGGGCACACACATGATCCGGATGTGGGTCGAGTTGAGGATGCGGCATCACCAACACCTGGGGCTTAGCCAGCTCCAGCAACGCGCGCAGGTCGGCCAGCAGGTTGTGCCAGGTTGGCGCGCCATTGCTGTCGGCCGGCAAAGGAAATGAATTGAACTGGCGAAACGGACGGATATCGGCCATGTCCGCTTCGCGCGACGCAGCAGGCTGGTCAGGGGCAGCCTGCATGGCGGGCAACTGCAAGCAGAAATAGCCCAGTTGCACGCAGCGCGATTCAGGCACGCCCGCCCAACGTGGCACGGCAATGCTGTCCCAAGCGCGCAGCCGCCCTTTCAAGCGGGCCGCTTCCACTTCACCCAGCCCCATTTGCTGATAGTGCTCAGCCTCGATCTCGCCGGCGGTCAGGGTGACCACCCAGGTTTCATCGGCTTGACTGTACACACCATAGGCAGCCAGCTCGGCATCGTCGGCGTGGGGCGCGATCACCATTACCCGACGGCGCTGCAACTCGACAGCAGGGGTTATCCACAGGCGCGGCTGGCCCAGCAACCGGCAATATTTGCCAACCACGTGTAGCGTGCCAGCCTGCAACGGCTCGGCCAAACCGGTCAGGTTCAGATAGCGCACGCCATCCACACCGCGCTCGAAAGTTTGCCGATCGCCCAGCTCGCCGCCGCGCAGCACGACGTACGGATCGAGCAAGCGCCCCAGCCAGCCGCTTTTCACCCGCGCCTCGAGTATCAGGGTTTCGTCGCCTTGCAATGCCTCGCCCACCTTGAGCAGGCCATCGCTCAGCATCACGGGTGCTTCATGGCTCAGCTCACCGAAACGGTAGGCGTAGTCCTCGCTCGGCGCGTAGAACAGGTGGTCGGCGAACCAGGCTTCGTGAGCGGCCCACAGCAGCGGCAACAGCAGTAGCGGTAGCCACCACCAGGTGAAAAAACCCAGCGCTACCAGCAGTACCAGGCAGGCGAGCAGCCCCAGACGCTTGTTGCGCCGATGGCGCTTGAGCAACTGCTGCTTGCGGCTCACGTGTGCAATACCGGTACGGGGTTGCACCAACGCTCTTTGTACTCGCGGTCGGCCCGACCGAACGAGAAGCGCAGGGGCTTGTTGCGTGCACGAGCATCCTCCCAGGCTGCCTGGGTATTGAGGAAGCTCAATACGCTACCTGGGCTGAAGGCCTTGGTCTGCGGGTCGACACCGCCATTGACGTACTCGACACTGATCCACTCGGGCGCCTCGACGCGGTACACCAACTGGATCGCGATCGGCTTGTCATCGAGCATCAACACCGAGCCGATCAGCAGTTCGCGCAGGCGCTCCAGCACCTGGGCCATATGCTCGGCGCCGGTGGCCGGAAAACCCCAGCGACGCGCGAACAAGTCGCAGTACATGGCAGCGACCTGCTGCGCGCTGAATTCGCTGATCGGGCGCACCACACCGCCCGCTTCTTCCAGCAGACGCAATTCGCGACGTTGGTTGTAGCGAAATTTCTTGGACAGCTCTTCCGGGGTGCGCGCCATCGCCAACTGCTCCTTCTGCACCTTCAGGCCCGTGAATCGGCCCTGGTTCAGTTCCGACAGGTAACGGGCGCTGTGGCGCAATGGCGCACCGGCATCAGCAGCTGCCGGCAGGATGATCTCGGCGTTGCCGAGGTCGAACAGGGCCTTTTTGCCGGCGCGCTTGAGCACGTCCTTGGACAATGCCAAGTGACGGCCCCAAGTCGGGATGGCGGCGCTCAGCGCGCCAGCCTGGTACCAACCCAGGTAGCGCACGGGGATTTGCGCCAGGCCTGCCAGTTGCTCGACCACCAGAGGGTGTGTCGCCACGCTGCCGCCAAAACGCGCCCAGGCCTGGGCGTAGCTGGCAGCATCGATGACTTGCCAGCCGCGCTCGCGCAAGGCTTGTACATGATTGAACATCAAGCCTTCCCCACCACTGCACGAACCTGAGGCAACTGCCAGAACGCCTCACGCACTGCCTGGTCAGAAAACCGTTCACGCAAACGCTGCAGCATATGCACAGCGCAGGCCTGCAGTTGCTGGTCATCCAGCCCCGCCATGTGCTGCAACGCCTGCGCCAGCTGCGCGGCATCGCCCAACGGGAACAGCACGCCAACACCTTCGACCACTTCGCGCGCGCCGCCACAAGCCGTAGCCAATACCGGCACCCCGGCCGCCATGGCTTCGAGCAGGACCATACCGAACGGCTCGTGGTCGGAGCTTAGGGCGAATACGTCAAAGGCCTGGAAATAACGGCGGGCATCGGGTATCTGGCCAAGAAAGTCCACCTGCCCCGCAATACCCAGCTCGGCAGCCTGCGCCTTGAGCTCAGCCTCCAGCCGGCCCTTGCCGAGAATGGCCAGCCGCGCGCCTGCTGGCAGGCCCGGCAGCGCCTGGGCAAAGCCACGTAGCAAGGTCGCCTGATCCTTGTCGGGGTGCAGGCGCCCGACATTGCCGACCACCCAAGCCTGGGCGTCCAGGCCCAACGCCGCGCGGGCCTCGGCACGAGGTACGAGGGCTGCTTGCAGGGCGTCGATATCGATACGATTGTAGAGCGTCTGGATACGCTGAGCCGGCCACTTCGCCAGGCAACGGCGCATGTCGTCACGCACCGCATCCGATACCCCAAGCAGGCTCAGGCGCTTGCTGAACAGGTTTGCAAAAAAGCGTCGACCCTTGCGCTGATAGTCACCGAAGGCATGGTGCACACCGATCACCGGCAAGCTCGTAGCCAGCAGCGCTACATAGATGGGCTTGAAACGGTGGGCGATGCAAAAGCTGAAATTGCGCTCGGCGGCGATGCGCCGCAGTGCCCCAATCGCTCCGAGCTTCAGGCCACGTATGGCTTTGGAGCTGAATTCGAGAAACAACACTTCGTCCGACGCGCAGCCCGCAGCAACCTGCGGGTCGGCAGCGCCGGTGAGGAACACGGTGGTGACCTTGTAGCCGCTGCCCTGGAACAGGCTGGCGTACTGACGGGCACAGTCTAGAAACGGCCCGTCGTAGCCATGGCAGAACTGCAGGACCCGCGCTTCAGAGCGGCTGGTCATAGGCAGCTGCGCCGTCCTTGACGACCAGGATGTCTTCCATGATCAAGTACTGCAGGTCAGACCCGAAGAACATGTTCAGCGCATCGGTCGGCGAGCAGATCATCGGCTCGCCACGGCGATTGAGCGATGTGTTCAGCGATACGCCATTGCCTGTGAGGTCTTCCAGGGCTTTCATCATGTCGTAATAGCGCGGGTTGTATTCGCGCTTGAGCACCTGGGCGCGGGAAGTGCCGTCTTCGTGGACCACTTCCGGTACACGGGTCTTCCACTCTTCAGCCACTTCGAAAGTGAAAGTCATGAACGGCGCTGGATGGTCGACCTTGATCATCTGCGGTGCGACGGTGTCGAGCATCGACGGGCAGAACGGTCTCCAGCGCTCGCGGAACTTGATCTGCTCGTTGATGCGATCGGCTACGCCCGGCACGCTCGGGCAACCAATGATCGAACGGCCACCCAAGGCCCGCGGGCCAAACTCCATGCGGCCCTGGAACCAGGCCACCGGGTTGCCATCGACCATGATCTTGGCGATACGCTGGGGCATGTCGTCGAGCTTGCGCCATTTTGGCGCGTTCGGGTGGCGAGCGCAGGCGGCGATCACGTCTTCGTTGGAGTACGAAGGGCCGAGGTAGACATGCTCCATCTTCTCGACCGGCACACCGCGGGCGTGGGATACGTAAGCCGCCGCACCCACAGCGGTGCCGGCATCGCCGGAAGCCGGCTGGACGAACAGCTCCTTGACGTCGGAACGAGCGATGATCTTCTGGTTGAGCTTGACGTTCAGCGCGCAGCCGCCAGCGAAGGCCAGCTTGCCGGTTTCACGCAAGGTATCGCCCAGGTAGTGATCGATCATCTGCAGGGCGATCTTTTCGAACAGCGCCTGCATGCTGGCCGCGTAGTGGATGTACGGCTCGTCGGCAATGTCGCCTTCGCGCTTGGGGCCTAGCCATTCGATCAGCTTGGGCGAGAAGTAGAAGCCTTTGCCCTTCTCTTTATGGCGGCGCAAGCCGATGACGTTGGCGTAATCGGTATTGATCACCAATTCGCCGTTTTCGAAGCTGGCCAGACGTGAGAAGTCGTACTTGCTGGCATCGCCGTACGGCGCCATGCCCATGACCTTGAATTCGCCGTCGAGCATTTCGAAGCCAAGGAATTCGGTGATCGCGCCATACAGGCCACCCAGCGAGTCCGGGTCGAAGAATTCCTTGATCTTGTGGATCTTGCCGTTTTCGCCGTAGCCGAAGAAGGTGGTGGCGTACTCACCCTTGCCATCGATGCCAAGGATTGCGGTCTTTTCCTTGAAGCCCGAGCAGTGGTAGGCGCTGGAAGCGTGGGCCAGGTGGTGTTCGACCGGTTCGATCTTGACCTTTTTCGGGTCGAAGCCCAGCTGCTCCAGGCACCAGACGATCTTCTTGCGGTAGCGCTTGTAGCGGCGGTTGCCCATCAAAATGGCGTCCAGGGCGCGATCCGGGGCGTACCAGTAGCGCTTGGCGTAGTGCCAACGCGCCTTGCCGAACAGGCTGATGGGAGCGAAGGGGATGGCTACCACATCGACGTCGGACGGTTTGATGCCGGCTTGCTCCAGGCAGAATTTCGCCGACTCGTAGGGCATGCGATTCTTCGCATGTTTGTCACGCACGAAGCGCTCTTCTTCGGCGGCGGCAACCAGCTTGCCGTCAATGTACAAGGCCGCGGAAGGGTCATGGCTAAGGGCGCCGGACAGGCCAAGAATCGTCAATGCCAAGGGATTAGCCTCTTCATTCGGTAGAGATGCGCCAGCGGCCCCATGGGCGGGTGGCGGCTAAAGGGCGAGATTATAACGCAAACAATGCGCGAGACACTGCATAACCTGCGCCAGCAGCTGGCCCTGGGCGGCAGGCGCCGCAGGGCGAGCTTGCTGGCCAAGTGCCCGATTATTCGGCGATCAGCCAGTCCATGCGCCAGCTACCGGCAGTCTGCGCCAGCTCTTTGGCCAGCCAGGGCAGCAGCTCGCTCAGCTCTTGCTCAAGCCCCCAAGGCGGGTTGGCGATGGCCAGGCCCGAGCCATTGAGGCCCTGAGGGCTGTCCTGATGGTGCACGTACAGCTCCACCCGCAGCAGCTTGGGCGCGCCGGTGCTGGTCAAGTCCTGATAGAAGCGGGTCAGCGAGCGCTGATCCTTGATCGGGTACCAGATAGCCGCGACGGTCTGGCGCATACGGCCAATCGCCTCTTTCATCGCAGTGGTGCAGCGTTTGAGCTCGTCAGCCTGCTCGAATGGCGGGTCGATCAACATGATCGCGCGCTTTTCCTGCACCGGTAGCAGCGCCCGTGGCACATGCCAGCCCTCGCCCAGGTGCACCACCACGCGCGGGTCCTTTTTCATGTTCTCTTTGAGCAGCGGCCCGTCTTCGGGGTGCTTTTCGTTGAGCAGCGCCCGGTCCTGCTGGCGCATCAGCCGCCGAGCCAACTCGGGCGACCCTGGGTAGTAGCGCAACTGGCCATCGGCGTTGAGGCGCTTGATGATGCGCAAGTAGTCCGTCGCCATCGCCGGCAGATCATCACGGCCCCATAGGCGAGCCACCCCTTCAAGGTACTCGCCGGTGCGGGTCGCTTGATCACCTTGCAAATCGTAAAGGCCGAGGCCGGCGTGGGTATCGATGTAGGCGAACGGTTGTTCTTTGCGCGACATCAGGGCGATGAGGCGGGTCAGCACGATGTGCTTGAGAACGTCGGCGTGATTGCCGGCGTGGAAGGCGTGACGATAGTTCATGGCAACTCCTGCGCGGACGGCAAGTTTACCCGTTCATGGTGACGGCGTCAGGTGCTCCCCGTCCTGACCGGGACCCAATTCCAGCTCCGACCGCCTACCAGCGATGCCGATACTCATGCCTCCTACCAATCAGGAGTACCTGAAATGAAAGCATCCATCAAAGCAGAAGTGAATGGCACTGAAGTCAAACTCCACGGTGTACTGGGTATCACCAATGCCCCGTACACAGCAGTCGTGGAACTGACCAGGCCAGGCAACGTCATCGAAAACCGAGTGGTCTCCAGCTCCGGCGACACCACTTGGCAACTGACCCTGCAGGGCTGTGAGCCCGGCGAATACAGGGCATTGATCCGCCCTCGCGAGGAAAAGGCGTTCGAAGCAACGCTGTGCAAGTTCGCCGTTGCCAACTGAGCGCTCTAAAGCAGCCGACGGCATTGACTGCCGTCGGCTGCAATCACGTCACTTCTCGGCGTGGTACGCAGCATCCGCTGCTGCGAAACGCGCAGCCATGGCCTTC
The DNA here is from genome assembly GCF_017491595.1 of Pseudomonas sp. 51_B. NCBI lineage: Bacteria > Pseudomonadati > Pseudomonadota > Gammaproteobacteria > Pseudomonadales > Pseudomonadaceae > Pseudomonas > Pseudomonas sp. 51_B. The sequence goes on from NZ_JAFGYW010000010.1 coordinate 51,367, forward strand.
GAAGGACTACCCAGCTTGCTCACCACCACGATAGCGATACTGGCGAACAGGAAGCCTGGGATGATTTCGTAAAGGCCTAGGGTGTCGAAATTCTTCCACAGGATCACGGTCAGCGCGCCAACCACGATACCTGCCAGCGCACCGTTGCGAGTCATACCTTTCCACAGGACCGAGATCAGTACCACTGGGCCGAACGCTGCGCCGAAGCCGGCCCAAGCGTATGCAACCAGACCCAGCACGCGGTTTTCCGGGTTAGCAGCCATGGCAATGGCGATCAGAGCAACGGCGAGCACCATGAAGCGGCCTACCCAGACCAGCTCACGCTGAGATGCACCCTTGCGCAGGAAGGCTTTGTAGAAGTCCTCGGTCAATGCACTGGAGCAAACCAGCAACTGGCAGCTGAGGGTACTCATCACCGCCGCCAGGATGGCCGACAGCAGCACACCAGCGATCCATGGGTTGAACAGGATCTTGGCAAGCTCGATGAACACGCGCTCATGGTTTTCGGTGACCGGGCCTGCCTGATCCGGATGGGCAGAGAAGTAGGCGATACCGAAGAAGCCCACGGCGCAGGTGCCAGCCAGGCAAAGGATCATCCAGGTCATGGAGATACGGCGAGCCTTGGCGATGGATTTCACCGAGTCGGCAGCCATGAAACGCGCCAGGATGTGAGGTTGGCCAAAGTAGCCCAGACCCCAGCCCAACAGCGAGATGATGCCGATGAAGGTGGCGCCTTTGAACATATCGAAATTGGCCGGGTTCTGCGCTTCGATGGCCATGAAGGTGGTATCGAAACCACCGGTCGAGATCAGCACGATCACCGGAGTGAGGATCAACGCAAAGATCATCAACGATGCCTGCACGGTGTCGGTCCAGCTCACCGCAAGGAAACCACCGATGAAGGTGTAGGCGATGGTGGCTGCGGCCCCTGCCCACAGAGCGGTTTCGTACGACATGCCGAAAGTGCTCTCGAACAGACGAGCGCCAGCAACGATGCCAGAAGCACAGTAAATGGTGAAGAACACCAGAATCACGATGGCCGAGATGATCCGCAGCAAGCCACTGGCATCTTCAAACCGGCTGGAGAAATAATCTGGCAGCGTCAACGCATCACCGTTGTGCTCGGTCTGCACGCGCAGACGGCCGGCGACGAACAACCAGTTCAGATAGGCACCAACGGTCAGGCCGATGGCAATCCAGGCCTCGGAAAGGCCGGCGAAGTAGATGGCACCCGGCAGGCCCATCAGCAGCCAACCGCTCATGTCGGAAGCGCCAGCCGAGAGTGCGGTAACCACACTGCCCAGGCTGCGTCCGCCAAGAATGTAATCGGAAAGGTTCTTTGTGGACCGATAAGCGGCGAAACCGATCAGTACCATAACCGCGATATAGATCACGAAAGTGATCGTTAGTGGATTGCCCATGCGTGTGCCCTGGCGTTTGTTTTTATGTCATGCGCAACCTTCGCGAAGTCGGTTGCACCCAGGCCGCGAATCCTATGCAACAACGCAAACCCGGTGCAACCCTTTTTCATTTGACAGTTGCACCCGGCCGTACCCTTTAGGAAAAATCCTGTTTCTTGCTTCTTTTTGGAGCAAAAGAGCGCCTACATAGAAGAAAACGCACCATAAAGGATTCTTTTCACACGGTAGGAAATCGCCTCAGACGAGTTGCACCTTTTCTTGTGAAAAAACGGGTTGCACCTGGTTGCACCCGAAATCTCCTACAGATAATCTTGATGCCAGCTTAAGCCACAGCCGTGGCAATAATGAGGATAAGAAATTGGCGACGACCACCCTTGGGGTCAAACTCGATGACCCGACCCGCGAACGACTCAAAGCAGCTGCGCAATCGATCGATCGCACGCCGCATTGGTTGATCAAGCAAGCGATCTTCAATTATCTGGAGAAGCTAGAGGGTGGTGCCACTTTGACCGAGCTTAACGGCCATGCAAACAGCTTGGTTGACGATGCCGGGGAAGTCCAGCCAGACCACGCCCACCAGTGCTTCCTCGAATTTGCCGAAAGCATTCTGCCGCAGTCGGTATTGCGCTCGGCGATCACCGCCGCTTATCGCCGCCCTGAGCAGGAAGTGGTGCCGATGCTTCTTGAGCAGGCGCGCCTTAGCACTGCCCAGGCGGAAGCGACCAACAAGCTGGCCGCAAGCATTGCCGAGAAACTGCGCAATCAGAAGAGCGCTGGCGGCCGTGCTGGCATCGTCCAGGGCCTGCTGCAAGAGTTCTCGCTGTCGTCTCAGGAAGGCGTGGCGCTGATGTGCCTGGCCGAGGCGCTGCTGCGCATCCCTGACAAGGGCACCCGCGACGCCCTTATTCGCGACAAGATCAGTAACGGCAACTGGCAGCCACACCTGGGCAACAGCCCGTCGCTATTCGTCAACGCCGCCACCTGGGGCCTGCTGCTGACCGGCAAACTGGTTTCCACCCACAACGAAACGGGCCTGAGCTCCTCGCTGACGCGCATCATCGGTAAAAGTGGCGAGCCGATGATCCGTAAGGGTGTCGACATGGCGATGCGCCTGATGGGCGAGCAGTTCGTCACCGGTGAAACCATCGCCGAAGCCCTGGCCAATGCCAGCCGCTTCGAGGCCAAGGGCTTCCGCTACTCCTACGACATGCTTGGCGAAGCCGCACTGACCGAGCACGACGCGCAGAAATATCTGGCCTCTTATGAGCAGGCGATCCATTCGATCGGCAAAGCGTCCCATGGCCGCGGCATCTATGAAGGCCCAGGTATCTCCATCAAGCTTTCGGCACTGCACCCGCGCTACAGCCGCGCCCAGTACGAGCGCGTGATGGAGGAGCTGTACCCACGCCTGCTGTCGCTGACCCTGCTGGCCAAGCAATACGACATTGGCCTGAACATCGACGCCGAAGAAGCCGACCGCCTGGAGCTGTCCCTGGACCTGCTCGAGCGCCTGTGCTTCGAGCCAAGCCTGGCAGGCTGGAATGGTATCGGCTTCGTGATCCAGGCTTACCAGAAGCGCTGCCCGTATGTGATCGACTACGTCATCGACCTGGCCAAGCGCAGCCGTCATCGCCTGATGATCCGCCTGGTAAAAGGCGCGTACTGGGATAGCGAAATCAAGCGTGCACAGGTCGAAGGCCTGGAAGGCTACCCGGTCTACACCCGCAAGGTGTACACCGACGTTTCTTACGTCGCCTGCGCTCGCAAGCTGCTGGCCGTGCCGGAAGCGATCTACCCACAGTTCGCGACCCACAACGCCCATACCCTATCGGCGATTTACCATATCGCTGGCCAGAACTACTACCCAGGCCAATATGAGTTTCAGTGCTTGCACGGCATGGGTGAGCCCCTTTACGAGCAAGTTGTAGGCAAGGTGGCAGATGGCAAGCTGAACCGCCCTTGCCGGGTATACGCACCGGTCGGCACCCACGAAACCCTGCTGGCCTACCTGGTTCGTCGCCTGCTGGAAAACGGCGCCAACACCTCGTTCGTCAACCGCATCGCCGACCATTCCATCTCCATCCAGGAATTGGTTGCCGACCCAGTTGCCAGCATCGAGCGCATGGGTACTCAGGAGGGCGGCATCGGCCTGCCGCACCCGCGCATTGCGCTGCCGCGCGAGCTCTACGGCACCGACCGCGCCAACTCCGCCGGCATCGACATGGCCAACGAACATCGCCTGGCATCGCTGTCCTGCGCCATGCTGGCCACCGCTCAGAGCGACTGGAAAGCCACTCCGATGCTGGCCTGCGCCGCCAGCGAAACAGCTGCCGTCGCCGTGTTGAACCCTGCAGACCACCGCGACGTGGTGGGCCACGTGCAAGAAGCCACCGTCGCCGACGTCGACAATGCCATCCAGTGCGCACTGAACGCCGCGCCGATTTGGCAGGCCACGCCCCCGGCCGAGCGCGCAGCCATCTTGGAGCGCACCGCCGACCTGATGGAGGCTGAAATACAGCCGTTGATGGGCCTGCTCATCCGCGAAGCGGGCAAAACGTTCGCCAACGCCATCGCCGAAGTGCGTGAAGCCGTAGATTTCCTGCGCTACTACGCGGTGCAGGCCCGTAATGACTTCAGCAACGACGCCCACCGCCCGCTGGGCCCGGTGGTGTGCATCAGCCCGTGGAACTTCCCACTGGCCATCTTCACCGGCCAAGTGGCTGCAGCACTGGCTGCCGGCAACCCGGTACTGGCCAAGCCTGCCGAGCAGACTCCGCTGATCGCCGCCCAGGCTGTGCGCCTGCTGCTCGAGGCAGGCATCCCGGAAGGCGTGCTGCAACTGCTCCCAGGGCGTGGCGAAACCGTCGGTGCCGGCCTGGTCGGTGACGAGCGCGTCAAAGGTGTGATGTTCACCGGCTCCACCGAAGTGGCCCGGCTGCTGCAGCGCAATGTCGCCGGCCGCCTGGACAACCAAGGCCGTCCGATCCCGCTGATTGCCGAAACCGGTGGCCAGAACGCGATGATCGTCGACTCGTCGGCGCTGACCGAACAGGTGGTGATCGACGTGGTGTCTTCGGCCTTCGACAGCGCCGGCCAGCGCTGCTCGGCGCTGCGGGTGCTGTGCCTGCAGGAAGACTCCGCCGACCGCGTGATCGAAATGCTCAAGGGCGCAATGGCCGAGAGCCGTCTGGGTTGCCCAGACCGCCTGGCCGTGGACATTGGCCCGGTAATCGACGCCGAAGCCAAGGCTGGTATCGAGAAGCACATCCAAGGCATGCGCGATAAAGGCCGCGCGGTGTATCAGGTGGCGATCGCCGATGCTGCCGAAATCAAACGCGGCACCTTCGTGATGCCGACCCTGATCGAACTGGAAAGCTTCGATGAGCTCAAGCGTGAAATCTTCGGCCCTGTCCTGCACGTGGTGCGTTACAACCGCCGCAACCTCGATCAACTGATCGAGCAGATCAACGCATCCGGCTATGGCCTGACCCTCGGTGTCCATACCCGCATCGACGAAACCATCGCCAAGGTGGTTGAGACTGCCAATGCCGGCAACATGTACGTCAACCGCAACATCGTTGGCGCCGTGGTCGGCGTGCAACCCTTCGGTGGCGAAGGCCTGTCCGGCACCGGCCCGAAAGCCGGCGGCCCGCTGTACCTGTACCGCCTGCTGTCGACCCGCCCGGCCGACGCGATTGGCCGGCATTTCCAGCAGGCCGATGGCCAAAGCCAGCCAGACCGCGCCTTGCATGAACAGTTGGTCAAGCCGCTGCACAGCTTGAAGGCATGGGCGCAGAGCAACCAAGACGCTGACCTGGCTACGCTGTGCGAACAGTTCGCCAGCCAATCGCAGAGCGGTATCGCCCGTCTCTTGCCAGGCCCTACCGGCGAGCGCAACAGCTACACCATCCTGCCGCGCGAACATGTGCTGTGCCTGGCGGACAACGAGGCCGACCTGCTGGCGCAGTTGGCTGCCGTGCTGGCTGTGGGCAGCTCGGCGGTATGGGTGGACGGCGAGCCAGGCAAGGCCCTGCGCGGCCGCTTGCCGAAGGAGCTGCAGGCCAAGGTCAAGCTGGTGAGCGACTGGAGCAAGGATGAAGTGGCATTCGACGCTGTCATCCACCACGGCGACTCGGACCAACTGCGCGGCGTGTGCCAGCAAGTGGCCAAGCGTGCCGGGGCGATCGTGGGTGTGCATGGGTTGTCCAGTGGCGACCACCAGATTGCCCTGGAGCGCCTGGTGATCGAGCGAGCGGTGAGTGTGAATACAGCGGCGGCGGGCGGTAACGCCAGCTTGATGACCATTGGCTGACGGCTGGGGTTATCGATGAACAAGGAGAGCTTCGGCTCTCCTTTTTTTCGTCTTGAGTTTTTCTGCGCCTGCGAGATCGAGCGCCGCCCGCGCAGCTCGCGATGCGCCCCGCGGGCGGCGCTCGATCTCACCGGCAACGAAACAATCAAGGCAAGCACCTATAAGCCCTGATAGCCCCTACTCGCGCTCAGGTCAACACCTCAGTGGCTTAACCTGACGACGCAACCACCAGAGACTCAAACCTTTGACTAACTCTGAAGACAAAAGCCCCGCCACCCATATCCAATTATTGATTTCAGCAATAATCATCGGCAGAACCAAGACTATTGAAACAGATGGAACAATATAAAAATATCTAAATGGTATTTGCAGCATCGCCAAGTACACAGCCCACTTTTTACCTGCATAAAGTCCGATACACGTGACGACCACCGACCCCTGTAGAACCAAACCAGCCCAAATCAACGCTTCCGGCCCACCCCAACTACGCATCACTTCAAGGCCACTCTCCAAGTCCGACCAGAGCGGCACATCTCCACGGGCAGCGCTACGCAGACAATACAAACAAATGTAAAACGCGTCCATGCCGGCCCAGAACAGATATAAGAAATGCCGCAGTCTAACGCTTGAGTCAGTCAATGTGCACTATCCACTTCCATACAGCTGATGATCCATTTTTGATGGCGCCCACCTCAATTCGGGCTAACACGACACATCAATCGGAGAGCGTACATTCTCGCGAACAACAAACCATTTTCCATTACGCACCAATGTCAAAGCTCGCTCTATTTCATCGCCGAGCAATGCTCGCCCCACAGGCAAATTACAAGCACCAATAAATTCACCCAACCCGCGCAGATGAATACTTCTGCGCAGTGCGTCTCGGACGACGGACTGGGCAAAGAAACGATCTTCGACCCTGGAAATTTCTTCTTTCCAAACATTGCGCCAATGGCAAACTCTATCCACAAAATTTCCTCACTAGCAAAGAACAACATCTACCTCTTTTTCATTGCTATGGTTGTAGGGGCTTTCCGCAAGATGCGTAAGCACCCCCTGCATTTCGTGGAAGCTTGCGAGCCTTACCAGCATTCTCCTTTTTCATGGGCGTATGTCTTGAGATGGTTGCCGACGGTGAGATCTTGGCAAGATCTCGCGTCGTACCCACAAGGCGGTCGAGCGCGCCTGTCACAGAGGTTAATGGCCCGAAACAAACGGAGGAGCGAGCGCAGCTCGCGATGCGCCGCGCGGGCGGCGCTCGATCTCACCGGCAACGAAACAATCAAGGCAAGCGCCAGCCCACCCTCACCCGTTCTAAACCCATATCACCCAAACCTATTAACCTCCCCCCTTCCAGTACCACCGCTTAGACTCGGCACATGCCCGTTCAAGGACCGCTGCCATGCCCGAGACCCTGCTCAGTTCCCGCAATTTGGCTTTCGAACTCTACGAAGTGCTCGACGCCCAAGCCCTGGCTCAACGCCCGCGTTTCGCCGAGCACAGCCGCGAAACCTTCGACGCGGCCCTGGCCACCGCCCGCACCATCGCCGAAAAACTCTTCGCCCCGCACAACCGCAAGGCCGACGAGAACGAGCCGCGCTACATCAACGGCCGCGCCGAGCTGATCCCCGAGGTAAAGCCCGCCGTCGACGCCTTCCTCGAAGCCGGCTTCCTCAACGCCAATCGCGACTACGACGCGGGCGGGATGCAACTGCCCAGCCTGGTCTCGCAGGCCTGCTTCGCCCACTTCCAGGCAGCCAACGCCGGCACCACGGCCTACCCGTTCCTGACCATGGGCGCAGCCAACCTCATCGAGAGCTTCGGCACCGACGAACAAAAGCGTCTGTACCTGCAACCGATGATCGAAGGCCGCTACTTCGGCACCATGGCCCTGACCGAACCCCACGCAGGCTCTTCGCTGGCCGATATCCGCACCCGCGCCGAACCCGCCGGCGATGGCACTTACCGACTCAAGGGCAACAAGATCTTCATCTCCGGCGGCGACCACGAGCTGTCGGAAAACATCGTGCACATGGTGCTGGCCAAGCTGCCGGATGCACCGCCCGGCGTTAAGGGCATTTCGCTGTTCATCGTGCCCAAGTACCTGGTCAACGACGATGGCAGCCGTGGCTCGCGCAACGATGTGTCGCTGGCGGGGTTGTTCCACAAGATGGGCTGGCGCGGCACCACCTCCACCGCACTGAACTTCGGTGATCAAGGCCAGTGCGTTGGGTATCTGGTCGGCCAGCCCCACCAGGGACTGGCGTGCATGTTCCAGATGATGAACGAGGCGCGCATCGGCGTCGGCATGGGTGCGGTGATGCTCGGCTACGCCGGCTACCTGTATTCCTTGGAGTACGCCCGTCAGCGTCCACAGGGCCGTATGCCGGACAACAAAGACCCGCACAGCCCAGCCGTGCCAATCATCAGCCACACCGACGTCAAGCGCATGTTGCTGACGCAAAAAGCTTATGTCGAAGGCGCCTTCGACCTTGGCCTGTACGCTGCGCGGCTATACGACGATACCCACACGGCCCAAGATCAGCTTCAGCGCGACCAGGCTCAGCAGTTACTCGACCTGCTGACCCCTATCGTGAAATCCTGGCCTTCGACCTTTTGCCTCAAGGCCAACGAATTGGCCATCCAGATACTCGGCGGCCACGGCTACACCCGCGAGTACCCCGTAGAGCAGTACTACCGCGACAACCGCCTGAACCCGATCCACGAAGGTACCGAGGGCATCCAGTCCCTGGACTTGCTAGGGCGCAAGCTTGCGCAGAACAACGGCGCTGGGCTCAAGCAACTGATCCGCCAGATCGCTGCAACGGCTGAACGGGCCAGCCATCACGCCAACCTGGACGCGATGCGCCAGCCCCTGGAGCACCTGGTCAACCGCCTGCAGGCGGTGACGCTATCCCTGCTGGGCGATCTTGCCCAATCCAAGGTTGCCAGCGCCTTGGCCAACTCCGCCCTGTACCTGAAGGTATTCGGCCACTGCGTGGTCGGCTGGCGCTGGCTGGAACAGGCCATTCATGCCGAACTTGGCCTGCTCAACGGTACAGCTGCTGACCGCGACTTCTACCAGGGTAAGCTGCAAGCCGCACGTTATTTCCTGACTTGGGAAATTCCTGGCTGCCATAATGAGCTGGCATTGCTCGAGGCGCGCGACGACACGTGTCTTACCATGCAAGAAGGGTGGTTCTAGGGGGAGCCACCGTGAAAACGGAGGCTTGCACATGTTCGATTCCAGCGCCCTGCTGCGCCAGCGCTTTGCCGCGCTGCGCAGCACCGCCGAGATGTTTTCCCTACGCCATGTGAAACAGGCGCATCAGGCGCTTTCGGTGCGCCGCAATGTGGCCGAACCGCCGCACTTCAGCCAGGACGAAGGCGCCATGCTGACAGTGCGGGTCAATGGCGTTGAGGCCTACGCGGCCACTGCAGATCTGTCGCAAGCTGGCCTGCAACAGGCACTGGAACAGGCTGAAAAACTGGCACGGCAGATCGCCAAGCACAGCCTGCTCGATCTGCGCGAGCAACCGGTGACCAGCGCCTGTCACGACCACCTTTCGCCCAACTTCGACCAGCCGGTGCCCAATCTGGCCGACTGCCTGGACCTGCTGGCCGCCGAATCGGCCAGCGTGCCGAAAGACAGCCGCCTGGTGGACTGGCAGGCCAGCCTGGGCATAAGCGTCGTCGAACAGACCTACCTGAACTCGGCTGGCGCACAGCTGCGCCATGCACAGCGCTTCATTTTCCCAGGCTTGAGCGTCACCGCCAGCGACGGACAGGACAGCCAATGCCGCAGCCTGGGCCGCGAAAATTTCGGCCAACAGGGCGGGTTCGAGATCATCGAGCGCTGTGGTTTGGTCGGTGCTGGTCGGCATGTGGCCGACCAGGCGCTGCAATTGCTGCTGGCGCCTAACACACCCAGTGGCCCGCGCGACCTGCTGCTGATGCCCGACCAGATGATGCTGCAAATCCATGAGTCGATCGGTCACCCACTGGAAATGGACAGGATCCTTGGCGATGAGCGCAACTACGCGGGCACCAGCTTCGTCACATCCCGCGACTTCGGCCAGTTGCAATACGGCTCCAGCCTGCTGAACGTGACCTTCGACCCCACCATAGGCGAAGAGCTGGCCAGCTACAGCTTCGATGATGACGGTAGCGCTGCCAGTAAGCAGTTCCTGATTCGCGACGGCCTGCTGCTGCGCCCGCTGGGCGGTGCGCTGTCGCAATTTCGTTCGGGCCTGGACGGCGTGGCCAACAGCCGCGCCTGCGGCTGGAACCGTGCGCCGATCGACCGTATGGCCAACCTCAACATCGAGCCCGGTGATCAATCCCTCGAACAACTGGTGCAGGGCATCGAGTCCGGCATCCTGATGCGCACCAACCGCTCCTGGTCCATCGACGATGCGCGCAACAAATTCCAATTCGGTTGCGAATGGGGCCAATTGATCGAAAATGGCGAGCTCAAAGGCGTGGTCAAGAACCCGAATTACCGCGGCATCTCGGCGCAGTTCTGGCGTAATCTCGCGGCCGTCGGTGATCGCAGCACCTTCCAGGTGCTTGGTACGCCCAACTGTGGCAAAGGCGAACCCAACCAGGTGGTCAGGGTCGGGCATGCCTCGCCCGCCTGCGTATTCCGCCAGATCGACGTGTTCGGAGGTGACGCCTGATGAAACAGCTTTTCCAGACCTTGGTCGCCTCCGTGCAGGCGGCCCTGCAAACAGGCGAGCACTTCACTTGCGGCTTCAGCGCCGAGCGGTCGCAGTTCGTGCGTTTCAATCACGCCAAAGTGCGCCAGGCCGGCGAGGTGAGCCAGGCCAGCGCGCAGTTACGGCTGATCCGTGACGGGCGCCAGGCAGAGCAGCAAGTGACCCTCAGTGGCGACCCTGCAATCGACCAGCAACGCCTGAGCCAGGCGTTGCAGCAGCTACGTCAGACCTTACCGCTGCTGGCCGTCGACCCCTACCTGCGCCTGGACGACAGTGCCTGGCACAAGCTCGACCAGCAGGACCAGCCGCTGCCTGCCCTCGATCAGCTACTGGCGCTGCTTGAAGACCAAACGAGTGACCTGGACCTGGTCGGCATCTATGCCGCAGGGCCGATCTACCGTGGTTTTGCCAGCTCGTTCGGGGCGTTTGGCTGGCACCAGGCCAACAGCTTCAACTTCGACTGGAGCTTGTTCCACAGCAATGGCCAGGCGGTGAAAGCCAACTATGCCGGCCAACACTGGAGTGAGGAAGCGTTCACCACACGTCTGCGCCAGGCGCGGGAACAGTTGGGCTTTCTTGGGCGCCCCGCCATCACCCTCGAACCTGGGAGCTATCGCGCCTACCTGGCGCCGGCGGCGATGGACGAGATCGCCGGTATGCTCTGTTGGGGTGGCTTCTCGGCCCAAGCCCTGGCTACTGGCAACAGTGCCTTGCAGCGCCTCTACAACGGCGATGCGCAACTGCACCCACAAGTGACCCTCAGCGAGCAGATCAGCGGCTCGCTCAGTCCGGCCTTCTCCGACGAGGGCTCGCCGCGCATGGACGTGCCGCTGATCGCCCACGGCAAAGCCTTGCAGCGGCTGGTCAGCGCTCGCAGCGCGGCAGAATTCGGGTTGCTGGCCAATGGTGCCGACAGCTACGAGTCGCCTTGCGCGCTCAGCCTGGCGCCGGGTAGTTTGCCCAGCGCGCAGGTCCTCGAACGGCTGGGCACCGGGCTTTACATCAGCAACCTGTGGTACCTCAACTACTCCGACCTACCCGCCGCACGCATGACGGGCTTGACCCGTTTCGCCACACTTTGGGTGGAAAACGGCGAGATTCAGGGGCCGGTGAATACCATGCGCTTCGATGACAGCTTGTACAGCCTGCTCGGCAGCCAGCTCGAAGACCTGACCCAAGAGCGGGAGATGATTCTATCGACCAGCACTTATGGGCAGCGCAGTACCGGTTCGAGTCATCTGCCCGGAGCGCTGGTCAAAGGGTTGACCCTGACATTGTGATTGGATTGGCTGGCCTTTTCGCACCTCAAGCTGTGATCACCGAGATTGCACAGCCGCGAAAAGGCCGGCAATGACAAACGAGGAAGTCATGCCCGAACGTCCACCGCTTGACCCGATCACCGCCCGCTGGCTGCCCTGGGTGGTGGCCATCGCCTTCTTCATGCAGTCGCTGGACGGCACCATCCTCAACACGGCATTGCCGGCGATGGCCCGCTCGCTGGCCGAAGACCCGCTGCGCATGCAGGGGGTGATCATTGCCTACATGCTCACAGTAGCGCTGTTGATTCCGGCCTCCGGGTGGATCGCCGACCGCTTCGGTACCAAGCGCATCTTTTTCAGTGCCATCCTGCTATTCAGTTTCGGCTCGCTGCTTTGCGCTATGGCCAACAGCCTGGGCTTTCTGATCTTCGCCCGCGTCGTGCAGGGCCTGGGGGGCGCCCTGATGCTGCCGGTTGGGCGGCTTGTGGTACTGCGCGCCTACCCGCGCACCGAGCTGGTGCGAATCATGAGCTTCATCACCATACCCGGCCTGCTCGGCCCGCTGCTCGGCCCGACCTTGGGCGGGTGGCTGGTGGAAATCCTCAGTTGGCACTGGATCTTCTTGCTCAACCTGCCAGTCGGGGCGCTAGGCTGCTACGCGGTCTGGAAGTTCATCCCTGACCTGCGCGGTGCCGAACGCACCACTTTCGACGGCCCAGGCTTTGTGCTGTTCGGCGCGGCAATGGTGCTTATCACCATCGCCATGGAAGGCCTCGGTGAGCTGCACCTGCCGCACCTGCGCGTCATGCTGTTGCTGTTCGCCGGCATGGCCTGCCTGGCAGCCTACTGGCTGCGCGCCGGTCGCGACCCGGAGCCGCTGTTCTCACCCAGCCTGTTCCGCGTGCGCACCTTCGCCATCGGGATTCTCGGCAACCTGTTCTCTCGCCTGGGCAGCGGCGCGCTGCCATTTCTAGTGCCGCTGCTGCTGCAGGTGGCGCTGGGCTATTCGCCAGCTCAGGCCGGCATGAGCATGATCCCCCTGGCGGCATCGGCCATGCTGGCCAAGTCGGTCGCCCGGCCATTGATCGAGCGCCTGGGCTATCGCATCGTGCTGACCAGCAACACGTTGCTGCTGGGCATCCTGCTGGCCAGCCTTGGCCTGGTCGACGAGCAGACCCCTTATGCCATGCTGCTGGTGCAACTGGCACTGCTGGGTGCGGTCAACTCGATGCAGTTCACAGCGATGAATACCGTCACCCTGATCGACCTGGACGACGCCAGCGCCAGCAGCGGCAACAGCCTGCTGTCAGTTGTCGCACAGTTGTCGTTGAGCCTCGGCGTGGCCTGCGCTGGCGCCCTGCTCGGCGGGTTCACTGCCGCCGGTAATGCCGATGGCGTGGAAACCACGCTGGGTGCCTTCCAGCTGACCTTCGTCACCATCGGCATCATGGCCATGCTCGCCGCGGCCATCTTCCTGCAACTGGCGCCCACGGACGGAAGGCGTGCCCGTCGTCCGGAACAAGACATCGAGTCGTAGGGCGAATGGCCACGAGGCTGGTAGACTGTGCAGCATTTTTCGCTTCGCAACGCAGGCCCGCCTCGTGACCACCGAAACTACCGCCTTTGCCACCCTGCCGCTGTCCGCCGCCATGCTGGCCAACCTGGACGCCCTGGGCTATGCCTCGATGACGCCGATCCAGGCCCAGAGCCTACCCGTCATCCTCAAGGGCCAGGACCTGATCGCCCAGGCCAAGACAGGTAGCGGCAAGACCGCCGCCTTCGGTATCGGCCTGCTCAACCCGATCAACCCACGCTACTTCGGCTGCCAGGCGCTGGTGCTGTGCCCTACCCGCGAGCTGGCCGATCAGGTGGCCAAGGAGCTGCGCCGACTTGCCCGCGCCGAGGACAACATCAAGATCCTCACGCTGTGCGGTGGCGTGTCGCTGGGCCCGCAGATCGCCTCGCTGGAACATGGCGCGCACATCATCGTCGGTACCCCCGGGCGCATCCAGCAGCACTTGGACAAAGGCACCCTGGTGCTCGACGGCCTCAATACCCTGGTGCTGGACGAAGCCGATCGCATGCTCGACATGGGCTTTTTCGACGCCATCGCCAGCATCATCGGCAAGACGCCAGCGCGCCGCCAGACCCTGCTGTTCTCGGCTACCTACCCGGCCGGCATCGAGCAATTGGCCGCCGATTTCATGCGCAAGCCGCAGCAGGTGAAAGTCGAAAGCCTGCATGCCGACAACCAGATCGAGCAGCGCTTCATCGAGATCGACCCGCAGCAGCGCTTGGAGGCCCTCACCCGTGTACTGGGCCACTACCGCCCACAGTCGTGCGTGGCGTTCTGCTTCACCAAGCAGCAATGCGAGGACGTGGTGGCTCACCTGACCGCCAAGGGCATCGTCGCCCAGGCGCTGCACGGTGATCTGGAGCAGCGTGACCGTGATCAGGTGCTGACGATGTTCGCCAACCGCAGCAGCTCGGTGCTGGTAGCCACTGACGTGGCAGCGCGAGGCCTGGACATCGACGGGCTGGACATGGTCATCAACGTCGAATTGGCACGGGATGCCGAAATCCATGTGCACCGGGTGGGCCGCACTGGCCGCGCAGGTGAGAAAGGCATCGCGGTGAGCCTGGTAGCGCCGGCCGAAGGCCACCGCGCCCAGGCCATCGAAACACTGCAGAAAACCCCGCTGCGCTGGGACCAGCTCGACAGCCTGAAGAACAAGGGCGAACCCTTGTTGCCGTTGATGAGCACGCTGTGCATCGGCGCCGGGCGCAAGGACAAGCTGCGTCCGGGTGACATCCTTGGTGCATTGACCGGAGATGCAGGCATCCCAGGCAAGCAAGTGGGCAAGATCGCGATCTTCGACTTCCAGGCTTATGTGGCGGTAGAGCGGCCACTGGCCAAACAGGCCATGCAGCGCCTGAACAGCGGCAAGATCAAGGGCCGAGCCCTTAAAGTTCGTATCGTCTAAAGCCAGGCAAGGTCCTGGTAGAAGCGGGTTTACCCGCGAAGGTGACAGTGGGCTCACCACCGTCTTCGCGGGTTAACCGCTTGCACAGGGTTCAGCGTTTTTTCAAGAAGGTTTACACCGTGCATTCCACCGACGTGATCATCCTCGGCGCCGGCGCCGCCGGCCTGATGTGCGCCCAGCTCAGCGCGCGCCGCGGCCGCCGGGTATTGTTGCTCGACCACGCCAACAAACCCGGCAAGAAGATCCTCATGTCCGGCGGCGGGCGCTGCAACTTCACCAACCTCTACACCGAGCCGAGCAATTTCCTCTCGCATAACGCGCACTTCTGCAAATCGGCGCTGGCCCGCTACACCCAGTGGGACTTCATCGAGCTGGTTGCCAAGCATGCAGTGCCGTACCACGAAAAGAAGCTCGGCCAGCTGTTCTGCGACAACAAGGCCAGCGACATCCTCGATATGCTCCTGGCCGAATGCGATGAGGCAGGCGCCGAGATCCGCATGCACACCAGTATCGAGCACATCGAGAAGACCGAAGCCGGTTATTTGCTGCAAACCAGCGGCGGCCAGTTTGCCTGCCAGTCACTGGTCATCGCCACCGGCGGCCTGTCGATCCCGACTTTGGGCGCTACCGGTTTCGGCTACCAGGTAGCCCGCCAGTTCGGCCACACCCTGCTGCCGACCCGAGCCGGACTGGTGCCGTTCACGATCACCGAGCCCCAACTCAAGGCACTGTGCACCGAGCTTTCGGGCACCTCGTTGGACTGCACCGCCAGCTGCAACGGCGCCAGCTTCCGGGAGAACCTGCTGTTTACCCATCGCGGCCTCAGTGGCCCCGCGATCCTGCAGATTTCCTCGTTCTGGGAAGCTGGCGATACCGTGCAAATCAACCTGCTGCCCGACCGCGATGCACTGAGCTGGCTGCAGCAGATGCAGGTCGAGCGCGCCAACGCCGAATTGAAGACCGTGCTGGGCGAGGTATTTACCCGCAAGCTGGCCAACCTATTGGCCGACCAGTGGTTCGAATCTCGGCCGATGAAGCAGTACACACCAGCGCAACTGGCCCAGATCGCGGAGCAACTGGCCAACTGGCAAGTGGTGCCAGCGGGTACCGAAGGCTATCGCACAGCGGAAGTCACCCTCGGCGGCGTCGACACCCGTGAGGTGTCGTCAAAAACCATGGAATCGCTGAAAAGCCCTGGTTTGTACTTCATCGGCGAAGTGCTCGACGTTACCGGCCATTTGGGCGGTTTCAATTTCCAGTGGGCCTGGGCATCGGCCAACGCCGCAGCGCAGTTCGTGTAGAGTAGAATCCATTCAGCAGCACGGAACGCTTCTTGCTGGCCGTGCTGCAATGCATTCATTCGATCACTGCCTAGCAGGCCATCATGTCATCGAGCTCGTTGCGTCAGTCACTGCGTCGTCTGTGGGGCCAAGACAAGTTCAGCTACAGCATCCGGGTCACCATCGCCCTTACCGGCAGCCTGGCCCTGTGCTGGTACCAGAACGAAATGGCCCTGTTGATCCCACTGTTTCTCGGCATCATCGCCAGTGCCTTGGCCGAGACCGATGACAGCTGGCAAGGCCGCCTCAGCGCCCTGGCGGTCACCCTTCCCTGCTTTGCCATTGCCGCACTTGCTGTGGAATTGCTGTTCCCCTACCCGTGGATCTTCGTCATCGCCCTGGCGCTGGCAGCCTTCGCGCTGACCATGCTCGGCGCCCTGGGCGAGCGTTATGGTGCGATCGCATCGGCAACCCTGATCACTTCGGTCTACACCATGATCGGTGTAGACCAACGCGGTGGCCAGGTCAGCGATTTCTGGCACGAGCCGATGCTGCTGGTGGCGGGCGCTGCATGGTATGGCCTGCTCTCGGTGCTGTGGCAGGCGCTGTTCTCCAACCAGCCGGTGCAGCAGAGCCTGGCCAAGCTGTTCTATGAATTGGGCAGCTACCTCAAGCTCAAGGCCAGCCTGTTCGAGCCGATCCGCAACCTCGATGTCGAGGCCCAGCGCCTGGACCTTGCTCGGCAGAATGGCAAGGTCGTGGCAGCATTGAACGCTGCCAAGGAAATCATCTTGCACCGGGTTGGCAACAGCCAACCGAACTCCAAGGTCAGCCGCTACCTGAAGTTGTACTTCTTGGCCCAGGACATCCATGAGCGGGTCAGTGCCTCGCACTACCCCTACAACGCCCTTAACGAAGCGTTCTTCCATAGCGATGTGATGTTTCGTTGCCAGCGCCTGCTGCGCAAGCAAGGCGCCTCCTGCCAGGAACTGGCACGCTCCATCCGCCTGCGTCAGCCATTCGTGCTGGCCACAGGCTTTGCCGAAGCCCTGGAGGACCTCAACGCCTCCCTCGAGCACTTGCGCTTGCAAAGCAACCCGGCCTGGCGCGGCCTGTTACGCTCACTGCGGGCGCTGGCCGCCAACCTGGCCACCCTCGACCGCCTGCTCAGCGCCGCCAGCAACCCCGACAGCCTGGCCGATGCCAGCGACAGCAGCCTGCTCGACCGCTCGCCGCGCAACTTCAAGGATGTCTGGACACGCCTGCGTACCCAGCTTACGCCGACTTCGCTGCTGTTCCGTCACGCGCTGCGCCTGCCGCTGGCGCTTTCGATCGGTTACGGCATGGTGCACCTAATCCACCCGACCCAGGGTTACTGGATCATCCTCACTACGTTGTTCGTCTGCCAGCCCAACTACGGCGCCACCCGGCGCAAGCTGGTGCAGCGGATATTCGGCACCGCGATAGGCCTGACCGTAGGCTGGGCGCTGTTCGACCTGTTCCCCAACCCGGTGATCCAGTCACTGTTCGCCGTGGCTGCAGGGGTGGTGTTCTTCGTCAACCGTACCACCCGCTACGCCCTGGCCACGGCTGCGATCACCCTGATGGTACTGTTCTGCTTCAACCAGATTGGGGATGGCTACGGCCTGTTCCTGCCGCGCTTGTTCGATACCTTGGTCGGCAGCCTGATCGCGATCCTCGCGGTATTCCTGTTCCTCCCCGACTGGCAAGGCCGGCGGCTGAACAAGGCACTGGCCAACACCCTCACCTGCGCCAGCGTGTACCTGCGCCAGATCATGCAGCAGTATGCTTACGGCAAGCGCGACGACCTCGCCTACCGCCTGGCTCGACGCAACGCCCACAACGCCGACGCAGCGCTGTCGACCACGCTGGCCAACATGTTGATGGAGCCTGGGCATTTCCGTAAGGAAGCTGATGTCGGTTTCCGCTTCCTGGTGCTCTCGCATACCTTGCTCAGTTACCTGTCGGGGCTGGGTGCTCACCGCGACACCGCCTTGCCGACCGATGTGCAGGAGCAGTTGATCGACGGCGCCGGACAAAGCCTGGCCAACAGCCTGGACGAAATCGCCAATGGTCTGTCGGCACGGCTGCCAGTGGCCATACACAGTGATACCGAAGAGGCCCTGGCCGATGCTCTGGAGCAGATGCCCGATGAGCTGGATGAGCATCAAAGGCTGGTGCAGACGCAGTTGGCGCTGATATGCCGGCAACTCGCGCCGCTGCGCACGCTGGCTGCTCACCTGATCAAAGAGGCGCCATCTACCTGAGGTGCTTTTTACAGCGGTCTGCTCGCCGCTGAAGCGGCACCTACCCACTAGCGTTCCCTGCGAGGCAGTCTTAACCCTCGGTGGTGAGCTTCACCCGATAACAGGCGGGGTCAGAAACCATACTGGTGCAGCAGCCGTGCGTAGCTTCCATCGGCTTTCATAGCAGCGATGGCCTGGTCGAAGCGCTCGACGATTTGCTGGTGGTCGGGGTGCTTGAGGCTCACCAGAATATGCAGGGTATTCTCACCCAGCAATGGCTCCATCAGTTCCACCTCATCGCGCACACTCTGCGGCTCGCGTTGCAGGTTGTAGCGGGCGACGTATTCATCCTCCACAGCCAGGTCGACCCTCGCGGCAGCCAGCATGCGCACGGCGGTGGAAAAGTCGCGCACTGGCACCTTGTGCAGGAGCGTGTCGGCATCGAACGCTGAAGAGTAAGCGTAGTCGCGCACCACAGCGATACTGAAGGGATAGAGATCGGACTGGCGTTGGTAGCGCAACGTCTGGCCCTTGCGCTTGAGGAGGCGGATGCGATTGCTCAGGTAGCCCTTGGAGAACTGCCCAAGCCGTTTGCGTGCATCGTTGTGCCAAGCGTTTATCAGCACGTCGTAGCGCCCCTCGCCAATGCCCATCAACGCTCGCGCCCAAGGCACTTGCTCGTAGCTGCTGGTATAACCGGCGCGGGCCAGCGCCGTGGTGACCAGGCTGGTGGCCAAGCCACCGCCCGGCATGCTGCTTTCGGTGAACGGCGGCCAGGTATCGGCCACTAGCCGCAGCTTGTTCTGGGCCAGTGCAGGACCTGCAACGAGCACACCCAGCAAACCCAACGCGCAAAGCAGTGGCCGCATGCATAAGTCCTTTTGCAGTGGGGGGCACACGCAGTGATAGGCGATTCGCAAAAGTGAGCGTACACAAAGAGGCTGCAGGTGGCAGCAGCCAATAGTGTCATTTAGCCTCTATTTTGGCCGTGAGGACGCAACAACTCATGGATAGCCCAGTACTTCTTTGACCTGCCGCAGGTTGCGGACGATCCACTGCTTGTCGATCGCCCCCCAGTCGTGAATGCGATAATGCCCAGCATGGTTGCGCGCCCCTTCCTGCTGCTCGAACTCACAAAGGATATCCAGGTCGGCGAGCGCAGCGATGGTGTCCTGGGCCGTACGCCGAGGCATGCCGGTGGCCTCCACAAGCGCTGGCACGCTGGTGGCAGCCTGGCTGTCGATCAGCCAGGCCACGTAGAGGCGGCGATAGAAACTGCTTTTGGTCTTGCTCACATCCATGCTGCGTGGTCCTTACAGGTTGCCCGGCAACTCCCGGTAGGTCAGGTAGACGCGCAGGTCGAACTCCAGTTGATGGTAGGCCGGCTCCATGTGTTGGCAGAGCTGGTAGAACGCTTTGTTGTGGTCGCGCTCGCGCAGGTGCGCCAGCTCGTGCACCACGATCATGCGCAGAAATTCCGGCGCGGCCTCCTTGAACAACGAGGCGATACGAATTTCTTTCTTCGCCTTGAGCTTGCCACCCTGTACTCGCGATACCGCTGTGTTGAGCCCCAGGGCCCGATGGGTCAGGTCCAAGCGGTTGTCGAACAGTACCTTGTCCAGGTTAGGCGCGCTGCGCAGGTATTGCTGGCGCAGGTCCTGGGCATAACTGTACAGCGCCTTGTCGCTCTGCACGTCATGGCGCCCGGGGTAGCGCCGTTCAAGGTATTGGCCCAGGCGGTCGCTGTCGATCATCTGCCGCACCTGCTCTTGCAGGTGCGGGGGGTAGGCTTGCAAATAGCGTAATACGGTCATGGCATGGCTTCGGCGTAACGAACGCTGATTCTAGCCAATCACAGCCCAGGCCAGGGATAAATTGCCGGAAA
This sequence comes from Pseudomonas sp. 51_B, assembly GCF_017491595.1. Classification (NCBI taxonomy): domain Bacteria; kingdom Pseudomonadati; phylum Pseudomonadota; class Gammaproteobacteria; order Pseudomonadales; family Pseudomonadaceae; genus Pseudomonas; species Pseudomonas sp. 51_B. Next base: position 71,493 of record NZ_JAFGYW010000010.1, read on the forward strand.
GCCAGTGGCATCGGCCGCTGTCAGTGGATGTGCCACCAGAAAACCCTGACTGTAAGCGCATCCGTTCGCTTTGAGCCACGCGGCCTGGGCCTGTGTCTCTACCCCCTCGGCGATCACAGTGATGCCGTACTGCCCGCACAAATCGATGACCGTACGCACCAAAGCGGCATCTCCCGCCGAATCCGGCAAACGCGCCACCAGATGGCGGTCCAGCTTCAAGGTGTCGATAGGCAGGTCGCGCAACATGCGCAGCGAGCAGTCGCCAGCGCCAAAGTCGTCCAAGGCCACTCGCACGCCCAGGTCGCGCAGGCGTTGGGTCTGTTTGATCGCCGCCTCGATGTTGTACATCAAGGAGGTCTCGGCCACCTCGACCTCCAGTTGTGCCGGGTCCAGGTGATAATCCTGAATCACCCGCTGCAGTTCATCGACCAGGCTCGGCATGGTGAACTGCGCTCGGCTCAGGCTGATGCCCAAGACCAGTTCCGGGGCAAATGCCCGGCACCACGCCTGACGTTGCGCGGCGCCTTGACGATAGATCCAGCTGGCCAGCCGGTTGATCAGGCGCGCCTCCTCCAGCAGCGGGATGAACAGGCCGGGCGGCACATCGCCTACGCTTGGGTGCTGCCAGCGCAGCAGCGCCTCGAAACCACGCAGGCGACCATCGGCAAAGGCCACCTGAGGTTGGTAGACAAGGGTGAAGTCGTGGTCTTCGATGGCATTGCGCACGCTGTCTTCGAGCATCAGGCGCGAACGAGCGCGGCCATTGAGTTCCACATCATAAAAACGATACTGGTGGCGGCCGGCCTGCTTGGCCGCATACATCGCGGTATCGGCAGCGCGCAGCAAGCCCTCGACATTCGCGCCGCAGTCGGGGTATGTGGCGATGCCGATGCTCACGCCCAGGCACACGTCGACCCCGTCCACCTGCTGCTGAATCGACACCCGCTCGAGCAGCTTCTCGGCGTGGCGCCCGGCTAGCTCAGGATAGGGCAAACCATCGAACAGCGCGATGAACTCGTCACCGCCGATGCGCGCCAACAGCGCCTCGCTGCCAAGGCAGTCTTTGATCTGCTCAGCCACCCAGCGCAGCACCCGGTCGCCGGCTTCGTGGCCCAGCGAGTCATTGATCCGCTTAAACCCGTCCAGGTCCATGTACATCAAGGCCTGGGCCTTGTTCGAATGCTCGCCGCGCAGCAACACGCCTTCGGCCGACTGATAGAAACCACGGCGGTTGAGCAGCCCGGTCAGAGGATCGGTCACCGCCTGATATTCCAGTTGCTGGTGCAGGCTACGCTCGGCCGACATGTCCAGCACCGTGACCACCATCGACTGCTGTTCCGCCGGCAGCGGCGCGCATGACAGGGCGACCGGTATCAGGTGGCCCTGCGGGGTGCGCAGGTGGGCATCGTGGACGCGTACGATCTGCCGCGTCAGGTAGGCGCTGTAGAACTCGGACTCGTTCCACAAGCTGGCACTGGCCAATTGCAGCAGATCAAGCAGGCGGGAACCCTGAAGTTGCCCAACCGGAGCGCACATCAAGCTTGAGATTGCCGGGTTGGCGAAGCTGATGACGCCGCTGGCGTCGACAACCAGGATGCCCTCGGCGGCGTTTTCGAGGATGGAGGCGTTGAACGTCCGGGCAGCCTCAAGCTCCCGGGTCAGGCGCTGCAGCATGCGCCGATTGCGCTGCTGTTCCAACTGGGCTTGAACCTTGGGCTTGAGGATCTGAGGATCGAACGGCTTGAACAGATAATCCACCGCCCCGCTGGCATAGCCCTTGAGCACGGCCGCTTCGGACTGCTCGTTGGCGGTGAGGAAGATGATTGGGGTCAGCCGGGTACGCTGGCTGCCGCGCATCAGGCGGGCCACCTCAAAACCATCCATTTCCGGCATCTGCACATCGAGCAGGACCAGATCGACCTCGTGTTCCAGCAGCTTGCCCAAGGCCTCCATGCCCGAGCTTGCGGTCAATACTTGCCAATCGTTGCGCGCCAGCAGGGCACGCATGCTGATGAGGTTTTCCGGGTAATCATCTACCACCAGAAGAACAGACGTTCCATCCAGTGGTTGAGGGTAAGCGCCATCCATGCTGCGTCTCTTGTATGACCGACTTCAAAGTCCTTTTGGATCCGATTAACACTCTAGACCCGTGCATGCAGCAAGCAATGCAACCAGATAGCTATCAATCGACAAGTTTCACGTTAGCCGACTAACGGTGTGCCTGCAGCATTTGCGACACATAAAAAAACCCGCATCGCTGCGGGTTTCTTCAGTTCTTGCCTGAGACTCAGTTGACCTTGGCGGCCAGCTCACCTTTGAGGTAGCGCTGGAACATGCCTTCCAGGGAGATCGGCTTGATCTTCGAGGCATTGCCGGCGGTGCCGAAGGCTTCGTAACGGGCGATGCACACATCACGCATGGCCTTCACGGTCTCACCGAAGAATTTGCGCGGGTCGAACTCGCTCGGGTTCTGCGCCATCAGGCGGCGCATGGCACCGGTAGAGGCCAGACGCAGGTCGGTGTCGATGTTGACCTTGCGCACGCCGTGTTTGATGCCTTCGACGATTTCCTCGACCGGTACACCGTAGGTTTCCTTAATGTCGCCACCGTACTGATTGATGATCGCCAGCCACTCTTGTGGTACCGAGGAAGAACCGTGCATCACCAGGTGGGTGTTGGGGATACGCTTGTGAATTTCCTTGATACGGTCGATGGCCAGCACGTCACCGGTAGGTGGCTTGGTGAACTTGTACGCACCGTGGCTGGTGCCGATGGCGATGGCCAGGGCGTCGACCTGGGTTTTCTTGACGAAGTCGGCGGCTTCTTCCGGGTCGGTCAACATCTGGCTGTGGTCCAGCACACCTTCGGCACCGATGCCGTCTTCTTCACCGGCCATGCCGGTCTCCAGCGAACCCAGGCAGCCCAGTTCACCTTCTACCGAAACACCACAGGCATGGGCCATGGCCACGGTCTGCTGGGTGACGCGCACGTTGTACTCGTAGTCGGTCGGGGTCTTGCCATCCTCGCCCAGCGAGCCGTCCATCATTACCGAGCTGAAGCCCAACTGAATGGAACGCTGGCACACGTCAGGGCTGGTGCCGTGGTCCTGGTGCATGCACACCGGAATGTGCGGGAATTCTTCGATGGCAGCCAGGATCAGGTGGCGCAGGAACGGAGCACCGGCATATTTGCGGGCACCGGCCGAAGCCTGGACGATCACTGGAGAGTCGGTCTTGTCGGCCGCTTCCATGATGGCGCGCATCTGCTCGAGGTTGTTGACGTTGAAAGCCGGAACGCCGTAACCGAACTCGGCGGCGTGGTCCAGCATCTGGCGCATGCTAATGAGTGCCATTGTGTATCTCTCTCCCGACAAGCGTCGTTTGTTTCGTGCAAGCCTGCCGCAGGGGCGGTTGCTGTTCAAGTAGTGTGGGCCACCTGGGCGGCCCGGCCATTCACGGTGCCTTGCAGCCCCGCCCAATCAGATCGTTGGTCGCCACCCAGTACACCAGGCCTTCTTCGCCCTTGGTGTGAAAGGCCAGCACGCCGTCGCTGTACAGCGCGCCAGAGGCGCCCGGCTCGGATTTGAGCCGGTATACCTGGTCACCGCCGCCCAGGCGTACGTCAACCTGGTCGCGCTCGGCATCGGCAAAGCGCCACAGCACTTCGGCCTGGGTGTCGCACACCCAGCGGGTCCAGTCATCCGCAGGGGCGGAGGGCGCAGACTGCATCAGCGAGCAGCCTGCCAGTGTCGCCAGGGCCGTCGCGGCCAGCAGCGCTTTCATTGCATATCCTCTAGATGACCGCATTGCAGTCGCTTGGTTGCCTGCCCCGACCAAACGCCCGAGGCAGGAACGCACTTCAAGGGCAACCCGGCGCCTGGCGCTGGTGTTCTTCGTCGTACTTTTCCAGGCCTTGCGGGCCCACACGCTTGCTGATGACCGGCACGGTTTCGGCCTGCCATTCAGACTGGTAGCAACCGCCCTTGGGCGGTTGCGAGGGGTCGGCCTCAGGGGACGGGCTGCTGGAGCACGCGCCTAGCAGGCCAGCCAGAATCATCAAAGGCAATTGCTTGACCATCAGGTCACTCCCTTTGCCAGGCGCCGCCCTGCTCAGGCTTTTGCCCGCTCTTCAAGGATCGCCACGGCCGGCAGCACTTTGCCTTCGACGAACTCGAGGAAGGCACCGCCACCGGTAGAAATGTAGGAGATATCCTTGCTTACGCCATATTTGTCGATGGCAGCCAGAGTATCGCCACCACCGGCGATGGAAAATGCAGCGCTTTCAGCGATGGCCTTGGCCAGTACCTGAGTGCCGTTACCGAATTGATCGAACTCGAATACGCCAACCGGGCCATTCCACAAAATGGTCTTGGACGACTTCAGCAGGTCGGCGAACTGGGCAGCGGTTTGCGGGCCGATGTCCAGGATCATGTCGTCGGCAGCTACGTCGGCAATGGCCTTGACCGTAGCTTGCGCGGTTTCGGCGAACTCCTTGGCCACCACGACATCGACCGGTAGGGGAACGCTGACCTTGGCGGCGATGGCCTTGGCCGTTTCGACCAGGTCAGGCTCGTACAGCGACTTGCCAACCGGGTGACCGGCTGCTGCCAGGAAGGTGTTGGCGATGCCGCCACCGACGATCAGTTGGTCGCACACGCCGCTCAAGCTGTTCAGGACATCCAGCTTGGTCGACACCTTGGAGCCAGCGACGATGGCCGCCATCGGTTTGGCCGGGGCCTTGAGGGCCTTGCCCAAGGCATCCAGCTCAGCGGCCAGCAGCGGGCCGGCAGCAGCGATTTTGGCGAACTTCGCCACGCCATGGGTGGAGCCTTCAGCGCGGTGAGCGGTGCCGAAAGCGTCCATCACGAACACGTCACACAAAGCCGCGTACTGCTGGGCCAGCTCGTCAGCGTTTTTCTTCTCACCCTTGTTGAAGCGCACGTTTTCGAACAGCACCAGGTCACCTGCGTTCACTTGAACGCCGCCCAGGTAGTCGGCAACCAACGGTACATCGCGGCCCAGGGCCTTACTCAGGTAGTCGGCAACCGGCTGCAGGCTGTTCTCGGCAGAGAACTCGCCTTCGGTCGGGCGGCCCAGGTGCGAGCAGACCATCACCGCTGCACCCTTTTCCAGGGCCAGCTTGATGGTCGGCAGCGCTGCCAGGATACGCGCATCGCTGGATACCACACCGTCCTTCACAGGAACGTTGAGGTCTTCGCGAATCAGTACGCGCTTACCTTGCAGGTCGAGGTCGGTCATCTTCAACACGGTCATGAATGCAGTCCTTCAGGGCTGTTTGCTGCGGGTTGGGTGAACGACGTGCAGATAATGGTCGGCAACGTCGAGCATACGGTTGGCGAACCCCCATTCGTTGTCGAACCAGGCCAGCAGGTTCACCAGGCGAGTGCCGGAAACGCGGGTCTGGCTGGCATCGACGATGGCCGAATGCGGGTCATGGTTGAAATCACAGCTGGCGTGAGGCAGCTCGGTGTATGCCAACAAGCCTTTGAGCGGGCCGCTCAGCGCGGCCTCGCGCAGCACCCGGTTGACTTCGGCCGCGCTGGTGTCGCGGGAGGTCTGCAGGGTGATGTCCAGGCATGAGACGTTGACGGTTGGCACACGTACCGCTTTGGCCTGGATTCGCCCGGCAAGTTCCGGAAGCAGGCGCTCGATACCGCGCGCAAGGCCGGTGGATACCGGGATAACCGACTGGAAGGCCGAGCGCGTGCGGCGCAGGTCTTCATGGTGGTAGGCGTCGATCACCGGCTGATCGTTCATCGCCGAGTGAATGGTGGTGATCTGCACGTACTCGATACCCAATGCCTGGTCAAGCACGCGCAGCAGCGGCACACCACAGTTGGTGGTACACGAAGCGTTGGAAACCAAGCGTTCGGTACCGGTCAGGCACTGTTGGTTGATGCCGTAGACCACGGTGGCGTCGACGTCGGCTTCACTGGCCATCGGCTGCGAGAAAAGCACGCGCGGTGCGCCGGCATCAAGGAAGCGCTGGCCATCGGCGCGGGTGTGATAGACACCCGAGCATTCCAGCACCAGGTCGATGCCCAAAGCGGCCCAATCGATGCCTTCAGGGGTGGCACTGCGCATGACTTTCACGCAATCGCCATTGATATGCAGACAATCGCCATCGACCCTCACCTGGCCGGGAAAACGCCCGTGGGTGGAGTCGAAGCGTGTCAGGTATTCGATACTGGCCTGGTCGGCCAGGTCGTTGAGCGCGACGATCTCGAAGCCGGCCTGGGCCCCCCGCTCGAACAGTGCGCGCAGGACACAGCGGCCGATGCGGCCATAACCGTTGAGTGCAACTTTGTAGGGACGCGGGTGGGGCATTCGGTGCTCACGAGACAGTCTTATTGTCATCAGCCTGCGGATCGAGTGCGTGGCCCTTATTCGCGGGCAAGCCCGCCGCCACAGGGTCATATGCAACCTCTGTGGGGGCGGGCTTGCCCGCGAGCAGGGGCGACACCGCCCGCAGATCTTTACATCAGTCTTCCAGCAGTTCTTCGGCAGTACCCAGAATGTTGTCCAGGGTGAAGCCGAACTCCTCGAACAGTGCAGCGGCCGGGGCCGATTCACCGTAGGTGGTCATGCCGATGATACGGCCTTCCAGCCCCACATATTTGTACCAGAAGTCAGCATGGGCGGCTTCGATGGCGATGCGCGCAGCCACTTCGACCGGCAGTACCGACTGCTTGTACGCAGCGTCCTGGGCATCGAACACGCTGGTGCAAGGCATGGAGACAACGCGGACTTTGCGGCCTTGCTCGGTGAGCTTGGCATGGGCCTGAACGGCCAGGCCCACTTCCGAACCGGTGGCGATCAGAATCAGCTCCGGCTCGCCAGCGCAATCCTTGAGCACGTAGCCACCGCGGCTGATGTCAGCGATCTGCTGTGCGTCGCGCTCCTGGTGCTGCAGGTTCTGGCGCGAGAAGATCAGCGCAGATGGGCCGTCCTTGCGTTCCAGGGCGTTTTTCCAGGAAACGGCCGATTCGACCGCGTCGGCTGGGCGCCAGGTATCCAGGTTGGGGGTGCTGCGCAGGCTGGCGAGCTGCTCGATCGGCTGGTGAGTCGGGCCGTCTTCGCCAAGACCGATGGAGTCGTGGGTGTAGACATGAATCACGCGCTGCTTCATCAGGGCCGACATGCGCACCGCGTTGCGGGCGTATTCCATGAACATCAGGAAGGTCGCGCCGTAAGGGACCAGGCCACCGTGCAGGGCAACACCGTTCATGATCGCAGTCATGCCGAATTCACGCACGCCGTAGAACACGTAGTTGCCGCTGGCATCGTTTGCTTCGACGCCTTTGCAGCCTTTCCACAGGGTCAGGTTGGAACCGGCCAGGTCAGCCGAACCACCGAGAAACTCAGGCAGCAGCGGGCCGAAGGCATTGAGCGCGTTCTGGCTGGCCTTGCGGCTGGCGATGGTTTCACCCTTGGCAGCCACTTCGTTGATATAGGCCTGGGCCTTTTCGCTGAAGTCGGCCGGCAGCTCGCCGCTGTCACGGCGCTTGAACTCGGCAGCCAGCTCGGGGTAAGCCTTGGCGTATGCCTCGAAACGCAGGTTCCAGTCGGCTTCAGCCTTGGCACCGGCTTCTTTGGCATCCCATTCGGCATAAATGTCGGCCGGGATTTCGAACGGGCCGTGGCTCCAGTTCAATGCTTTGCGGGTCAGGGCGATTTCGTCACTGCCCAGCGGAGCGCCGTGGCTGTCTTCTTTACCCTGCTTGTTCGGCGAACCGAAGCCGATGGTGGTCTTGCAGCAGATCAGGGTCGGGCGGTCGCTCTTGCGCGCCGTCTCGATGGCCATCTTGATCTCGTCGGCGTCGTGGCCGTTGACGTTGCGGATCACCTGCCAGTTGTACGCTTCGAAACGTGCTGGGGTGTTATCGGTGAACCAGCCGTGCACTTCACCGTCGATGGAGATGCCATTGTCGTCATAGAAGGCGATCAGCTTGTTCAGGCCCAAAGTGCCGGCAAGGGAAGCGACTTCGTGGGAGATGCCTTCCATCATGCAACCGTCGCCCATGAATACATAGGTGTTGTGGTCGACGATGTTGTGGCCTTCACGGTTGAACTGGGCAGCCAGGACTTTTTCGGCCAGGGCGAAGCCCACGGCGTTGGCCAGACCCTGACCGAGCGGGCCGGTGGTGGTCTCAACGCCCGGGGTGTAGCCATATTCCGGGTGGCCTGGGGTACGGCTGTGCAGTTGGCGGAAACCCTTGAGGTCGTCGATCGACAGGTCGTAGCCGGTCAGGTGCAGCAGCGAGTAGATCAGCATCGAGCCGTGGCCGTTGGACAGCACGAAGCGGTCACGGTCGGCGAAATCCGGGTTGCTCGGGTTGTGCTTCATGTAGTCGCGCCACAGCACTTCGGCGATATCCGCCATGCCCATTGGGGCACCTGGGTGGCCGCTGTTGGCCTTTTGCACGGCATCCATGCTGAGGGCACGAATGGCGTTGGCACGTTCACGACGGCTGGGCATCGCTTATCTCCTGGGGGCTTGAAAGGGGTGGTGAGACGAAAAAGACGGCTATTTTCGCCCACTGCGGGGGCCGGGGGCAATGACGGATGGTCGCAGTTGGGGGATTTTCCTGTGATTGGGCCGCATTGCGGCGAAAAAATCGACAGATGTACCCGCCCATCCATCAATATCAAAACTTTTTGATATTGACCTTGCTAGGGCAGCCTTGCCTGTCTAGACTGCCGCCCCATGAACCTACGTGCGCAACCGCTGCCCCAGCAAAGCGACACACTGGCTGCTCTGTGCAAAGCCAGTGGCGACGAGCTGCGCCTGAATGTATTGCGCGCGTTGGCCAGCGATTCGTTCGGCGTGCTGGAGCTTGCGCAGATCTTCGACATCGGCCAGTCAGGCATGAGCCATCACCTCAAAGTGCTGGCCCAGGCGGATCTCGTGGCCACCCGGCGTGAGGGCAATGCGATTTTCTATCGCCGTGCCCTGCCCGACGGCCAGCGCTTTGGCGGGCGCCTGCACATGGCCCTGCTCGATGAAGTTGACGGTCTGACTTTGCCCGAGGACGTACAGGCGCGCATCGCCCAGGTGCAGCAACGCCGAGCCGCCACCAGCCAGGACTTCTTCCTGCGTGTGGAAGAGAAGTTTCGCGCCCAGCAAGACCTGATCGCCGGCCTGCCGCAGTACCGCGAGAGCCTGCTGGCGCTGCTCGACAAGCTGAACTTCGCCCCGGCTGCCAGTGCACTGGAAGTTGGCCCCGGCGATGGCGGCTTCCTGCCGGACCTGGCGCGGCGCTTCGCCAAGGTCACGGCCATGGATAACAGCCCGACCATGCTCGAGCTGGCGCGCCAGGTCTGCGAACGCGAATGCCTGAGTAATGTAAACCTGCAGTTGGCCGATGCACTGGGTGCAACGGATGTGGAAGCCGACTGCGTTGTGCTGAATATGGTCCTGCACCACTTCAGCGACCCGGCCCTGGCCCTGCGCCAGCTGGCCAAACGGGTGAAGGCAGGCGGCAGCCTGCTGGTCACCGAACTGTGCAGCCATGACCAGGGGTGGGCGCGGGAAGCCTGCGGCGACCTCTGGCTAGGCTTCGAACAGGACGACCTGGCCCGTTGGGCCACAGCAGCCGGGCTGGCCCCCGGGGACAGCCTGTATGTGGGCTTGCGTAACGGTTTCCAGATTCAGGTCCGCCATTTTCAGCGGACGGCTGGCGACACTCACCATCGGTAAATTTTAGGAACCCGTCGAGATGAGCGAATACTCCCTTTTCACCTCCGAGTCCGTGTCTGAAGGGCATCCGGACAAAATCGCCGACCAGATTTCGGACGCGGTCCTGGATGCCATCATCGCCCAGGACAAATACGCCCGCGTAGCCTGTGAAACCCTGGTCAAGACCGGTGTCGCCATCATCGCCGGTGAAGTCAGCACCTCTGCCTGGGTCGACCTGGAAGAACTGGTGCGCAAGGTCATCATCGATATCGGCTACAACAGCTCCGACGTTGGTTTCGACGGCGCCACCTGCGCCGTGATGAACATCATCGGCAAGCAGTCGGTGGACATCGCCCAGGGCGTCGACCGCTCCAAGCCGGAAGACCAAGGCGCCGGTGACCAAGGTTTGATGTTCGGCTACGCGAGCAACGAAACCGACGTACTGATGCCGGCCCCGATCTGCTTCTCGCACCGCCTGGTCGAGCGTCAGGCCGAAGCGCGCAAGTCTGGCCTGCTGCCGTGGCTGCGCCCGGACGCCAAGTCCCAGGTCACCTGCCGCTACGAAAATGGCAAGGTTGTGGGTATCGATGCGGTGGTGCTGTCGACCCAGCACAATCCTGAGGTCTCGCAAAAAGACCTGCAGGAAGCCGTGATGGAGCTGATCGTCAAGCACACCCTGCCGGCCGAACTGCTGCACAAAGGCACCCAGTACCACATCAACCCGACCGGCAACTTCATCATCGGTGGCCCGGTGGGCGACTGTGGCCTGACCGGCCGCAAGATCATCGTTGACTCCTATGGCGGCATGGCACGTCACGGTGGTGGGGCCTTCTCTGGCAAAGACCCGTCCAAGGTCGACCGCTCCGCTGCCTACGCCGGCCGTTACGTGGCCAAGAACATCGTCGCTGCAGGCCTGGCCGAACGCTGCGAGATCCAGGTGTCCTACGCCATTGGCGTAGCCCAGCCAACCTCGATATCGATCAACACCTTCGGCACCGGCAAAGTATCGGACGAGAAGATCATTCAACTGGTGCGTGAGTGCTTCGATCTGCGCCCATATGCCATCACCAAAATGCTCGACCTGCTGCACCCGATGTACCAGGAAACCGCAGCCTACGGCCACTTCGGCCGCCAGCCGCAGCAGAAGACCGTCGGCGACGACACCTTCACCACGTTCACCTGGGAGCTTACCGACCGCGCCCAGTCGCTGCGTGACGCTGCCGGCCTGTAATTTCCCTACAGCGGTAACTGAAGGCCCCTGCCGAGCGATCGGCTGGGGCCTTTTTTGTGACATATCGGCTGACAACTGCCTAGGGCAGCGCTGCTCGTGTTTGCCTAGGCTGAAGCTTCCACTGCCAAGCAAGGATGCTGGCCATGCCGCTGCTGCTAGTGTTGCTGCTGTTCATGCCACTCAAGACCCACGCCACAGGCTGCCCGAACTGGTCGGCTGAGCGGGCTCATGCAGAGGTCACTCGCCTGCATGAAACGGTGCGCCGTTGGGACGACCACTACCACCGGCTGGGTCAATCCCTGGTGCCGGACCAGGTGTACGACCAGAGCAGGCAGCGCCTTGTGCACCTGCAAGGCTGCTTCGCCCTGCCGAGCGAGCTGAACTCGCTGGCCAGCGCACGTGGGCCGATCGCCCACCCCATCCGTCACACAGGTGTCGCCAAGCTCTCGGACGAAAGGGCTGTGGCCCAATGGATGCGAGGCAAGGCCGAAGTCTGGCTGCAACCCAAGGTGGATGGCGTCGCAGTCACCCTGGTCTACCGCCAAGGTCGGCTGGTGCAGCTGCTCAGCCGTGGAGATGGTATCAACGGCCATGACTGGAGCCGGCATATCGACTCGCTGCAGCGCCTTAACCATCCACTGACCCACCCATTGGACCTGACATTGCAAGGCGAGCTTTACCTGCATCTGGACCACCACGTGCAGGCACAGGCAGGCAGCGTCAACGCTCGCGCCACGGTCGCAGGCTTGTTGGCACGCAAGCAGCTGAGCGGTGAACAAGGCTTAGGCATCGCCCTGTTCGTCTGGGACTGGCCGCAGGGGCCCAGGGATCAAGGCGAGCGCATGGCAAGGTTGGCCGCCCTGGGTTTTTCCGACAGCCAGCGCTTGAGTGTGTCCATCGGCACTGCCGCCGAGGCCGAGCAGTGGCGCCAGCACTTTTACCGCACAGCCCTGCCCTTTGCCACGGACGGCGTGATCCTGCGCCAGAATGCAAGGCCAGCCGCCGAGCGCTGGGAGGTTAACGCGCCCTACTGGATCGCGGCCTGGAAGTACCCCATTACCCAGGCGCTGGCCGAAGTCCGTGACGTGCACTTTCGCATTGGCCGCACTGGCAGGGTCACCCCCATTCTGAAACTACAGCCAGTCCAGCTCGATGACCGCCTTATCGCGCAAGTGAGCCTTGGCTCCCTCGCACGCTGGCGGGCGCTCGAAGTTGGCCCTGGGGACCACGTCGTCATCGGCCTGGCGGGGCTGACCATCCCTCGCTTCGAGCAGGTTGCACACCGCGCCGCCGAGCGTCGCAGCGTTAAAGCACCTGCACTCGACGATTACGGGCCAATGACATGCTGGCAAGCGACTGACCACTGCGAAGAACAGTTCGTTGCGCGCCTGACCTGGCTCAGTGGCAAACATGGCCTGGCCATGCCGGGCACCGGGCCAGGCACCTGGCGACGACTGGTACGTGGCGGGCTGGTGACATCGCTGGCAGACTGGCTGGCGCTGGATGCCGAGCAGTTGGCCGAGCTGCCAGGGATCGGCGCCAACAGCGCCAGCCGCCTGCAGCGGAGTTTCGAGCTTGGCCGCAGCAGACCCTTCAGCCAGTGGGTCAACGGCCTTGGCGTGCCGGCCCCGCGCGCCTGGTCGACGCAGGACGACTGGGCAACCCTCGCCAGCCGCTCCGCAGCGCAATGGCAAGCCCTGCCTGGCGTTGGCGCTACCCGCGCCAACCAGCTAGAGGCGTTTTTCGCAGCTGAGCCTGTGCAAGAGCTTGCCCGGCAACTGGCGGAAAATGGCATAGCCGGTTTTGAATGACTTTTCAGCGGCGCCTTGTAAGGAAGTGCCAGGATTGCGTCAGAAAAGTCCAACAAGGGTTCCTAAATCATCAAAAGCAAGGCAGGATTTGCTCCATCTTTTGCTGCCCCGCCCCCTCAAGGAGGCCCCGATGAAATTGATTTCCACCCTGGTAGTGCTCAGTGCACTAGGCCTCACTACCGGCGCCGCCCAAGCCGCTCAACCCGAACAAGGCCTCAGCGGTTGCGCGGCCAAGCGCAGCGCTATCGAAAACCAGCTCAAAATTGCCCGCGATCATGGCAACAGCGACCAAGTCGCAGGCCTTGAGCAAGCGCTGCGCGGCGTCGAGAACTGCACCGATGCCAGCCTGCGCAAAGAGCGCGAGCAAAAGGTGCTCGATGCCCGTCATGAGGTGGCGCAACGGGAAAAAGACCTGAGAAAGGCCGAGAAAAAAGGCGACGCTGAAAAAATCAACAAGCGCAAAGACAAGCTTGCCGAATCCCGCAAGGAACTACAGGAAGCAGTGGACGACCTAGACCGCTGACGGTATGAGGGCGCCTGTCGAGGCAGGCGATCAATGGTTGCGAAATTCGCTGTGGCACGCTTTGCACGCTGCCTCGACCTTGGCCATGGGCGCTTTCAGTTGCGCGGGGTCCAAGGGCTGGGTTCGGGTCGACTCGACCAACTCGCCGGTCACGCCCTCCAGTTGCCGGGCAAGGTCATGGAAACGCTCCTGACGCTGCCAAACCTCTGCGCGCGCGCTGCTGTCACCCTCATCACGCACCTGTGGAAAATGCTCCCACGGCGCGTGAGCCAGGCTGTCGAGCCTGAGCGCGCCCTCGGCGAACTTCAGCCCATCGAAAGGCAAGCGACCACGCAGCATGCCCCCCATATCCTCGCTGGTCTTGAGCATGTCCTTGAAAATGGCCTTGCGCTTGCCAAGTGGCGAGTTAGGGTCGACCCGGTCACAGGCGGTAAGGGCAAGGGCGGCAAGCAGTACAACAGTCAATCGCTTGAACATCACAGTCACATAGGCCTCGCAAATGGGCGGCCAGTATCGCCGCCATGCCTGCAAAGACCAATAGCCACATATTTATAAGGGCGATTTTTCATGTTCGCCGTGCACAGGATCAAACCAATGAGAACTGCCCTGCGCCACTTGGCCTGGACGCTCCCTGCCCTGGCCTTGCTGGCCGGCTGCAATGGCGGCGAGAGCGCCAAGCCTGAACCACATGCCGTCGCTACCTACGCCCCTGCTACCTGGCAGGACCTGCCGGCGGTCAGCGACGAAGACTTGCTGGCAGGCTTCTATGCCTGGCGCAGTGGCTGCGAAAAACTCAAGCGCGACCCGGTGTGGGCAGCCACCTGTGAGGCAGCCGGCAGCGACACGGCCAGCGCCGCACAGGTGCGTACCTTCCTTGAGCAGAACCTGCAGGTGTATGGCCTGCGCTCGGCAGACAACACCGCCAATGGCCTGATCACCGGCTACTACGAACCCGTCTATCCCGGCAGCCTGAAACGCACAGAAGCCGCGCACGTAGCGGTGTATGGCGTACCCGACGACATGATAGTGGTCGACCTGGCCAGCGTGTACCCGGAACTCAAGGGCAAGCGCCTGCGCGGGCGCCTGGAAGGGCGTGTACTCAAGCCCTACGACACCGCCGAGGTCATCAACCGCGATGGCGTCAAAGCCCCCGTACTGGCCTGGCTGACCGACCCAATGGACCTGCAGTTCCTGCAAATACAGGGTTCAGGCCGGGTGCAGCTGGAAGATGGCCGGCAATTGCGCCTGGGCTATGCCGACCAGAATGGCCACCCCTATCGACCGATCGGACGCTGGCTGGTCGAGCAAGGGCAACTGAAAAAGGAGGATGTGTCCATGGGCAGCATCCATGCCTGGGCCATGGCCAACCCTCAGCGCGTCCCGGAACTGTTGGCCAGCAACCCAAGCTACGTGTTCTTCAGCACCCGCCCGGATAGCAATGAAGGGCCAAGAGGCTCGCTGAATGTGCCCCTGACGGCGGGTTACAGTGTGGCCATCGACCGCAAGGTCATCCCGTTGGGTAGCCTGTTGTGGCTTTCGACCACACGCCCTGACGGCACACCCGTGGTACGGCCTGTGGGCGCTCAGGATACTGGCGGGGCCATCACCGGCGAGGTGCGGGCCGACCTGTTCTGGGGAACCGGGCCGAAAGCCGGTGAACTGGCAGGCAACATGAAACAGCAGGGGCAGATATGGATGCTTTGGCCCAAAGGCAAGCCACTGCCAGATGTGCCTAAAGTGCCTTGATCGGCGATGGGTGCTTTGCGGGTAAACCCGCTCCCTCAGGCGTGAAGGAGCAGGTTTACCCGCGCAACGGGCGGTGTAGTTTCAGACAGAAACCACGAAAAACGAAATGATGATACCCAACCCCGCCAACCACACCAGCGAGCGCAACGCAGCCCAATCTGCCAGGTAGCAGATGATGTAGAGCAGCCGGCTGGTGATATACATCACCCCCAGCACATCCTGGGTCACCTGCTCGGCATTGCCGACGATATCGGCCACCAGCACTGCCGCAGCGAAGGCAGGGAACGTCTCGAAACTATTCTGCTGGGCCGAATGAGCTCGACGCGGCAGGCCTTCAAGGTTATCGAGAAATGCGCGTGGATCATGGTTGTCTCTCATGCCGAAGCGGCCGCTGCTCACTTTCGCAATCAATGCGCACAAGAGCGGCAGACACAGGGCGATCAGGATGCACCACAGGGCAACGGTCATGCTCATGACTCCTTGTTCGAAAATGGTTCAGAGCTTCATCACCAGCATGCCTGCCAGGACCAGCCCGCAAGCTAGGAGTCTTGGCCCGCCAAAAGGTTCTTTGAGATAGCGCATACCCATCAGCACCACCAGGATCACACTTACCTCGCGAAGCGCCGCGGCCTCGGCCACCGAGCCCAGGTGCATGGCCCACAGCACCAGCGCATAGCTGAACAACACGCAAAAACCCACCGCCAGCCCCAGGCGCCATTGGGTACGCCAGAACAGCACGAATGGCGCACGCCGCGCGACGCTGGCGAGCAAGGGAAATGGCCAGGCACTGAGCAGCGTCAGCCATACCAGGTAATCCCAGGGTTGCCCCCACAGCCGCACCGCCTGGCCGTCGAACCAGGTATAGCAACCGATACACAGACCGATCAACGCCACCACCGGCAGCATCGACCACGGCAACCGTTCGCCACCCCCGCCTTGCCACAACAGGCAAGCCATACCGCAGGGGATAAGCATGATACCGATGATCTGCTGCTGGCTGAGCGACTCACCGGCCACTGCCAGGGTCAACCCCAGCACTACCAATGGCGACAAACCTCGCATCAGAGGATAGACCAACCCAAGGTCGCCAACCCGATATGCCTTGATCAACAAAAAACGGTACAACTGCTCGGCCAGCGCCGACGCCAGCAGCCATGGCCATACCGCAGCAGGGGGGAATTGGCTGAAGGGTACTGCGCACACGGCGAAAGCCAGCGCTACCGTGTCCATGCTGGCGATGACCAGCAGGCGTTCGCCGCTGAACTTGATCAGGGTGTTCCAGGCCGCGTGCAGCATGGCGGCGACCAGTACCAGGGATGTTGCCAGCACGCGAACGGTTCCTTGCCTTGGGTTTGAGTGAAATGGCCATTATTCGCCATCGGCTAATACTGGCCATCATCGGCAGCGAGCGAAACGAAAAAGCGCTTCAGCGCAGCGGGCTTGATTTGAGCGCATCAGTTGCGCGCAGAGATTGCCACTTCAAAGCGCTGGCCCAGATGAACGTCCGTTCATTTGCTCAGCATCCTCCGAAAACCGAAACAACGTACAACGCTTCAACGTTGCGGGCGCTCGAAGATGCTTCGCCTTGCGGCCACTCCAACGCTGATTAAACCCTGTTCACTTACCCGATGGGGCACCTGCACTGGGCTACATTCAGTTTGCAAAGCCCGACAACATACGCCACTTGAAGGAAATGCTGACATGATCAAGAAAATGGTTGCTGCGTTTGCTATCGCCTTGGCCACCCTCACGACGGTGTCCATGGCGCAGGCAGAAGGCGAGGTGGCAAAGGGTGTGCGCCATGACGTGCGCGAAGTGGACAAGGGGGTCACTCATGACCGCAAAGAAATCGACAAAGGCGCCAAGCACTTGGACAAAGAACGCCACAAAGCAGATAAGCATATCGACAAGACAGTGAAGAAAGATCTGTAACCCTTCGATGCTTCGTTGACCAACCCGTGTCACCGAGGGTCGAGCCGCCAGGCTCGCCCCTCTGGCAACCTCGCAGTCAGGACGTTGTCTACCTGCGCAGTCGAAAAGTGTGTCCCCACACCCTTACCCGACCATCAAAGCACTACCCGAGTCATTCGGGTAACGACTTGGAAGCCACTGTCACAGGAATTGGGATGCTTGAATTAGTAGCCGCGTTTATCTGCCTTACCACCCTTCTCACCTACGTGAATTACCGCTTCATCGGCCTGCCACCGGCCATCGGCGTGATGGTCACCGCACTGCTGTTTTCTCTGATACTGCAAGGGCTGAGCCTGATCGGCTTTCCTGGCCTGGAGGAACGCGTCGAAGGGCTGATGAACCAGATCGACTTCAACGACCTGCTGATGCACTGGATGCTGGCATTCCTGCTGTTTGCCGGTGCGCTGCACGTGAACCTCAGCGACCTGCGCAGCTACCGCTGGCCGATTGGGCTGTTGGCCACCCTGGGTGTGCTGATTGCCACGGTAGTGATCGGCTACCTGGCACACTGGGTATTCGGCATGTTCGGCTGGCAGGTGCCACTGATCTATTGCCTGCTGTTCGGCGCGCTGATCTCCCCGACCGACCCCATCGCCGTGCTGGGCGCGCTGCGTACCGCCAACGCCCCTAAGCCTCTGAAGACCACCATCGTCGGTGAGTCCCTGTTCAACGACGGTACCGCTGTTGTGGTGTTCACCGTGCTATTGGGCATCATCCAACTGGGAGAAACGCCGAGCATACCCGACACCGCCATCCTGTTCGCCCGCGAGGCCATCGGGGGTGCGCTGTTCGGCGGCCTGATCGGCTACGCAACCTACCGCATGATCAAAAGCGTCGAGCAGTACCAGGTCGAGGTCATGCTGACCCTGGCGCTGGTGATCGGCGGCTCGGCCATGTGCTATGAGCTGCACGTTTCGGCACCGATCGCCATGGTGGTCGCGGGTCTGATCATCGGTAACCTGGGGCGCAACCTGGCGATGAACGACATGACCCGCCGCTACATGGACGGTTTCTGGGAACTGATCGACGACATGCTCAATGCGCTGCTGTTCGCCCTGATCGGCCTTGAGCTGTTGCTGTTGCCGTTCAACTGGCTGCACCTGGCAGCGGGCGCAGTGCTGGCAGTGGCGGTACTGCTGTCGCGTTTGCTGACCGTAGCGCCGGCGATCGTGCTGTTGCGCCGCTGGCGGCCAGTGCCCAAAGGCACTGTCCGCGTTCTGACCTGGGGCGGGCTGCGCGGCGGGGTGTCGGTTGCCTTGGCGCTGTCGCTGCCATTGGGTGAAGAGCGTGACCTGCTGCTGTCGATCACCTACATCGTGGTGCTGTCGTCGATCCTGGTGCAGGGTTTGAGCATCGGCCGAGTGGTGCGCAAGGTCAGCGCCCAGCCGTGAGCAAGGCGGGGCTGCTGGGCAGCCCCGCATTTCACTCCACCGTAGAGTCCGGGAACTGGTCCTGGACGTATTTGATCTCGGTACACCCGTGGGGCGCC
Source organism: Pseudomonas sp. 51_B (assembly GCF_017491595.1). Lineage (NCBI taxonomy): Bacteria > Pseudomonadati > Pseudomonadota > Gammaproteobacteria > Pseudomonadales > Pseudomonadaceae > Pseudomonas > Pseudomonas sp. 51_B. Next base: position 89,963 of record NZ_JAFGYW010000010.1, read on the forward strand.
GGCAAGCCATCCTCACCCAGGTTCACGAAGACCATGCGGTCAACCGTGAGAATGCTCTTGCGGGTGATCTTGTTGCGCACTTCACAGCGAAGGGTGATCGAGGTACGGCCAAACTCGGTGGCCGTGATGCCCAGTTCGATGATGTCGCCCTGGCGCGAAGCACTGACGAAGTTGATCTCCGACATGTACTTGGTGACCACGCGCTGGTTACCCAATTGGACGATGGCGTAGATCGCCGCTTCCTCGTCGATCCAGCGCAGCAGGCTGCCACCGAACAGGGTGCCGTTGGGGTTGAGGTCTTCAGGTTTAACCCATTTACGAGTGTGAAAGTTCATCTGTACTCCTGACCTGCTTGGCTAACGTGAAGTCATGATGGCAGAGCGGCCGCCAGCGCTCCATCGAACATCGACTATCGTCGCGATTAATCGACAGAAAACCTTGGGTGTGGCACCCCGCCACGGCTATAATCGCTGCCGATTCTCATGGCTGCCCGCAGTGGCGGCCATCCCGCCACCCATCCGAGGGGCGCTGCAGCAGGCTAGGCCTGTCAGGCTCGGTTGGGGCGTTGTCCGCTGAGGTGGACGCTCAACGCACAACGGCGCCCATTCGCACACTACGAATGGAGGCTCTCAATGAGCGCTGTAAACACGCCTGCTGGTTTTTCCGACTTCAAGGTCGCCGACATTTCCCTGGCTGACTGGGGTCGCAAGGAAGTCATCATCGCCGAGTCGGAAATGCCGGCACTGATGGGCCTGCGCCGCAAGTATCAAGCCGAGCAACCGCTCAAAGGCGCGAAGATCATCGGCTGCATCCACATGACCATCCAGACTGCCGTGCTGATCGAGACCCTGGTTGCCCTGGGTGCCGAAGTGCGCTGGTCGTCGTGCAACATCTTCTCCACCCAGGACCAGGCCGCTGCCGCCATCGCTGCCGCCGGTATCCCGGTATTCGCCTGGAAAGGCGAAACCGAGCAGGAGTACGAGTGGTGCATCGAGCAGACCATCCTCAAGGATGGCCAGCCGTGGGACGCCAACATGGTGCTGGACGACGGTGGTGACCTGACCGAGATCCTGCACAAGAAATACCCGGCCATGCTCGACAAGATCCACGGCGTGACCGAAGAAACCACCACTGGCGTGCACCGCCTGCTGGACATGCTGGCCAAGGGCGAGCTGAAGGTCCCGGCCATCAACGTCAACGACTCGGTCACCAAGAGCAAGAACGACAACAAGTACGGCTGCCGTCACAGCCTCAACGATGCCATCAAGCGCGGCACCGACCACCTGCTGTCGGGCAAGCAAGCCCTGGTGATCGGCTACGGTGACGTGGGCAAGGGCTCGGCCCAGTCCCTGCGTCAGGAAGGCATGATCGTCAAGATCACCGAAGTCGACCCCATCTGCGCCATGCAAGCGTGCATGGACGGCTTCGAAGTGGTTTCGCCGTTCAAGGACGGTATCAACACAGGTACCGAAGCCGGCATCAACGCCGACCTGCTGGGCCGCATCGACCTGATCGTCACCACCACCGGTAACGTCAACGTCTGCGACGCCAACATGCTCAAGGCCCTGAAGAAACGTGCCGTGGTGTGCAACATCGGCCACTTCGACAACGAGATCGACACCGCCTTCATGCGCAAGCACTGGGCTTGGGAAGAGGTCAAACCACAGGTGCACAAGATCCACCGCACCGGCGCTGGTACCTTCGACCCACAGAACGACGACTACCTCATACTGCTGGCCGAAGGCCGTTTGGTGAACCTGGGCAACGCTACTGGCCACCCAAGCCGCATCATGGACGGTTCCTTCGCCAACCAGGTGCTGGCGCAGATCTTCCTGTTCGAGCAGAAGTTCGCCGAACTGCCAGCCGCCCAGAAGGCCGAGCGCCTGACCGTGGAAGTACTGCCGAAGAAACTCGACGAAGAAGTGGCCCTGGAAATGGTCCGCGGCTTCGGTGGCGTGGTTACCCAACTGACCCCGCAACAGGCCGAGTACATCGGTGTGACCGTCGAAGGCCCGTTCAAGCCGCACGCCTACCGCTACTAAGCGGCAGGTTTGAAGCCAGCCGCTTCAACGCCGGAACCTGAACGATGCCCAAGCCAGATCGGCCATCACCGATCTGGCTTTTACTTGCAGCTTGCTGCTTGAGGCACGCTGCTCGAGGAACGCCAGATGTCCCAAGAACGCCGTTACAGTTTCGAATTCTTCCCAACCAAGACCGATGCCGGCCATGAAAAGCTGATGGGCGTTGCCCGCCAGTTGGCCGCGTACAATCCGGACTTCTTCTCCTGCACCTACGGTGCGGGTGGGTCCACGCGCGATCGCACGCTCAACACCGTGCTGCAATTGGAAAATGAAGTGAAAGTCCCGGCAGCACCGCACCTGTCGTGCGTCGGTGACACCAAGGACGAGTTGCGCACTCTGCTGGCCGAGTACAAGGCTGCTGGCATCAAGCGCATCGTAGCCCTGCGTGGCGACCTGCCGTCGGGCATGGGCATGGCCAGTGGCGAACTGCGTTATGCAAGCGACCTGGTGGAGTTCATTCGCCAGGAAACCGGCGACCACTTCCACCTGGAAGTCGCTGCCTACCCCGAAATGCACCCGCAAGCGCGCAACTTCGAGGTGGACCTGGGCAACTTCGTGCACAAGGTCAAGGCCGGGGCCGATAGCGCCATCACCCAATATTTCTTCAACGCCGACAGCTACTTCTACTTCGTCGAGCGTGCGCAGAAGCTGGGTGTGGACATACCGGTGGTGCCCGGCATCATGCCGATCACCAACTACAGCAAACTGGCGCGCTTCTCCGACGCCTGCGGCGCCGAGATTCCACGCTGGATCCGCAAGCAACTGGAAGCCTACGCTGACGATACCGCGAGCATTCAGGCCTTCGGCGAGGAAGTCATCACCCGTATGTGCGAGCAACTGCTGCAAGGCGGCGCACCGGGCCTGCATTTCTATACCCTCAACCAGGCCGAAGCGAGCCTGGCGATATGGAACAACCTGAAGCTGCCACGCTGAAATTTCTTGGCATGATCAGGTGCTGAAACCGTCAAGGCTTTGGTCGTAGACTAAGGCCTTGTTTATTTTTGGCTCTGACAGGTGTCGTCTGTAATGCAACATTTCCTGCCATCACGTCCTCAACTCGTGTACCTGGCCTTCGGCCCGGCCACCTATCATCAGGAAGCCTGCTTCAGCATCGTCAGCGCCCTCGCGCACCTGCCGAGCATCGCCGACCCGGCCATCGACATCCACGTCTATACCGACAACGCCGAGCCCTACGGCAAACTGCCGGTAACCGTTCATCTGCTCGACGAAGCGACTCGCACGGCCTGGAACCAGCCCCATGGCTATCATTTCCGCAGCAAGCATGTGCTGATGCGCCAGGTATTGCAGCAGTACCCTCAAGCTGTGCTGATAGACACCGACACCTTTTTCCGCAAGTCGCCCCTGCAACTGTTCCAGCGGGTCAAGCCTGGCACCCTGCTGTGCAACAGCATCGACGCGCGCTATGGTCACAACCCGCAATGCCTGCTGTACACCAACCTGCTCGACATCCTTAAGTCCCGCGGTTTGGCCGATACCCAGATGTCGTTGATCAACTCAGGCGTCATTGGCCTGTGCGCCGAAGACGCCCAGGTGCTGGACCGCTCCATCGCCATGATGGACGAGTTCTATCCGCTGGCGCGCACGGCCTACACCCTCGAGGAGTTCTGCCTGGCGGTTGCTGCCTACCGCAACCTGGAGCTGGCCGAATGCACCGATGTCATTCACCACTACTGGAGCCGCAAGGCGCAGTTTCGCGCCAAGATTCAGGCCTGGTTGCGCAAACACGGTGATGATCCACTGGGCGCGGCGGCGCTCGCCGATGTGGCATTGGTCAACGACCAACTCCCACGCCCGCCAACACTGCAACGCCTGGGCTACAAGGCCTTGAGCCTGACCATGCCCAGCCGCGAGCGTCAGTTCGTGCGTGAGCTGCTATATGGCTGCTACCCCTACCCCAACGAGTTCGATCGCGCCTGCGCCTCAGCCTGGTGGGACAAGGCACTGGAAAACCTCAACGAACGCTGCGGCGGTATCGATCCCGAGCAACTGCGCCAATGCCTGCGTCACCCAAGCCTGCGCCTGTCCCTGGGTAGCAGACGCAAAGACGTCGAGGCGCACTTGCTGCGCTCCCGCCAGCGCTGATGGCTAACTACAAGGGGCTTGCAGCATCACTGGCTTTGCCCCTGCTGAGCGCGTAATCTCGCGCCATGCGCTACGCTGTCCGATTGCTGTGCATAATGCTGCTCGCCTGCCTGAGCCCTTTGGCGCTGGCCGAACGGCTGCGCCTGGTCAGCGACGACTGGGCGCCCTATGTGTATCTCGAGCAGGGCCAGGCCAAAGGCATCGATTACGAAGTCACTACGCAGGTGTTCCGCCGGCTGGGTGTCGAAGTGGACTGGCAGTTCATGCCTTGGAAGCGCTGCCTGGCGATGGTGGAACAGGGCTTGACCGACGGCGTGATGGATATCTTCCGGGTTGAGTCACGTGAGGCTTTTTTGGTCTACCCCGAAGAACCTATGTCCCATGTCGAATTCGTGCTGTTCCAAGACCGAAACCGCCCCCATGCAGTCACCCACCTCGGTGACCTGGCGGGCCTTAGCGTTGGTATCTCGTCGGGTTACACCTACGGCAAAGCCTTCAGCGAGTCTTCGGCGTTCAAACGCGAATCCGCGCCAACCCATGAAGCCAATTTCGGCAAGCTCATACGCGCGCGCGTAGACCTGGTGGTCACTGATCGCTTGGTTGGGCGCTACCTGCGCCGTCAACTTGGCCTGGAACAGCAGGTGGAGGAATTGCCCCTGGTGATAAGCCGTCAGGCTCAGTACCTGGGTTTGACCCGAACCCCGGAGCACCAATTATTGGCTCAGGCATTCACCGAAGAATTACGCCGTTTCAAGCAGGAGCGCGCCTATACGGCGATTATCGAGCGTTATACCGGCGGCTCCGCAAGCCCGTCTGACGCCGTTGAGCAGCACGAACACAGCATGCCGCGTTAGCTCTGTTATACTCGGGCCTTCCCGCCCGGCTCACGCCCGGACGCTCGGCCTTGCAACAGGCATCCCGATCGGTACTGACGCCCATTCGCGTCCACCCGCCGCTTCCCGGATGTGCAGTGAAAGCCCAGCTGGACCGGACGCGATCGCATCCCTTCGATGCCCGTCGCGCCAGGCAGAATATCCCAACGGGCCCAGCCCCCACGAGAACAGGATTGCCCATGTCCTTTGCTTCCCTCGGTCTCTCCGAGGCACTTGTCCGCGCTATCGAGGCAGCGGGCTACACCCAGCCGACCCCGGTGCAACAGCGGGCCATTCCCGCCGTGTTGCAGGGCCGCGACCTGATGGTTGCCGCTCAGACTGGTACTGGTAAAACCGGCGGTTTCGCCTTGCCGATCCTCGAGCGTCTGTTCCCGGCCGGCCACCCCGACAAATCCCAGCGTCACGGCCCGCGTCAACCGCGCGTATTGGTCCTGACGCCGACCCGCGAACTGGCTGCGCAGGTACACGACAGCTTCAAGGTGTACGCCCGCGACCTGCCACTGGTCAGCGCCTGCATCTTCGGCGGCGTCGGCATGAACCCGCAGATCCAAGCCATCGCCAAGGGCGTGGACGTGCTGGTCGCCTGCCCGGGGCGCCTGCTCGACCTGGCCGGTCAGGGCAAGGTGGACCTGGCGCATGTGGAGATCCTGGTGCTGGACGAAGCCGACCGTATGCTCGACATGGGCTTTATCCATGACGTGAAGAAGGTCCTCGCCCGGTTGCCGGCCAAACGCCAGAACCTGCTGTTCTCGGCGACCTTCTCCAAAGACATCACCGACCTGGCCGACAAGCTCCTGCACAACCCGGAGCGCATCGAAGTCACACCGCCGAACACCACCGTCGAGCGCATCGAGCAGCGCGTCTATCGCCTGCCAGCCAGCCACAAGCGCGCCCTGTTGGCCCACCTGATCACGCTGGGTGCCTGGGAGCAGGTCCTGGTGTTCACCCGCACCAAGCATGGCGCCAACCGCCTGGCCGAGTACCTGGAAAAGCACGGCCTGACCGCCGCCGCGATCCACGGCAACAAGAGCCAGAACGCCCGCACCAAAGCGCTGGCCGACTTCAAGGCCAATAGTGTGCGGGTGCTGGTAGCCACCGACATTGCCGCCCGCGGCCTGGACATCGACCAACTGCCCCATGTGGTCAACTTCGAGCTGCCCAACGTCGAGGAAGATTACGTGCACCGCATTGGCCGGACTGGCCGTGCCGGGCGTTCGGGCGAGGCTATTTCCATGGTCGCGCCAGATGAAGAGAAGCTGCTCAAAAGCATCGAGCGGGTCACCAAGCAGAGGATCCCCGATGGCGATCTGATGGGCTTCGATGCCAGCCAAGTAGAGGCCGAAAAGCCAGAGGCGCGTGAGCGCCAGCAGAACAGCGGCCGCGGCGGGCGCAATCAACAAGCCCGTGGAGACGGCGGCAAAGACGCCAACGGTGGCCGCAAGGACAAGGGCAAGGACAAAGGCAAGGCCAAGCAGCAGGCAGCGGACAAGCCTGCCGACAAGGAAAAGTCTGGCGACAGACAACCACGCAAGCCACGTGACAAGAAGCCGCGCCAGCAGCAACAGGCAAGCGCTACCCCGGTCCCGAAAGTCCCGGCCGACCGTGATCCGGAAGAGTTTCTGGACGACGAGATCGACAATTTCGGTAACCGTGCCGATTACGTAAGCCCATACCAGAACGGCAAAGGTCAAGGTCGCAACCGCCGCCCAGGTGGTGCCGCTCAAGGCACGGGCCAGAGCCAAGGCAGCCAGCGCGGCAACAATGGCACTGGCCAGGCACGTAATAATGGTGGCCAGGGCCGCAATGCCGGCGGGCAGGGTCGTAACGGCAGCGCTGACAAGCGCCCACGTAACAACAATGCCGGTGGTGGTCGTCGCGACGGCAATGGCGGTGGTCGTAACCGTTCGGCAGGCCGTGAGGATGCATCGCGCCAGGAGCCGGCGGTACGTAGTACCCGCGAGCAGCACCAGCCGGTGATCATTCGCAAGGAATCCAAGCTCGATCGTTACCCTACGCCCGAGCAACTGGACGACCTGCCAAGCCGCCCTCGAAGTGAGCGACCAGCGCTGCTGACCCGCAAGGGCTGAGCCGTAGGCACAACGCCGCCCTTCGGCTGATGCCAGTCAGTTAATAAGTCCATTAGGGCTGCTTTGCAGCCCTTCGCGGGTAAACCCGCTTCTACAGGTCTGTGCTGGCATCATGGCCGGCGCAGTCACTGTATGCCCACTGGCGGCTGGTTTTGCGCCTCTCACGAAAAACCCGCTCTTACAGGTTCTGCGCCGGAATCAGGGCCGGCGCATAACCTGTAAGAGCGGGTTTACCCGCGAAGAGCCGCAACGTCGCCCCAATAGATAGCCTGAAACATCAACTGATTGGCATGAGCTATTGGGGCGGCGTTCTCATTGCTTACTTCTGCTTCACACCTTCGACACTGATGTCCAGGTCCAGGGTCTGCGAAGTCGGGCCTGGGCCCTTGATGCCAAAGTCGTTCAGGTTCAGGGTGGTGGTGGCGTTGAAGCCAGCGCGCTCGCCGCCCCATGGGTCTTTGCCTTCACCGTTGAAGGTGGCCTTGAAGGTAACCGGCTTGGTCACACCATGCAGGGTAAGATCGCCAGTCACATCGGCAGTTTTGTCACCGGTCGATTTGACACTGGTGGATACGAACTTGGCATCCGGGTACTTGCTGACGTCCAGGAAGTCCTTGCTGGCGATGTGCTTGTCGCGCTCGGCATGGTTGGACCAGACGCTGGCAGTTTTCAGGTCGACGCTGATCTTGCTGGCTTCAGGCTTGGCGCTGTCCCAGGTGAAGTCACCGCTGAAGTCCTTGAAGGTGCCGTGAATGAAGCTGTAGCCCAAATGGCTGATCTTCCAGTCGACGAACGCGTGCTGGCCTTCCTTGTCGATCTTGTACTCGGCGGCCATGGCCTGGCCAGCGGTGAACAGAGCGGTACCGAGCGCCAGAGCGGCAAAAGTCTTTTTCAACATCCTTACTTTCCTTCCATTGCAATTGAGGTTGAGAATCAAGCTTTGCGGCCCAGCATACGGGTCAGGGTCGCGTCACGGTCGATGAAATGGTGCTTCAAAGCGGCCAAGCCATGCAATACGGCGAAGATCACCAAGCCCCAGGCCAACCACAGGTGAATCACCCCGGCCAGGTCGGCTTGGTCCGGTAGGTCGCTGACCAAAGCCGGCACCTCGAACAACCCAAACACTGGAATGCCTACGCCGTCAGCGGTGGAAATCAGGTAGCCCGCGGTCATGACCGCGAACAGCCCGATATACAACGCCAGGTGCCCCAACTTGGCAGCTACGCGGGTGAGTGCCCCATGGTTCGCTGGCGCCGGTGGCGGCGGGCTGATGAAACGCCAGACTACACGCACCAACATCACCCCCAGCAAGACCAGGCCGATGCTTTTGTGCAAATCGGGGCCGGCCTTGCGCCAAGGATCGTAGTAGTCGAGCTCGACCATCCACAGGCCCAGGCCGAACAGGCCAAAGACTGCCAATGCAACGCCCCAGTGCAGGACGATGCTGACTACGCCATAGCGAGAAGGTGAGTTGCGCAGTTGCATGATGAGCTGTTTCTCCGTGAAAGCTGTGCACAGACTAGCGCTTAACGTATCGAATAAAAGCTTAAAAAATTGCTGTGGATTATCAAATAATCCGATATTTAGTGTGCAAGTTTCCTATTAAGAAAACATTAACGGGGTGCGGGGAAATAACCTTTGGATATCTCGGCCCCTTCGCAGCGTAACCCTGCAAAGAGGCCGAGTTAAACGTCAGTTGGCTTTGGCCTGATTACCAGTTGCCGGCTTTTTCGCTGGAGCGGATTTGGCCGCTGCCTTTTTTGGCTCGGTCGCCTTGTGCGCCTGCTTGGCAGCAGGCTTGTGTGCAGGGGCGTGCTTAGCCGGTGCAGGCTTCTTGGCCGCAGGTTTGGCGGCCGCAGGCTTGGCCGGCTCTTCTTTGGCTACTGCAGCGGGCGCAGCAGCGGCGGGCACAGGGGCAGCGGTAGCAGGAGTTGGAGCCTGGGCCGGTGCGGTATCGGTCGCCTTGGCAGCCGGTGGCGTTTTCGCCTCAGGCTTGTCATCACCGCCGAACAGGCGCGAGAAGAACCCGCCACTGTCCTTTTTCGTCGCAGCCGCGCCCGCTGTCGCTGCGGCTGCCACGGTGGCCGCCTTGGCGGGGTCGAACGACTTGCCGGCAAGCAGGTCCTGCACCTGGCTGGCAGCCCGCTGGCCGCTGCGCAACGCCCCCTCAAGGGTGCCAGGGTAGAGCGCATCGGTGTGCTCACCCGCAAAAGCGATGCGCTGCACCGGGCGCTCCCACAGGCGCCAGTATTTGCTGATCTGACCTGGGCCGTAAGCCAGGTAAGCGCCACCTGTGCCCGCGTCGACGCTGTAACGCTTGACCTCGTAGCCGGTGAAAGCGCCACGGGCCTGGGGATAGAACGCGTGCAGGCGAATCAGGACCTGATCGACCATTTGCTTGTCGCCAAATGCTTGCAACAGACGGGCATTGTCACCCGACAGGTTGATCACCACATTAGCGCCGCCTTTGAGCGCCGGCTCGACCCACAGCATGCCCAGGCCAGCGTTACTGAAGATCTCGCCCGACATGCGTGCACGGCTTTCCCATACGGGCTGCTTGAACTTGAGCATCAGCTGGTCGCGCCAGCCGTAGTTGGTGCCTTTGATCGCGGCCATGTGCTGAGCATCCAGGCCAGGGGTGATCTGGATCTTGGCCAAGGCCCGCAGCGGCACGGCCATCACCAGGTAATCGGCCTTGTAGTCGGCGCCACCAACCTTGACCGTGACACCGTCCTTGTCCTGCACGATCGCGGTCACTGGCGAATTGGTCTTGATGGTCTTGAGCTGCTTGACGAAGGCCTGAGCCAGCACCGGGCTGCCGCCAGGCAGCCGCGAAGCGCGCAGGTCACGGTCGCTGACGCCACGGTAGACACGGTTTTGCTGGGCAAAATAAAGCAGCGACAAGCGCGACGGCTCATCGTAACGGGTGCGAATCTGCTGGTTGATCAATTGACGTGCGGTAGCTGGCAGTTGCAGCTTGTCGAGCCAGCTGGACACGTTGATCTGGTCGAGCGCAAACAGGGTACTGGTCGCTTGCGGGTTCAACGGATCGTCGATCGAGCGTGCCAGGTCATCGAGGGTTTTCTCGTAGCGCTTGATCGCCTCTGCCGTGGCCGGCTGCTTGGTGGCAAGGTCGGTGCTACTGAAGTATTCGCCGTCGATCAGGTAGCTGGGCGTGCGTACGAACTCTGGTGCCGGCAAGGTTTGCAGCTTGAAGCGGTCCAGGTACTGGTTGAGCACCGGCTGCGCCTTGGCATTGCCGATCCACTCGCTGGTGGCCAGGCCCGAGCGCCCGCCCATGCCCGCTTTGGCTTCCAGCACAGTCACCTGCCAGCCTTTGTCCTGCAGTTCGTAAGCTGCGGTCAGGCCTGCCAGGCCGCCACCTACCACGATTGCTGACGGTGTTTTGTCTTTCGCCAGTGCGGCCCCGCTGGACGCACCGATCAATACCAATGCGCACAGGCGCACCCAAGCAGCAGCCATGTCGGCAGACTCCGAGTTGAAATTACAGGGATGGGATGGGGCGGAAATACCCCACAAGACATTGCGCTAAGAATACGTCAGCTGTCCGGGCCCTGCCAGCACGGCGATATCAAGTGCCTTTGGCAACTGACAATTTCGCCAACGGGCCGCTAATGGTTGTCCTCCCCCAAGGCTTTGCTTAGGCTTACGCGGTCAAAGCAGGCAGCAAAGCCAGGAGAAGTGCCGATGGGCCTCAACGATCAGTGGATGCAGCGCGACCTCAAGGTCCTGTGGCACCCCTGCACCCAGATGAAAGACCACGAGCAGTTGCCGCTGATTCCGATCAAGCGTGGCGAGGGCGTGTGGCTCGAGGACTTCGAGGGCAAGCGCTACCTGGATGCCGTGAGCAGCTGGTGGGTCAATGTGTTCGGCCACGCCAACCCTCGCATCAACCAGCGCATCAAGGACCAGGTCGACCAACTGGAGCACGTGATCCTTGCCGGCTTCAGCCACCAGCCGGTCATCGAGCTGTCCGAGCGACTGGTAGCCATCACACCGACGGGCCTGGACCGGGTCTTCTACGCCGACAATGGCTCGTCGTGTATCGAAGTGGCGTTGAAGATGAGCTTCCATTACTGGCAGAACATCGGCAAACCGGCAAAAAAACGCTTCGTGACGTTGACCAACAGCTACCACGGCGAAACCATTGCGGCCATGTCCGTAGGTGACGTGCCGCTGTTCACCGAAACCTACAAGGCGCTGTTGCTGGACACCATCAAGGTGCCAAGCCCCGACTGCTACCTGCGCCCTGAGGGCATGAGCTGGGAAGAACACTCGCGCAACATGTTCGCCGCCATGGAACAGACCCTGGCCGAACACCATGAAACCCTCTCGGCGGTGATCATCGAACCGCTGATCCAGGGTGCCGGCGGCATGCGCATGTATCACCCGGTTTACCTCAAGCTGCTGCGCGAGGCCTGCGACCGCTACGACGTGCACCTGATCCACGACGAAATCGCGGTGGGGTTCGGCCGCACCGGCACGCTGTTCGCCTGTGAACAGGCCGGTATCCGCCCGGATTTCCTGTGCCTTTCCAAGGCCCTGACCGGCGGTTACCTGCCGTTGGCGGCCTGCCTGACCACCGACAAGGTCTACCAGGCCTTCTATGACGATTACCCGACCCTGCGAGCCTTCCTGCACTCGCACAGCTACACCGGCAACCCGCTGGCCTGCGCCGCCGCGCTGGCCACGTTGGACATCTTCGCGCAGGACAACGTGATCGAGGCCAACAAAGCCCTGGCAACGCGCATGGCCAGCGCCACCGCGCACCTGGCCGAGCATGCCCACGTCGCTGAAGTCCGTCAGACCGGCATGGCGTTGGCCATCGAGATGGTCCAGGACAAAGCCACCAAGGCCGCATACCCATGGCAGGAGCGGCGCGGCCTGAAAGTGTTCGAGCACGCCCTGACCCGCGGCGCGCTGCTGCGCCCGTTGGGCAGCGTGGTGTACTTCCTGCCGCCATACGTGATCACCCCGGAGCAGATCGACTTCCTCGCCGAAGTGGCCAGCGAAGGCATCGACATCGCCACCCGTGACAGCGTCAGCGTCGCCGTACCGGCCAACTTCCACCCCGACTTCCGCGACCCGGGCTAAGCCACAGCGCCCGCCGTCGATTCCATGGCAGCAGGTTTACCCGTGCGCACGAAGGTGGCTGCACCGCCGCACTCGCAGGTAAACCGCTCCCATGGAGTAATGTGATCCCTTTTCGTTCGAGCACAACCATGAGACTGTCCCGCTTCTTCATCGACGCCCCCTTAAGCCTCGGCGAGCACGACCTGCCCGAAGCCCAGGCCCACTACATCGGCCGTGTTCTGCGCATGGCGCCCGGCGACGCCGTGCAGCTGTTTGACGGTAGCGGCCAGGAATTTCTCGGCCGCTTGCTGGAAGTCGGCAAGAAGACCGTGCGCGTGAGCCTCGACCAGGCCCTGGCTGGCCAACCCGACTCGTCGCTGCACGTGCATTTAGGTCAAGGCCTGTCGCGCGGGGAGCGCATGGATTGGGCTATCCAGAAGGCTACCGAACTGGGTGCCAATGTCATCACCCCGATCGTCAGCGAGCGCTGTGAGGTGCGTCTGAAGGACGAACGTGCCGACAAACGCCTGGCCCACTGGCGTCAGGTTGCAATCAGCGCCTGCGAACAGTGCGGCCGCTCCACCCTGCCAGTGATCCACCCGCCAGTCACCTTAAGCGAATGGCTCAAGGGCACTGAGGCCGATCTCAAGCTCGTACTGCACCCGGTCGCCGAACCGCTGACCAGCCATGAAAAACCGGCAACCTTGGCTTTTCTCATCGGCCCTGAAGGCGGGTTGAGCGATACCGAAGTCGAGCAGGCCAACGCCGTGGGGTTCAACGCAGCGCGCCTGGGCCCGCGGGTACTGCGCACCGAAACCGCGCCGGTGGTGGCGCTATCGGTAGCTCAGCAGCTGTGGGGCGATTTCTAGCGCACGTACAGCGACACTGCCACGAAGTGCATAAGGCTGCCGGCGATCACAAATAGGTGCCAGATGCCGTGCCAGTGGCGGAAGCGGCTGTCGAAGGCGAAGAAGATGATGCCAACGGTATAGAACAGGCCACCGGCCGCCAACCAGGCGAAGCCTGCAGTACCCAGGCTTTGCAACAGCGGATTGACCGCCACCAGCACGATCCAGCCCATCACCGCGTAAATGATGATCGACAGCACGCGTGCCTCGGTGCGCGGCTTGATCTCCTGCAGCATGCCGATCAGCGCCAACCCCCAGACCACGCCGAACAGGCTCCAGCCCCACGGCCCGCGCAGGCTGACCAGGCAGAATGGGGTGTAGCTGCCGGCGATCAACAGATAGATCGACAGGTGATCGAGCTTACGCATGATCACCTTCGCTCGCCCGCGGGTGCTGTGGTAGAGAGTAGAAATGCTGTACAGCAGCATCAAAGTGCCGCCGTAGATGGAAAAGCTGACGATTTTCCACGGATCGCCTTGCAGGCCCGCCGCGACAATCAGCCAGATGGCACCGATACAGGCCAGGACAGCACCGACCAGGTGGGTCCAGGCGTTGAAGCGTTCACCGTAATACATGCAGAAAAGACCTCTACCTTGAAACCAGGTTCCCTTCCAGCGCTCCTTCACCGTCCCTACCTAACATGATTGCCAGTACTCGTGTGACTAGCCGTTCATTACATTTCCTTGAGGCACACATCACCCAATAGGAATTGAGACATGCATTCAGATAACAAAAGTTACGCCAGCGAAAATAACTTGTACGCTGTTTGGCTCGATAGCGTTGGTCCAGACCGAATCGCCGTGATTGCAGCCGTACGTGAGCTCACCGGATTGCCACACGGCGATGCCAAGGCCTTGGTAGACAGTGCCCCGGTAGCGATCGCAACAGAGATATCAAAGGACACAGCCGATAGGGCCAAGGCCAGACTGGAACAAGCGCGGGCCCAGGCAAGTGTGCGCCCTTCGTAAGTCGCAGTAAGTTGCCTGACGCCCATGCCCGTCTGTTACTGGTCGCCGGGTAGCAAGTGAGCGTCACGCACCAACCGCTCCAACCCTGCCAAGTCGGGCACCCGCGCCACTTGCTCGCCCACCTGCACGGCGGCCAATTCCAGGCTACCCAGTGGTACATCCACGTAGTTGAGCTGAATGTCGAGCTTGCACGAGCGAGGGATGTCCTGCAGCAGCACCGCCAGGTAGCGCAGGCCGGTGTCACCTAGGGCATTGAGCACCACGATTCGCGCACGCTCGCCGCAGGGGGTATGCCCCCCGCAGGCAGCCTCGAAGCCGATCAACGGCAGGTGCTGCTGGCGCCAGTCGATCCAGCCAAGATGCCAGGCCGGGTCGCCCCGCTCGCACGTGAGGTTGCGCTGGCCAATCAATTCGACCACGGCGACGTTAGGTAGCACCAAGGTCCGGTCGCCCAAGGGCAGCAACAGGCCGGTCAGGCTGTTGCGCTGCCCTGCAAGCAGTTCAAGCATGGCTATGGCTCCAATGGGCGATGCTCTGCAACAGCACCGACTCCTGATAGGGTTTGCCCAGGTAATCATTGACGCCGATGGCCATGGCACGTTCGCGGTGCTTCTGCCCAGTGCGGGAAGTGATCATGATGATCGGCAGAGCCTTGAGCCGCTCGTCGCGGCGAATGCGGGTGGCGACTTCGAAGCCGTCCATGCGCGGCATTTCGATATCCAGCAACACCACGTCCGGCCGGTGTTCCTGCAGCAGGGCCATGGCATCGACCCCGTCCTTTGCCGTCAGTACGCTCATGCCATGGCGCTCCAGCAAACGGCTGGTGACCTTGCGCACGGTGACAGAATCGTCCACTACCATTACCAACGTTCGCCGCTGGGCTGCCGGCTCGAACAGCGTCCGCTGCACACCGCTGCCAGCGGGCAAACGTGCCAGGCGCCGCTGCTGGCCACGCAGTTGGCCCAGCAGGTCGAGGATCAGTACCACTCGGCCATCGCCGAGCAAGGTCGCGCCCGACAGCCCCGCCACCGCGGCGAACTGCGAGCCGAGGCTTTTGACCACGATTTCGCGGCTAGGCGACAGGCTATCGACCTGGATGGCGAACGACTGAGTCTGAGAGTGCACCAGCAGTAACGGCAACGGCACGCTTTGCCCCAGCAGCACCGGGCGCGGCAGGCCCTGCAGCAGTTCGCCCAGGTAACGCAGCTCGTAATCATGGCCAGCGTATACGTAGCGCGGCGTATCGGCCTGGTAACAGGCTGCCAGTTCAGCCGGTGGTACCCGCACGATTCCCTCGATGGTGTTCAGTGGGATGGCGTATTGCTCCTCGCCCACGTGCACCATCAGTGCCCGGTTGATCGACACGGTGAACGGCAAGCGAATCAGAAAGCGCGCACCCTTGCCCTGGGCAGACTCGATACTCATCGACCCGCCCAGTTGCTTGACCTCTTCGTGGACTACATCCATGCCCAGCCCACGCCCGGAGATCTGGGTGATCTTCTCGGCGGTGGAAAAGCCCGGGCGCAGGATGAACTGTAGAATCTCGTGGTCGCTCAACTGGGCCTGCGGGTCCAGCAGGCCGCGTTTGATCGCCTTGCGCCGCACCGCCTCAAGCGGCACACCTGCGCCGTCGTCGGTCATCTCGATGACGATGTCTGCGCCTTCGTGCAGCAAGTTGAGGTGGATGGTGCCCTGCTCAGGCTTACCTGCGGCCAGGCGTACCTCGCGCGCTTCAAGGCCATGATCGACGGCATTGCGCAGCATGTGCTCCAAGGGTGCGACCATGCGCTCGAGCACGCTGCGGTCCAGCTCACCTTCGGCATTGCCGACCACCAACTCGACCTGCTTGCCCAACTCACTGGCGACCTGCCGCACCACGCGCTGCAAACGCGGCACAAGGCGTTCGAATGGCACCATCAGCGTGGCGGTCAGGCCTTCCTGTAGTTGGCTGTTCACCCGCGCCTGCTGCTGCAGCAAGCTGTAGGACTCCTGGGCGCGTTGGGTGAGGGTTTCCTTCAGGTCGAGCAGGTCGGATGCCGATTCGAACAGTGCCCGTGACAACTGCTGCAACTGCGAATGACGGTCCATTTCCAGGGGGTCGAAATCTTCGTAGGCATCGCCTTCGAACGCTTGCCGGCTGCTGACTCGGCCCTGTGTTTCGATATCCAGCCGCAGCAGCTGGTCACGCATGCGCTCCAGCGTGGTTTCCATCTCGTTGAGGGCGAACTGGGCATCGTTGACTTGCTGCTCGATCCGACCACGAATGACCGAATGCTCACCGGCCAGGTTGCCCAGGTCGTCGAGCAGTTCGGCGTCGACCTTGACCATGTCGCCCGGTGCGCGCTCGGGGGCGGCGGCGGGCATGTCGCTTGGGGCGGTGTCGGCCAGCGCCTGGCCAGCGGCACTGTCGGTCAATGCGGCACTGCTGAAATTGCGGATGTAGTCGATCAGCGCGGTTGCGGCGTGCAAAGGCTGGCCAAGGCGCACGGCATCGAGCATGTGGGCCAGGCGATCATGGCAGTTCTGCAAGAGTGCGAAAAGCGCCGCGCTCGGCGGCAAACGCCCTGCGGCAAGCAACTCGTAGAGAAATTCCAGCTCATGGGCCAGGTCGCCGATGGCGCTGATCTCGACCATGCGCGCCCCGCCTTTGAGGGTATGCAGGTCACGTAGCAGGTTCTCGACCTCGGCGCTGTTGCGCGGGTCGGCCTGCCAGCGCGCCAAGGCAGCGGCGGCGCTTTCGACGATGTCGGAGCTTTCTTCGAGAAAGACTTCCAGCAGTTCTTTGTCCCCTGGGCTGTCGGGTTCTTCATCCTGCTCCAGTGAACCAGGCAACGGTGTGACCGCCTCGGCACTGACCAGGCCGGTGGCATCGGCCGCCAGCGCGCCATCGAGCAGCTCGCGCAGGGCATCGACACACTCAGGTCGAGGGCTGGCTTGCTGCCCGGCAGCGACCTGGTCGAGCATGTCCAGCAACGCTTCGTGGGTTTGCTGGGCAACGGCGAACAAGCGCGGGCTGGCACCCAGGCTGCCCTCTTCTACCGCGCCGTAGACGTCCAGCAGTGCTTCGCACACCGCGTCCATCTGCCACAGATCCGCCAGATGCGCGGCGTGACCCAGGGTCGTCAGTTCATCGAGCAAAGTCTCCAGCGGCTCGCGCTGCCCCGGTTGTTGCTGCCAGCGCGAGAGTAAAGACTCGGCATCGAGCACGATGTCCATGGCCTGAGCCAGAAAGCTTGCGACCTGCTGCGGGTCGCGCTTGCCAGGACGGCTAGGGTGGGGCTCGGCATGCAGGCTGGCCAGGCGTAGATCCACCGCTTCGCCAACCTGTTCGATCAGTTGGGCCGCGCCGGCAATCGCCGCCAATGGCGAGCTACCCAGCTGGGCCAGGCCTTGCACGAAAAGCCCATGGGCCGTTTGCAGCCACTGCAGCTCCTGCCCCTGTAGGGGCAGTTGGTGGCCACGGTACTCACGTACCAGGCGGTCGAAGGCGGTGGCAAGTTCGGCGATCGGCATGACCCCGGCCATGGCGGCGCTGCCCTTGAGCGTGTGCAAGGCGCGCTGCAGGCTGTCACTGACTTCGCGGTCAGCACCCTCCCCCCCTTGCAGGAAGGCCTCGAGGTCGGCCAAATGCCCTTGTGCCTCGTTGCGGAAAATATCCAGCAGCTGCGGATCGAGGCCATCGACCGCAGCACTGGCCGGTGCGTCATTCTCGGCAAGAGCGTGCAGGTGGCTCGCCAGCTGTTCGACCTCGGTCAACTGTGGCAGTTGGCCGGCGGCGAAGTCGGCCAGCAGATCCGGCAAGTGAACGAACACCTGCTGCAGCGCCACGGCGCCCTCCGGGCTCAAGGCGATACGCCCTTCCAGCACGCGATTGAGCAGGTGCTCCCCGCCCCACGCCAGCTCGGCTACCGCCTCGGCATGCACCATACGGCCGCTGCCCTTAAGCGTGTGCAGGTCGCGGCGCACCTCGATCAGGGCATCGCGCAGGCTATTGTCGGCACGCCAGCGCAACCAGTGCCGCTCGATTTCCGGCAACAACTCACTGGCTTCTTCGAGGAACACCTCACGCAATTCGTCATCGATGCCATCACTGCCGTCATGGATTTCGAAACGGTCGGCATGGGTGCATTGCACGCCCAGCGCGGTGAGGCTGGTGCAGGCCATGTCCAGGAAAGGCTGGGCATCGGCCAGCGGGTCTGCGACCCGCCATTGCAAGTAGCATTCAGCGGCACTGAGGGCCTGCGCCAAGTGGTTCAGTTCGGGCTCTGGCGGCTCGGTCTCCAGGTGCTGAAGCCAACTTTGCACATAACTCGCGCAACCTGCCAACACCTCAGCGGCGGCCGGCAGCATCAACATCGCCAGCGCACCACGCACCTGCTGCAAAAGCCCCGGCAGCGGCTGCAAGCGCTGCTTTGGCCAGCCAGACTCGAGGCAATCGCCGATCAGGTCCTTGGCCTGCTGCAACACCGAAAGCGACTCGGTCAGCACCAATTGGCGAATCTCTGCCAGATCGGAACCCGGCAGGCCGCCCGGTGCGCCATCTTCCTGAGGCAGCACCATGCCGTTGAGGGTGGCTTCCACATACAACAGAGCACCAGCCACATCCATCAATACCGCGTCATCCACGGCTCGCTCGCCCTGGGCCAACGCCTGCAGCGCCAGCACCTGGTCGATGATCACCCGGCGTGGTTGCTGGAAGCCCAGCACCGCCAAGGTATCAGCCACGTGGCGCAAGGGTGCGAGCAGGGTTTCCAGTTCTTCGCTGTGCTGGCGGTCGCCACGCACGAACTGGTCAAGGCGTTCCTTGATCCGCACCAGGTCATCACACAAGGCCGTGACCACCGAGCGCAAGGCATCGCGCCCAGGCCCAGCCTGCAACTGCTCTCGCCAGTTACCCAGCGACAGGTCCAGGTTGGCCAGGTCATCGGAACCGGCAAAACGCTGCGCCGCACCGCTGATCAGGCTGGCTTGGGCCAGGGGTTCGACACCACGGCAAGCGCGCAGCTGATTGAGCAATGGCAGCATCACCAATGGCAGATCATGGCGCGCACCGCGCAACCGCTCCAAGTACGAGGGCAATTGCTCAAGCCCCCGAAACAACGGCCCCAGGCAGTCCCCGCGAGGGCTGACCTGGCCATCGGCCAAAGCTTTGGCCAGTAATTCCAGCTCTTCGGCCAGGCGCGTGGCACCGCGCAGTTCGAGCATGCGCAGGCAGCCGTGCACCTGATGCAGGTTATCCACGACGAAAGCGAGTATCGACAGGTCATCGGTCTGCCCGGCAAAACGCTCCAGGGCCTGACGTGCCTGGCTCAAGCAATCGAAGATGGCGGCGCGGGTCCAGGCCAGGGCCACGGTATCTTGGCGCTCGGGGCTTACAGCGGCAGAAGCCATGGGCTTTCCTCAGCGTTGCTCGGCAGGAGCCGGCAGGGTGAACCCGGAGACCGAGCGGCGCATCTCACTGGCCATTCGCGCCAGGTGGCGGATGCTGTCGGCAGTGGCTCCGGAACCGGCTGAAGTCTGCGCGGTGATCTGTTGGATCACCGCCATGGTGTGGGAAATCTGCCCGGCAGAGGAGGTTTGCAACTGGGCGGCGTCGGAGATGCTGTGGATAAGCTCGGCAAGGTTCTGCGACACTCCTTCGATCTCCGCCAACGCTACCCCGGCATCCTGGGCCAGCCGGGCACCGCGCACCACTTCGGCGGTGGTCTGCTCCATGGAAATCACGGCTTCATTGGTGTCCGCCTGAATGGTCCGCACCAGCGCCTCGATCTGCCGGGTCGCCGAGGACGATCGCTCGGCCAGGCGCTGCACCTCGTCGGCCACCACGGCAAAGCCGCGGCCGGCTTCGCCCGCCAGGGACGCCTGAATGGCGGCGTTGAGAGCCAGGATGTTGGTTTGGTCGGCAATATCGTCGATCAGGCTGACGATATCGCCGATTTCCTGGGAAGATTCGCCCAGACGCTTGATTCGCTTGGCAGTGTCCTGGATCTGTTCGCGGATGTTGTTCATGCCATCGATGGTGTTGTGCACCACCTCGTTGCCCTTGTTGGCGATGGCCACCGAACGCTCGGCAACTTTGGCCGATTCATACGCGTGAGCAGAAACCCTGTCGATCGATTCGACCATGTCGCCAACCGCCTCGGAAGCCTCGCTGATCTGCTCGGCCTGGTGCTCCGAAGCCTTGGCCAACTGCCGTGCGGTGTTCTGCGTGTCCTGCACGGCAGCTGCCACCTGCTCGGCACTGTGGTTGATGGTGGCCACCAGGTCGCGCAACTGGTCGACCGAGTAGTTGATCGAGTCGGCGATGGCGCCAGTGAAGTCTTCGGTCACCGACACCGTAACCGTCAGATCGCCGTCGGCCAGCTCTTCGATTTCATCCAGCAGACGCATGATCGCTTGCTGGTTACGCTCATTCTTCTCAGCGGTTTCCTGCAACTGGCGATGGGTAGTGCGGACCATCACCAGGCCGATCAGGATGATCGAAGCCAAGGCCAGCAGGCCCAATGCGTACCCCCCGACGGTGTCGAGGGTGCGGCCACTGGCGAGGTTCTCGAACCCGTTGGCCAGGTGCGAGGCTTCGTCGAGCAAGGTCTGTGACAGGCTGAAGATGTTCCCGGCCGCTTCGCGAACGCGAAACAGCTCCGGCGAAGTTTCGAGGATTTCATCCACCGAACCTGCCACGAACTGGAACAATTCGGCGATCTCCGCCAGGCGAGCACGGGCGTCGGTGTCTTCCACGCGGGTTACCTGGATGGCCGGGTTGCCGCCGAGCATGCCTTCGAGCACCTGGCCGAAACGGCTGGCGTCGCGGCCAAAGGCATCGGCAGCCTGCGCCGCCGTTTCATCGCCAGCCAGTACCGTGTTGACCGAACCAAGGATGCGTTCGGCCAGCAGCAACTGGCGTTGGGCTACCACCACCTGATTGGCCGGCGCCCCGCTCTGGAGCAGGATTTCCACCACCTTCTCGTACTCGACCTGCAGTTGCGGCACGGTCTCGGCCAGGGTCGCAGCCACCTGGTGCAAAGACAGCACGGTCTGCTCGCTGGCCAGAATGGTATCGGTGTTCTTGCGCAGGTTTTCCCAGTCCTGGCGCACCGCCTCCATTTCATCGCGCACCGCCGCAGGCGCAGCAGGCAGGCCGGTAGACTTGTCACCCTCGCGCAGGTAGCTCCAACGCTGTTCGAAATCGTTGCGCGCATCGGACAACAGCTTGAACGCCAGGGCCTTGCCCGCTGCCGCCTCGGTGGCATTCTTGGCGATCCGCTGGGACAACACGCGCAGCTCGCCGGCATGGCCGATGTACTGCTTGTCGTGGTTGGCCTGGGTATTGAGGTAAGCGAAGTTAGCGAACAGCAGAATGATCGACAGAATCAGGATCACGAACAGCACGGTGATCTGCACGATGCTGCGCGTGCGTGGGGTCATGCTGGCAGGGGCGACTGGGGTGGCCGGCTTGTTCACGTTCGAAAGTCCTATAGCGCCACGTCAAGAAAGCCCGGCGCCTGGGCCAGGGCGAAGGGGCTGAAGATTGCCCAGTTGCGCTCGCGCGCGAAGTGCCCCTGCACGTAGCGGGCAGCGGCCCGCAGCAGCGGCTGTGGTGGCGACAGCTCCAGGCTACTCAGGGCGAAATGCTGAAGGCCCAGCACCTCGTCGACCAACAGGCCGACGAACAGGTCTTCATGGTCCAGTACCAGCACCCGCCGCTGCTTGCCCGGCGCGGTGGGCCCAAGGCCGAAGAAACTGCTCAGGTCCATCACCGGCAGCAGCCGGCCGCGCAGGTTGGCCACACCACACACCCATGGCTGTACGCCAGGCACACGGCTGCTGCGCGGCTCGCGCAGTACCTCGGCTACCTCGCCCATCGGAGCCACGAACCATTGCCCGGCAACCCTAAAGCCGATGCCGCTCCATTGCTGCAGGCGGGCGCCCTGCGGCGGTTGATCGGCCACCAGCAGGCGGCAGCGCCGGTCGATGTCCAGCAACAGCTCAAAGGCGGTCAACGACGCGCCCTGCGGGCGAGTGGTCAAGCGCTCAGCACTTCTTGCAGTTTGGCAATCAACGCGTCCTCTTCCACAGGCTTGGTCAGGAAGTCGCGCGCGCCCTGGCGCGTGGCCCAGATACGGTCGGTTTCCTGGTCCTTGGTGGTCACCACCACCACGGGAATGGCGCTGGTTTCTGGATCTTTGCTCAACTGGCGGGTCGCCTGGAAGCCGTTCATGCCCGGCATGACGATATCCATGAGTACCGCATCGGGCTTTTCCTGGCGGGCCAGGGCCACGCCATCGGCACCGTTGTTGGCCTTGAGCACCTGGTGACCGTGCTTTTCCAGCCATTCGGTCAATCTGTACATCTCTGTCGGCGAATCGTCGACAATCAGAACGCGGGCCATTGTGTTTCCCCATCAGGAAATTGAAAGCCGCACCCGCACGGCGCGGTCAGGGTGCAGATTGTTCGGGCACGGCGAAACCAGGCACATGGGCCTTGATCGCGTCGAGCAGTTCTTCTTTGCTAAAGGGTTTGGTCAGAAACTGGTCGGAGCCGACCACCCGACCGCGGGCCTTGTCGAACAGGCCGTCACGCGATGACAGCAAAATCACTGGGATGTCCTTGAAGGCACTGTTGTGCTTGATCACTGCGCACGTCTGATAACCATCCAGGCGGGGCATCAGCACATCGACGAAGATGATCTTTGGCTGGTGGTCGATGATCTTGGCCAGGGCGTCGAAGCCATCACTGGCGGTGATCACCTCGCAGCCCGCTTCGCCGAGCAACATCTGCGCAGTGCGGCGGATCGTGCGGGAGTCGTCGATCACCATCACCTTCAGGGGCTGTTCCATAAGTCGCGTTACCATCGCTGCACAGTGTGGGCAGCAAGCCACTGACGGCTTGCAGCTTGAAGCTGAGGCATTTTTAGCACACTCCTGGGGCCCGTACCATCTGCCGCCCCCTTGACCCGCGGCGCTCACAGCGCCACCCTGAGCCACTTTTCTTTCGACCCACCGCGGCCTGCGGCCGCCAAGAGGAACCACCCATGAGCGTTCGCCTCGGCATTGTCATGGACCCGATCGCGTCCATCTCCTACAAGAAGGACAGCTCGCTGGCCATGCTGCTGGCTGCCCAGGCCCGCGGCTGGAGCCTGTTCTACATGGAGCAGCGCGACCTTTATCACGGCGAAGGCAAAGCCCGCGCCCGCATGCGCCCACTCAAGGTATTCGCAGATCCCGCGCGCTGGTTCGAGCTGGGCGAGGAGCAGGACAGCCCCCTAGCCGAGCTGGACGTGGTGCTGATGCGCAAGGACCCGCCCTTCGATATGGAGTTCGTCTACAGCACCTACCTGCTCGAGCAAGCCGAACGCGAGGGCGTGTTGGTGGTGAACCGCCCGCAGAGCCTGCGCGACTGCAACGAAAAACTCTTCGCCACCCAATTCCCGCAATGCATGGCGCCCACGCTGGTCAGCCGCCGTGCCGATATCCTGCGTGCATTCGCCGCCAGCCATGGCGACGTGATCCTCAAACCGCTGGACGGCATGGGCGGCGCTTCGGTGTTCCGTCACCGCCAGGGCGACCCAAACTTGTCGGTGATCCTCGAGACCCTGACCCAGCACGGCGGCCAGCAGATCATGGCGCAGGCCTACCTGCCCGAAATCAAGGACGGCGACAAGCGCATCCTGATGATCGACGGTGAGCCGGTCGACTATTGCCTTGCCCGCATCCCCGCCAGCGGCGAAACCCGCGGCAACCTGGCGGCAGGCGGCCGGGGCGAAGCACGCCCCCTGACCGAGCGCGACCGCTGGATCGCCGCCCAGGTCGGCCCAGCACTGCGTGAAAAGGGCCTGCTGTTCGTCGGCCTGGACGTAATCGGCGACTACCTCACCGAAATCAACGTCACCAGCCCCACCTGCATCCGCGAGATCGACGCGGCCTACAACACCGATATCGGTGGCCGGCTGATGGATGCCATTGATCGCAAGCTCAAGGCGCGCTGACCGCCGACGCTGAGCAATTGCCCGCGGTGGGGTATGATGCCGGTCCTTATCGACTGAGCTGCTGCCCCGCCCTGCGGTTGCTGGATACCTGATGACGCTGCCTGCCGACATCCCTTCCGACCTGCTGCCACCGCGTGTTCGCCCGGTGGACCGGCTTGGCTTTACCCTGTTTCTGGCCGCCCTGGTGCACCTGGCGTTGATCCTGGGCGTGGGCTTTACCGTGGTCAAGCCAGCCGAGGTCCGCCAGAGCATGGATATCACTCTGGCCACCTTCAAAAGCGAAAAAGCGCCCAAAAAGGCGGATTTCCAGGCCCAGGACAATCAGCAGGGCAGCGGCACGCTGGAAAAGAAAGCGCTACCTACCACCACCGAGGTGGCGCCGTTCCAGGACAGCAAGATCAACAAAGTCACACCGCCTCCTGCGGCCAAGCCCGAGGTCGCTGCACCGCCCAAGCCGGAAAAATCCGTGGTGGCGACCAAGGCCCCGAAAGCGCAGAAGGCCGAGCCCAAGCCCAAGCAAAGCAAGCCGCAACCCAAGCCCGCGGCCACTCCGGATTTCGACAGCTCGCAACTGTCGAGCCAGATTGCCAGCCTGGAAGCCGAGCTTTCCCATGAGCAGCAGATGTACGCCAAGCGCCCGAAGATTCACCGCATCAATGCGGCCTCGACCATGCGGGACAAGGGTGCCTGGTACAAGGAAGAGTGGCGCAAGAAGGTCGAGCGCGTGGGCAACCTGAACTACCCCGACGAAGCTCGTCGCCAGCAGATCTACGGTAACTTGCGGATGATGGTTTCGATCAATCGCGATGGCTCGCTGTATGAGGTGCTGGTACTGGAGTCGTCCGGGCAGCCGGTGCTGGACCAGGCGGCGCAACGCATCGTACGGCTGGCGGCGCCATTTGCACCGTTTACCGGTGACCTGGCCGAATTCGACCGTTTGGAAATCATCCGCACCTGGCGTTTTGCCCGTGGCGACCGCTTGTCGAGCAACTAACCCCCAGGCTGCACGGCCGCTGTGCCAGCGGGTTCAACCGTGAATCCGCCAGATCAGGCAATGATGTGGCCGGGTCGTATGCACTGGCGAATGAACCCGGTCCCACAGCCTCATTGCGCACCTTGTCAGTCTCCTCACCTGGCGCCACACTATCTCCCATGAAAACCCTCAGCCCGAGCTACCTCAAGCATCAGTTCCTGATCGCCATGCCGCACATGGCCGATCCGAACTTCGCCCAGACCCTCACGTACATCGTCGAGCACAACGCCAATGGCGCCATGGGCCTTGTGGTCAACCGGCCACAAGAGCTGAACCTGGCCGACATTCTCGAGCAGTTACGTCCAGACGAACTGCCCTCGGCCACTACTTTGCAGGTGCCGATCTACCAAGGTGGGCCGGTGCAGACCGACCGAGGCTTCGTCCTG
Organism: Pseudomonas sp. 51_B; assembly: GCF_017491595.1. NCBI lineage: Bacteria > Pseudomonadati > Pseudomonadota > Gammaproteobacteria > Pseudomonadales > Pseudomonadaceae > Pseudomonas > Pseudomonas sp. 51_B. Next base: position 115,501 of record NZ_JAFGYW010000010.1, read on the forward strand.
CACAGTAGCGAATGCAGCTACCAAGCCACCGTCGAGCTCCAGGGCCTGTCGCTGTCCACCTCGCAGGACGTGCTATTCGCCATCGCCGAAGGTGATGGGCCCCGACACAGCCTCATCACCCTGGGCTATGCCGGCTGGGAAGCAGGCCAACTTGAAGCCGAACTGGCCGACAATGCCTGGCTCAACTGCCCATTCGACCCAGACATCCTCTTCGCCGTAGCCAGCGAACAGCGCCTAGGCGCCGCAGCCCGTAGCCTGGGGATCAATCTCAGCCTACTGACCAGCCAGGCGGGCCACGCCTGATGGCTGAACAACACCCACAATTGCGTTTGCTGCTGGGCTTTGACTACGGCAGCAAACAAATAGGCGTGGCCGTTGGCCAAGTGGTGACCGGGCAAGCCCGCGAGCTGTGCACACTCAAGGCGCAGAACGGCGTGCCGGACTGGGTTCAGGTGGAAAAACTGGTCAACGAATGGAAACCCGATGCCATCGTCGTCGGCCTGCCGCTGAACATGGACGGCACCCCAAGCGAAATGAGCGCCCGCGCCGAGAAGTTCGCGCGACGCCTCAATGGCCGCTTCAACCTGCCGGTACACACGCACGACGAACGCCTGACCACCTTCGAGGCCAAGGGTGAGCGCCTGGCCCGTGGCGGCCAGCGCGGCAGCTACCGTGACAACCCGGTCGACGCCATCGCCGCCGCCTTGCTGCTGCAAGGCTGGCTGGAGGCCAATACCTGACCCTTCCGCGTTTATGTCGGGGCCATCGCCTTGCCCCGGCGCCCTCAGGAGATACCCATGAGCCTACCCAACCCCGCCGAGCTGATCCGGCAGATGGCTGTCGACCTTCGTGCCCATCTGGCCCGCCGCACTATCACCGAACCACGCTTCATCGGTATCCGTACCGGCGGCGTCTGGGTTGCCCAGGCCCTGCAGGAGGAAATGGGCGACCAGAGCCCCCTCGGCACCCTGGACGTATCGTTCTACCGGGATGACTTCAGCCAGAACGGCCTGCACCCTCAGGTCCGCCCGTCGGAGTTGCCGTTCGAAATCGAGGGCCAGCACCTGGTGCTGATCGATGACGTGCTGATGAGTGGCCGCACCATACGCGCGGCCCTCAATGAATTGTTCGACTACGGCCGCCCGGCCAGCGTTACTCTGGTCTGCCTGCTCGATCTGGATGCTGGCGAGCTGCCAATTCGCCCGAATGTGCTCGGCGCCACCCTGTCGCTGGCCGCCAATGAACGGGTAAAATTGACCGGCCCCGCACCGCTCGCCCTCGAGCGCCAGGACCTCGCCACCGCTTCCGCCCTTTAAGAGTCCCCTCGCGATGACGCCAATCGACGCCAAGCGCCCGCTGCAGCTCAATGACCAGGGCCAGCTGCGCCACTTCCTCTCGCTCGACGGTTTGCCCCGCGAACTGCTCACCGAGATCCTCGACACCGCCGACTCGTTCCTCGAAGTCGGCGCCCGAGCCGTCAAGAAAGTACCGCTGCTGCGCGGCAAGACCGTGTGCAATGTGTTCTTCGAAAACTCCACGCGCACCCGCACCACATTCGAGCTGGCCGCCCAGCGCCTGTCGGCCGATGTGATCAGCCTGAACGTGTCGACCTCCTCGACCAGCAAGGGCGAGACGCTGTTCGACACGTTGCGCAATCTGGAGGCCATGGCCGCCGACATGTTCGTCGTGCGCCATAGCGACTCCGGCGCCGCGCACTTCATCGCCGAGCACGTGTGCCCGGACGTCGCGGTTATCAACGGCGGTGACGGCCGCCATGCCCACCCCACCCAGGGCATGCTCGACATGCTGACCATCCGCCGCCACAAAGGCAGCTTCGAGAACCTCTCGGTGGCGATCGTCGGCGACATCCTGCACTCACGCGTGGCCCGCTCCGATATGCTCGCGCTCAAAGCGTTGGGCTGCCCGGATATCCGTGTGATCGGCCCGAAAACGCTGATCCCGATCGGCATCGAGCAGTACGGCGTCAAGGTGTATACCGATCTCGCCGAAGGCCTCAAAGACGTCGACGTGGTGATCATGCTGCGCCTGCAGCGTGAGCGCATGGCTGGTGGCCTGCTGCCCAGCGAGGGCGAATTCTACCGCCTGTTCGGCCTGACCACCGCGCGCCTGGCCGGCGCCAAGCCGGATGCCATCGTCATGCACCCCGGCCCGATCAACCGCGGCGTGGAAATCGAATCGGCCGTGGCCGACGGTAAACACTCGGTGATTCTCAACCAGGTCACCTACGGCATCGCCGTGCGCATGGCCGTACTGTCCATGGCCATGAGCGGGCAGAACGCGCAACGTCAATTCGACCAGGAGAACGCCCAGTGACCATCAGCATTCTTGGCGCTCGTGTCATCGACCCTGTCAGCGGCCTGGACCAGGTCACTGACCTGCACCTGGACGGCGGCCGCATCGCCGCCATCGGCACCGCCCCGGCCGGCTTCAGCGCCAGCCGCACGATCCACGCCGATGGCCTGATCGCCGCACCTGGCCTGGTCGACCTCGGCGTCTCGTTGCGCGAGCCGGGCTACAGCCGCAAGGGTTCCATCGCCAGCGAAACCCGTGCGGCGGTAGCCGGCGGCGTCACCAGCCTGTGCTGCCCACCGCAGACCAAGCCGGTGCTGGACACTTCGGCGGTGGCCGAGCTGATCCTCGATCGCGCCCGCGAAGCTGGCAACAGCAAGGTCTACCCAATCGGCGCGCTGACCAAGGGCCTGGAAGGCGAACAGCTGGCCGAGCTGGTTGCCCTGCGCGACACCGGTTGCGTGGCCTTCGGCAATGGCTTGAAGGAGATCCCCAACAACCGCACCCTGGCCCGTGCCTTGGAGTACGCTGCCACCTTCGACCTGACCGTGGTGTTCCACTCCCAGGACCGCGACCTGGCTCAAGGTGGCCTGGCCCATGAAGGCGCCATGGCCAGTTTCCTCGGCCTGCCCGGCATCCCAGAGAGCGCCGAGACCGTGGCCCTGGCGCGCAACCTGCTGCTGGTGGAGCAGACCGGCGTGCGTGCGCACTTCACTCAGATCACCAGCGCCCGTGGCGCACGGCTGATCGAGCAGGCCCAACAGTTGGGCCTGCCAGTCACGGCAGACGTTGCCTTGTACCAGCTGATCCTTACCGACCAGTCGCTGCGCGAGTTCTCGAGCCTGTACCACGTGCAGCCGCCACTGCGCACCGCTGCAGACCGCGATGGCCTGCGAGCGGCGGTCAAGTCGGGGGTGATCCAGGCGATTTCCAGCCACCATCAGCCCCATGAGCGTGATGCCAAGCTGGCACCTTTCGGCGCTACGGAACCTGGCATCAGCAGCGTTGAGCTGCTGCTGCCGCTGGCCATGACCCTGGTCGAAGACGGCCTGCTCGACCTGCCGACCCTGCTTGCTCGCCTGAGCAGCGGCCCGGCCAAGGCCATGCGCCTGCCAGCTGGTGAGCTGAAAGTCGCAGGCGCCGCCGACCTGGTACTGTTCGACGCCCAAGCCTCGACCATCGCCGGTGAGCGCTGGCTGTCGCGCGGTGAAAACTGCCCGTTCATCGGCCACTGCCTGCCGGCGGCCGTGCGTTATACCTTGGTCGACGGGCACGTCTGCCACGAGGCCTGATAGGCCGCGTCGCCCTTTGGCGGGTACATCCGCGCCCACCGGTATTGCACAAGCTAGCCCTTGTGCACACCCAAGTAGGTGCGGATTTACCCGCGAGGGGCCAAGCCCATCGGGCACGACCATTCATCCCCCCCGGTTGAAATCCTTCCCCCCACCCCCATATGAGTCTGCATCAGGCAATTTTGCCCCGCTGCGTGGAGACTCTCCCCTTGACCACCATCGTTTCTGTCCGCCGTAATGGCAAAGTCGTCATGGGCGGCGACGGCCAGGTATCCCTCGGCAACACCGTGATGAAAGGCAATGCCAAGAAGGTCCGTCGCCTGTACAACGGCGAAGTGATCGCAGGTTTTGCCGGTGCAACCGCCGATGCCTTCACCCTGTTCGAGCGCTTCGAAGCCCAACTGCAGAAACACTCCGGCCACCTGATCCGTGCAGCCGTCGAGCTGGCCAAGGAATGGCGTACCGACCGGTCGTTGAGCCGTCTGGAAGCCATGCTGGCCGTTGCCAACAAGGACGCTTCGCTGATCATCACCGGCAACGGTGATGTGGTCGAACCCGAAGACGGCCTGATTGCCATGGGTTCCGGTGGTGGCTATGCCCAGGCCGCAGCTCGCGCGCTGCTGAACAAGACCGACCTGTCGGCCCGGGAAATCACCGAGACCGCCCTGAACATCGCTGGTGACATCTGCGTGTTCACCAACCACAACCTGACCATCGAGGAGCAGGACCTGGCCGAGTAATCAGTTGTTTTGGCGCCCCACCCCGGCGGTGGGGCTTTTCCACGCTGAACACCTCGTCCAAGGACCATTTTTGATATGTCCATGACCCCCCGCGAAATCGTCCACGAACTGAACCGCCATATCATCGGCCAGGACGACGCCAAGCGCGCCGTAGCCATCGCCCTGCGCAACCGCTGGCGCCGGATGCAGCTGCCTGCCGAGCTGCGTGCCGAAGTGACGCCCAAGAACATTCTGATGATCGGCCCAACCGGCGTCGGCAAAACCGAAATCGCCCGGCGTCTGGCCAAGCTGGCCAACGCGCCGTTCCTCAAGGTCGAAGCGACCAAGTTCACCGAGGTAGGCTACGTTGGCCGCGATGTCGAGTCGATCATCCGCGACCTGGCCGATGCTGCGTTGAAGATGCTGCGCGAGCAGGAAATCGTTCGGGTACGCCACCGCGCTGAGGACGCCGCCGAAGACCGCATCCTCGACGCCCTGCTGCCCCAGGCCCGCGTCACCAGCTTCAGCGAGGAAGCAGCGCAGACCAGCAGCGATACCAATACCCGCCAGCTGTTCCGCAAGCGCCTGCGCGAAGGGCAACTGGACGACAAGGAAATCGAGATCGAAGTTGCCGAGAACATGGGCGTCGAAATTGCGGCGCCACCCGGCATGGAAGAGATGACCAACCAGCTGCAGAGCCTGTTCGCCAACATGGGCAAGGGCAAGCGCAAGACCCGCAAGCTGAAGGTCAAGGACGCACTGAAGATGGTGCGCGACGAGGAAGCCAGCCGCCTGGTCAATGAAGAAGAGCTCAAGGCCAAGGCCCTGGAAGCGGTCGAGCAGCACGGCATCGTGTTCATCGATGAAATCGACAAGGTGGCCAAGCGTGGCAACGTCGGCGGCGCCGATGTATCACGCGAAGGCGTACAACGCGACCTGCTGCCACTGATCGAAGGCTGCACAGTGAACACCAAGCTGGGCATGGTCAAAACCGACCATATCCTGTTCATCGCCTCCGGTGCGTTCCACCTGAGCAAGCCGAGCGACCTGGTGCCGGAGCTGCAAGGCCGCCTGCCGATCCGTGTCGAACTCAAGGCACTGACCCCAGAGGACTTCGAGCGCATTCTGCAAGAGCCCCATGCCTCGCTGACCGAGCAGTACAGTGCCCTGCTCAAGACCGAGGGCTTGAACATCGAGTTCGCCGCCGACGGTATCAAGCGCTTGGCCGAGATTGCCTATCAGGTCAACGAAAAGACCGAAAACATCGGCGCCCGCCGCCTGCACACCCTGCTCGAGCGCCTGCTCGAAGAGGTGTCGTTCAGTGCCGGTGACCTGGCCAGTTCCCATGAAGAAGCACCGATCCGCATCGATGCTGCCTATGTAAACGGCCACTTGGGTGAACTGGCGCAGAACGAGGACCTGTCGCGCTACATCCTGTAAGGCCAGCGTCGCCTTCTTCGCGGGTAAACCCGCTCTCACCCGCACCGCCCAAATGTGGGATGTGCCCCAACCTGTGGGAGCGGTTTTAGCCGCGAAGCGGCCGGCACAGGCCGACCAGGCAGTCGCCCCAAGGTTGGGTGGGCACCTGGAACAGGTCATCGGGCGCCGCACCGCCTCGAAAATGCCCTTGAATCCCTCTACCGGAAGCTGGAAGCTTGCTGGACCAGCTACCTAGGGATTCCCGCCATGGCCCGCATGCCCACCGCCATCAACCTGCACAAAGCCTCCAAGACCCTCAGCCTCACCTACGCCCCTGACGAGGTCTACCACTTGAGCGCCGAGTTTCTGCGCGTTCATTCGCCTTCCGCCGAGGTCCAGGGCCACGGCAATCCCATCCTGCAATTCGGCAAATTGAACGTCGGCCTTAGCGGCCTGGAACCGGCTGGCCAATATGCACTGAAACTGACCTTCGACGACGGTCATGACAGCGGCCTGTTCACTTGGGAGTACCTCGAACAGCTGTGCCTTCGGCAGCAACAGCTATGGGCCGAATATCTCGATGAACTGCACAAAGCCGGCAAATCCCGCGATCCCGCCGAATCGGTTGTGAAATTCATGCTCTAGCTCAAGCCTTCCAGGCTTTAGAGCGCATTTTCTAATCTCATCTGTTTGAATGCCTTACAGACAACCCCAATAAGGGTTGTCTTGCGCATTACATGAAAGTCGGGTAACCAATGGAACTGGCAAGTTCCCTGCATCGCCTTCAGGGCAATCAGGCACTGGCCGGTATGTAGAGGTCGCGAGCGAAAGCAGGCTGTCTTCACACGCAGAATCCCCCGCAGCTCATCACCGAATGCATCCGGCCTGCAGCACCGCTGTTCCTTATCACTGGTCACCCGAGTAGCGGTACTGGGTTGTCCGCTGTGCATGACGCTACAGCACCCCGGTACTCGTCTCAGGACAACGGAGCGTCGTAGATGAGTAACAAGAACAACGATGAGTTGCAGCGGCAAGCCTCGGAAAACACCCTGGGGCTCAACCCGATCATTGGCATTCGCCGCAAAGACTTGCTGAGTTCGGCCCGTACCGTGCTGCGCCAGGCCGTACGCCAACCGCTGCACAGTGCCAAGCACGTGGCGCATTTTGGCCTGGAGCTTAAAAACGTGCTGCTGGGCAAGTCCAGCCTCGCCCCCGAAGGCGACGACCGCCGCTTCCAGGACCCGGCCTGGAGTAAGAACCCTCTTTATCGTCGTTACTTGCAAACCTACCTGGCTTGGCGCAAGGAGCTGCACGAGTGGATCGGCAACAGCGACCTGTCGCCCCAGGACATCAGCCGTGGCCAATTCGTCATCAATCTAATGACCGAAGCCATGGCGCCGACCAACACCTTGTCCAACCCGGCCGCAGTCAAACGCTTCTTCGAAACCGGCGGTAAAAGCCTGCTCGATGGGCTGTCCAACCTGGCCAAGGACGTGGTCAACAATGGCGGCATGCCCAGCCAGGTGAACATGGACGCTTTCGAGGTCGGCAAGAACCTTGGCACCAGCGAAGGCGCAGTGGTCTACCGTAACGATGTGCTGGAACTGATCCAGTACAGCCCCATCACCGAACAGGTGCATGCTCGCCCATTGCTGGTGGTGCCGCCTCAAATCAACAAGTTCTACGTCTTCGACCTGAGCCCGGAAAAGAGCCTGGCGCGCTTTTGCCTGCGTTCGCAGCAACAGACCTTCATCATCAGCTGGCGCAACCCGACCAAGGCTCAACGTGAGTGGGGCCTGTCGACCTACATCGACGCGCTCAAGGAAGCGGTGGATGCAGTGCTGGCCATCACCGGCAGCAAAGACCTGAACATGCTCGGCGCCTGCTCAGGCGGCATCACCTGCACCGCCCTGGTGGGCCACTATGCGGCGCTGGGTGAACAGAAGGTCAATGCCCTGACCCTGCTGGTCAGCGTGCTGGACACCACCGTGGACACCGATGTTGCGCTGTTCGTCGATGAACAGACCTTGGAAGCTGCCAAGCGCCACTCCTATCAAGCCGGTGTGCTCGAAGGCAGTGACATGGCCAAGGTATTCGCCTGGATGCGCCCCAACGACCTGATCTGGAACTACTGGGTCAATAACTACCTGCTCGGCAACGAGCCACCCGTCTTCGACATCCTGTTCTGGAACAACGACACGACCCGCTTGCCGGCAGCCTTCCACGGCGACCTGATCGAGATGTTCAAGAACAACCCTTTGACCCGCCCGAATGCCCTGGAAGTGTGCGGCACCGCCATCGACCTCAAGCAGGTCCAATGCGACATCTTCAGTGTTGCCGGCACCTCCGACCACATCACCCCCTGGCAGTCGTGCTACCGCTCAGCGCATCTGTTCGGCGGCAAGATCGAGTTCGTGCTGTCCAACAGTGGCCATATTCAGAGCATCCTCAACCCGCCAGGCAATCCTAAAGCCCGTTACATGACCGGTGCTGATCGCCCAGGTGACCCGGTGGCCTGGCAGGAGAACGCCGACAAGCACGCCGACTCCTGGTGGCTGCACTGGCAGCGCTGGCTGGGCGAACGTGCAGGCGAGCTGAAAAAGGCGCCGACGCGCCTGGGCAACCGTGCCTACGCCGCAGCCGAGGCTGCACCCGGGACCTACGTCCACGAACGTTGAGTCGCAATGCCGTGGCCGCTTGGAGCGCGCCACGGTACCTCTTCAAGCTACCGAGCCATGCGCATGCCGCAACCCTACATCTTCCGCACCGTCGAGCTGGACGACCAATCGATCCGAACCGCGGTGCGCCCAGGCAAGCCCCACCTGACGCCGCTGCTGATATTCAACGGCATTGGTGCGAACCTGGAGCTGGTGTTCCCGTTCATCGAGGCACTGGACCCGGACCTGGAAGTCATCGCTTTCGACGTCCCTGGCGTAGGAGGCTCGTCCACCCCGCGCCATCCGTATCGTTTTCCGGGCCTGGCCAAGCTGACCGCACGCATGCTCGACTACCTGGACTATGGCCAGGTCAACGTCATTGGCGTGTCGTGGGGCGGTGCCCTGGCCCAGCAGTTCGCCCATGATTACCCCGAGCGCTGCAAGAAGCTGGTGCTGGCGGCTACCGCTGCCGGGGCGGTGATGGTGCCGGGCAAGCCCAAGGTGCTATGGATGATGGCCAGCCCTAGACGCTACGTGCAGCCATCGCACGTCATCCGTATCGCGCCCATGATTTATGGCGGGGCCTTTCGCCGCGACCCGGAGCTGGCCCTGCACCACGCCGCAAAGGTGCGCTCAGGCGGCAAGCTGGGCTATTACTGGCAACTGTTCGCAGGGCTTGGCTGGACCAGCATCCATTGGCTGCACAAGATCCAGCAGCCGACCCTGGTGCTGGCCGGTGACGACGACCCGCTGATCCCATTGGTGAACATGCGCCTGCTGGCCTGGCGAATTCCCAATGCCCAGCTACATATTATCGACGACGGTCATCTGTTCCTGATTACGCGGGCCGAGGCCGTCGCCCCCATCATCATGAAGTTTCTCCAGCAAGAGCGTCAGCGCGCGGTCATGCACCCCAGCCCAGCCCCTGGTGGCTGAGCTGTCGCTTGCTGTTGCATGAACCTGTTCGTGGCCTGACAAGGGAGTGATCGCCATGAAAGAAAAGCCGGCCAGAGGAACGTCATCGCTGCCCGCCACCCGCATGAACGCACAGAACGCCATCCTTGGCCTGCGCGGTCGCGACCTGATTTCCACCTTGCGCAACGTTGGCCGCCATGGCCTGGGCAACCCGCTGCATACTGCCCGCCATCTGCTGGCCCTGGGTGGCCAGCTGGGGCGGGTGATGCTCGGTGACACGCCTTACCAGCCAAACCCGCGCGATGCGCGGTTCAGCGACCCGACATGGAGTCAGAACCCGTTCTACCGGCGCGGTCTTCAGGCCTACCTGGCCTGGCAGAAACAGACCCGCCTGTGGATCGAAGAAAGCCATCTGGACGAGGATGACCGAGCCCGTGCGCATTTTCTGTTCAACCTGATCAACGACGCCCTGGCACCGAGTAATTCGCTGCTCAATCCACTGGCGGTCAAGGAGTTGTTCAACACCGGCGGGCAAAGCCTGGTGCGTGGCGTGGCCCATCTGCTCGACGACCTTCGCCACAATGACGGCCTGCCCCGCCAAGTGGATGAGCGCGCCTTCGAAGTAGGCGGCAACCTCGCCGCCACCCCGGGTGCCGTGGTGTTTCGCAACCCGTTGCTGGAGTTGATCCAGTACAAGCCAATGAGCGAGAAGCAACACACGCGCCCCGTGCTGGTGGTGCCACCCCAGATCAACAAGTACTACATCTTCGACCTGCAGCCGCACAACAGCTTCGTCCAGTACATGCTCAAGAACGGCCTGCAGGTGTTCATGGTCAGCTGGCGCAATCCCGACCCGCGCCACCGTGAATGGGGCCTGTCGAGCTACGTGGAGGCCCTGGAGGAAGCCCTCAATGTTTGCCGCAGCATCAGCGGCAACCGTGACCCCAACCTGATGGGTGCCTGTGCTGGGGGCCTGACCATGGCCGCACTGCAGGGCCACCTGCAAGCCAAGCGGCAACTGCGCCGGGTACGCAGCGCCACCTACCTGGTCAGCCTGCTGGACAGTAAATTCGACAGCCCAGCCAGCCTTTTCGCCGACGAGCAGACCATCGAGGCAGCCAAGCGTCGCTCGTACCAACGCGGCGTGCTCGATGGCGGGGAAGTGGCCCGGATCTTTGCGTGGATGCGGCCCAACGACTTGATCTGGAGCTACTGGGTCAATAACTACCTACTGGGCAAGACTCCACCGGCATTCGACATCCTGTACTGGAACGCCGACAGCACCCGCCTACCGGCCGCCTTGCATGGCGACCTGCTGGATTTCTTCAAGCTCAATCCGCTTATCCACGCAAAAGGCCTTGAGGTGTGCGGTACAGCGATCGACCTCAAGCAGGTCGACCTCGACAGCTTCACCGTGGCCGGCAGCAACGATCACATCACACCCTGGGATGCGGTGTACCGCTCGGCCATGCTGCTTGGTGGCGACCGGCAGTTCGTGCTGGCCAACAGCGGGCATATCCAGAGCATCATCAACCCGCCCGGCAACCCCAAGGCCTATTACCTGGAAAACCCCAGGCTCTCCAGTGACCCGCGCGCGTGGTTCCATGACGCACAGCGGCGCGAGGGCAGTTGGTGGCCGCTGTGGCTGGAGTGGATCACCCGGCGTTCCGGCCCGCTCAAAGCCCCACGCGCCGAGCTGGGCAATGCAACCTATCCACCGCTGGGCCCTGCGCCGGGCACCTATGTCCTGACCCGATGAGCACGCCGACTGGATGAAGACCCGCGACCGTATCCTGGAATGCGCCCTGCAGCTGTTCAACCAGCAGGGCGAGCCCAATGTCTCGACCCTGGAGATCGCCAACGAACTGGGGATCAGCCCCGGTAACCTTTACTACCACTTCCATGGCAAGGAGCCCTTGATTCACGGCTTGTTCGACCGTTTCGAAGAAGCGCTGATGCCGCTGCTCGACCCGCCCCTGGAGCTGCGCCTGGAGGCAGAAGACTACTGGTTGTTCCTGCATTTGATCGTCGAACGCATGGCCCAGTACCGCTTTCTGTTCCAGGACCTTTCCAACCTGACCGGGCGCTTGCCCAAACTGGCGCGGGGCATGCGCAGCCTGATCAATGCGCTCAAGCGCACGTTGGCGGCGCTGTTGGCGAGCCTGAAAGGTCAGGGGCAGGTGGTGAGTGAGACACAGGCGTTGGGGCAACTGGTGGAACAGATCACCCTGACCTTGATGTTCTCGCTGGATTACCAACGGGTGCTGGGGCGCGAAGGTGATGTGGGGATCGTGGTGTATCAGGTGATGATGCTGGTGGCACCGCATCTGCAGGAACGACCACGGGCAGCGGCGGAGCAACTGGCCCTGCGGTATCTGGAGGGCTAAGCCCATGGCGAGCGCAGTGCTGCGCTCAGCGCATTCGCGGGTAAACGCGCTTGCACAGGGTAAGACGACAACCCTGTACTCGCGTGTTTACCCGCGAAGCAGCCGACGAGGTGTCACGCTACTGGAGTGGCGTTCACCGGTGCCGACGCAGTGTTGTTGGCCGGGGCGGCGGCCGGAGCTGGGGCAGCAGTAGCAGCAGGTGCGCTGGCCGCTGGTGCGGCTGGTTTAGCAGCTGACTTGGCCGGCGCCTTTTTAACGGCAGGCTTCTTCGCTGCTGCAGGTTTTGCGGCAGGTTTGGCCGCTGTAGCTTTAGCCGCTGCTGGTTTGGCTGCAGGCTTAGCAGCAGCGGTTTTCGCTGCGGGTTTAGCCGCCGCGGTTTTCGCCGTAGCTTTGGCAGGCGCCTTTGCCAGTGGCTTGGCAGCGCTCTTGCTCGCCGCCGGCTTGGCTGGCGCAGCACGCGAGGAGACCGGGGTAACCGAGGCACCGGTCAACTTCTCGATCTGCTTGGTCAGGCTGTCGACCTGCTGGTGCAATGCCTTGATCTCGTTGCGGCTTGGCACGCCCAGGCGCGAAATAGCGCTGTTCAGGCGCTTGTCGAAGGCTTCTTCGAGCTCGCTCCATTTGCCCAACGCACGGTCCTTGACGCCCGATACCCGCGAAGTGGTCGAGGACTTGGCGCTGTCGGCCACATCTTCCGCGGTCTTCTTGGCTTGCTTCTCGGCTTTTTCGCCATCCTTGACCAACGATTCGAACAGCTTCGAGCCGTCCTGGTCGACCTTCGAATAGATACCCAGCCCCGCCAGCCAGATCTTGCGGGAGTACTTCTCGATCCCGCCGATCCAGGAGCTGCTTTCTTTGTCGGAATTCTTCTTGCCAGCCATCCTGCTCTCCTTATGGTTTGTGCGCGACGCGCTCGAGCAGCTCATGCAGCTGTTCAAGCTTGATGGACAACGCCTCAACGTCATGTTTAGACGGAATGCCAAGGCGATTCAAGGCGCGGCCTACCCGTGCGTCGAAAGCTTTTTCGATCTTGTCGAGTTGAATTTCGACCTTGCCGCGTACGCGATTGACCTCTTCGCTGGCTTCATCGATCTGGGAGTTGGCAGCATCGAGCTCTTGATCGATGCGTTTCTTGCCACGCTTTTCGACGCCTTCGCCGGCCTTCACCAGTTCCTGAAAGTAGTCGGAGCCTTCCTGGCCCACCCGCGCATAAGCGCCGATGCCCGCCAGCCAGATCTTGCGCGCGTAGCCGCGAACTTCGCCCAAGGTGCTTGGGGCGTCTTGTTCTTTCTTCACAGTCACTTTAGCCATGCTCTGTACCTCATGCTCATGAGTGGAGGAGGAACCTGCCCATGGAGGTTGGGCTTGAACATACGGTACGAGCCGAAATTAGAATTCTCACCCTAAGATCAACGCTCGGATCTATATACCGCACCCCTTTGCTACCCCCACGCCACCCTCGCCGCTCCCCCAGCAGGAGCACGCGATCCCATGCCCTCTATCACCGACATCCGTCCTCTGACGTTCAAGCAAATGGCCGCCGCCCGGTTCGCCGATCGGCCAACCTTGCGCCAAGTACTGGCCATAAGCGCCTTCGAAGCCATCGTGCAGCGCTATCCTTGGACCCGGCAGAACCATCCCCACCTGCAATCGGCGGACGCTCTGAGCGTGGTGCGAGCGGCCGGCCCAGGCCAGCCAAGCACCCGTAACTTGGTCGATACCCTGCTCGAGCATTTCGTCAGCGGCCAGAAAGTGACGTTGGCACCGTCTGACTACCTGAGCCTGGCCCCTCCCCTGATATTCCGGGCGCAAGACCATTCACCGGTAATCGAACTCAACCCGGTAGTGCTCAACACGGTGTTCGACGAGCGCCTGGCGACCCTGAGCGAAGCCTTTCAGCTGGCACAGATCAGTTTCTGGAATGGCTGCAATAGCGACACCGAGGTGTCCCCCATCACTTGGCTCGAACAGCTTATCAAGGGCGCGTGGCTGCAGGCCCTCGAGAAACAGGGCCTGACTGCTGCCGATGAACAGTGCGTACATGATTTGATCGACCAGGCCAGCACTCCACCTGTGGCTTACGCCCTGCAAGTCTCACTGGCTCAGGAAGGTGAGGAGCACAAGCCACTGTTGCCGGATGTTCTGCTCAGCCAGCGGACGGGCAGCGGACAAGAGTTTCTGTGGTGCAAGCCTTCAGGTAGCGTGCGCCGCTACGTGAACTTAGAAGCCTTTGCACAAGACCTGCATCGGGACCTCTGTGAGCGCTACACGTTCAGCGCCTGGAGCTGGGCGCGAATGCCGCTGAGCAGGCCCGTTTTCGCGTATCAGGCCGAACAGTTGCTCAATGTCATGCTGCAGCGTATCGCCCAGGTGCAACTTGGCTCGATCGCAGATGTGGCACATCTGGAGCGGGTGTACGCTGAGCTCAGCGACCCCTGCACAGCATTCAACGATTACGCCCATCCGCCCTTCCCAGGGTCAGCGCTGCCACTTCCGGATTGGCTGGCAAATGCCGATGCACAGGATCGTCTTGCCTATGCCCAAGCGCTGCTGCAGCTGTCATCAGGCCAATCCCAGGCCAAAGATACAAGTTCGCTGCAAGGCATCGAAAGCCTGAGCACGTATACGACGCGCCGGTTGCGCGAACAGATGCTCGCCGACCACCCCGGCACACCGCCCAGTAACCCCGAGCACATCGTCATCAGCCTTTCTGAACGTGTGCAGGTGTCCTCCGAAGGCCCTTGGCAGCTGCGCTTCGTCAAAAACATCAGCCTGCCTGAGCTTGCGATCACCAGGCTGCGCCCCGCTACCGAGCTGGTAGTCTCTGCTGTGCAAAGCGCTACCGCACATCCATTGGCGCCCTGGCTGACCCTTACCTATGTCGACTCGCTGATCAGTACCGTCGATGTTGCCGGTCAATATCCAGCCTATGTGCACGGCCGGCTGAACGACTCGGCCAGCAAAAGCTTGCGGGTTCAGCATTTTGCCAAAGAATGGCGCGCCAGCCTGCTGCTGTGTGCACTGAAAGCCAAAATAGACGGGGCGCTGGGTGAGCGCAGTTATCAGGCAGTGACCGATTACTGCCAGGGCCAGGCTCAAGCGCAAGGTAACCTGCAACTGGCACCGCTGGCCTTTTTCTGCGCCAGAGGCGCCAAGCGCAGCAATCGGGCCCATGGCATGTACCTGATCAAGCTCAACGACCCGCAAAGCTGGCTGCTCTACCGGCCATGGCTCAGCGATGCCGCACTGCGTGAGTTCGCCGGCCCAGACCAGCTGATGGAAAGCCTGCGCAGCGATCCCGCCCTGCAGCGCAGCGTATTGGCCTGGATGAGCGACGAAGCCAGGCCGATCTATGACAATGGTGGCTTCACGCACCCTCACTTGTATCCCACGCTCGAAGAAATCGCAGCGCTGCTCAACCCCCTGGGGCTTACCGCGCTGGATGCGATCCGCGCCCCGGCCGCGCTGGACTTCAAGCCCTGGGCGGACCACCTGGATCAGCAGCTCTATGACGACAAAGCCCTCGCCATGCTGCTGTTGGCATCGCGCCAATCTACCTCCAACGCCGAGCTACGTTGGGACATGGTGGTGGAGTGTGCATGGCTGGCCTTCAACGTGGCTACCACCCCGCTGCGTGGGCCGGCAGCCACGGTGGTGTGGTTGGTGACTACGGCACTGAGCCTGAACAATGACTTGGCGGTGCTCGGCCAGGGATCAGAGCAGAGCGATATTCTGGCGGCAACCGACATTCTGCTGAGCGTTGCCATGCTACTGATGCACAAAACCCCTGCGCACAGCCCCAGCCCGCTACCGCCAGACGAGCGCCTGGTACGCATCACAGGGCCTGCCAAGCGACAGCCTGCAAGTGGTCACAGCACATCAGCGCCCCAGCCGGCCACCTGGGAAGCCGTACCTGTACATCCCGAATCACCTGCCTACCGGGTAACGCGTTGGGGTGATAGCCAACGCTTGGCGAATCTTTCGGCGCAGGCACGAGCTGCGCTTTCCCAACTGCGCGCACGGCCACAGCCGCAGGCACCGGCCTTACAGACCAGCGGACGCCTGCGCGGCTTGTACAAGGCCGAAGAACATTGCTACGTAAATCTACAAGGCACGTTCTACGAGGTTGAAGAGACCTTTACGGGCATCCGCATCATTGGTTCGGACACCCGTAAAGGCGAATGGACCGACCGCTGGGGTGGCGACTGGGATGGCTACCTCATCGTTGGTCGCGAGCGCGACAAGGGGCCATGGGTCGTACGCCGTAATGGTGAATGGGTGATCGACCTCAGTTTGGCCGGCGGCATGCCCAAATCCCGACAGGCAGTGATGCAAGAGAACCGCAAGGCCTTGGCCGAATTACAGGCCAAGAGGGCGCAAAACGACGCGATGCTGGTGAAGTACGAGGCACTGCTGGACAGGAACTCCGAGCAGGTCAAACCGTTGGACGACGCCGCAAAGGCCCTCAGGTTGCTGCTCGAGGATTACCCAGGGGTATCGCTTGAAAACCTGCCAGAGCCCGTGCAAACACAAATGGACGAGTTGCAAGCCATGCGCAGAAGCCTGCGCAGCCAGCTTCAGGTACTGGTGCTGACCCATGAAAAGCAAGCTGAAATCCTGACTTCACAAGTGCAGGTCCTAGGCCAGATGAGTGAGCCTCGCTTCGCCAGGCAAGACCCTTCCGGCCTGGCTGCCTATGGCCTGGGTCAATGGTGGGAACAACTGCTCAACAACGATGTGCATATGATCCATCGGCTGCTTGAATTGACCGATTACACACAGGTGCAGACGCAATCGCTGACACTGGCCAGTTTGCCATTCGGGGAGGAGTACATATCGGTTTACCAAGCTTACCGTGACAATCTGCAGCCGACGCTGGCACTGCACCAACGCATACTGGCTGCCACCGAGCGACTGGATCGCAACCTGGTCGAAGCGCTGCTGGACAACCGCATACAGTTTGCCGGGAAACAAACGAAAATTGACAAGATCATCGCTCGACGCAAGTACTCGACCGTGATCACCCGCGCTCAGGTGCTGAGCGACCTGAGCCAGTTGGTCATCGACAGAGAGCGACTGACCGCCGAAAGCTTCGACGAGCTGCTGCGCATGCAGGCCGACTTGCGTTCGCTGGACTTCAAAGAAGCGCTGCTGAGCCACAACAGTATCCCTAGCGCCGATTTGCCGCTCGATGAGCAGGTCGAGGTCCTCAACAACGCCCTGCGCGAATACCGCATCGCCCGCACCAAGGCCAGCTACCTGCTGTCGCTGAACGATCCGGCGTTGAACATTGTTCAGCTCGAAGCCTACATACGGGAAATGGGTGCCCTGGAATCACAGGCCGAGCGCGAGTTGAGCAACACCTTGCGCGAACGCGACGATGGCGCAGTTGCAATCGCCCAACCCGTCACTTATCGAGAGCGCAAAGGCAAACGCAAGCTGATCCGCACCAGCCGGGGCAGAGCCATTCTGGTCGAGCAAAACGGTGACGGCAGCCAGGCGCTGCTCAATGACCCGGTCACCGAACAGACCACCAGCCAATATCAGCGCCAAGGCGACGCTTGGGAACAGGTGCCGGCCCCACCGGTCATCCATGGCCCTGCTTATCTGCGCCGTGTCGGAACGCGCTTGTTAGGCCGCAAGGCAGCTCAGATAGCCCTGGCCAGCCGCTATACCAATGAGCCCAATAGTTTGGCCGACCTGCTCGACTGGCATATGCAGGATATGAGCGATATCGCACAGCGCCTGCATGCTGGCCCTGCCGATGGGCACGCGCTTGCCGGCCAACTGGACCAAGCCATCGCCGACATGCAGGCAGAGAAACGCCGGTTGCTCACTGACGCCTACCTCAATACCAGGCACCCAGACAGTACGGCCCTGCGCTACCTGATCGAGCAGGACCAGGTGCAAGTCACCCTGGTCAAAGCCAGAAAACGGCTAAGCACCAATGACTACCTTGCCGTCTACACCATCGACCGCAAACAACCGCGGCAGCCGCTGTGGGAGGCGCACTTCCATTACACCCAGGAGCAGGCGGCACCACGAGCGTTCGCAAAAGGTCATTTGAAGTTCAGCGAGCCCCGGGGGATGGGCCGGGATGAGCAGCTTCAACGGGCACTGGACCCGGCGGAACGTATCCGCATCTACCGAGGCGACCTGCGCCTGCGCGACATAGAGGGCCTGATCCCCTTCCCTGACAGCTGAAGCAGCGCTTCAGGCCAAGGCTTTATCAAGGGCGCGTTCGATCTCGCCCTTGATGGTGCCACCCATCATCGACAGCATCATGCCGAGCTTGAGCTCCACCCGGATGCTGTCCTCGCCGATGTGCACACTGCCGTTGGCACCGCTGCGCGCTACGTCGACCCGATCACCGTTCCAGGTGGCCTTGAGGTCGTATTCGCGGCTGAGCTTGTCCACCAACGCTTCGGCCTTGGCGCGGGCGGCCTCGCGGCCGAGTGAGTGTTTGCGTTCGACGCTGATCTGGGTCATGCGGGCGTTCCTGGGCATATAGACATAATCGGCATTATGCCCGCCCCTGTTCCAAGGCACACCCCGCCAAGACAAATCCGCCGGTTCACCCTAGAATGGCGGTAATTTTTTCCGGTGAAGCGATATGAACGACCAGCGCAAAGGCGAACACGCCGAACCCACCACCCATTTTGGCTACCAGGACGTCCCTGAAAGCCAGAAGGCCAAGAAGGTCGCCGAAGTTTTCCACTCCGTGGCCGCCAAGTACGACTTGATGAACGACGTGCTCTCCGGCGGCATGCACCGCCTGTGGAAGCGGTTCACCATCGAGCTGTCGGGCGTGCGCGCCGGCAACCGGGTGCTCGACATCGCCGGCGGCACCGGTGACCTGGCCGCCAAGTTCTCCCGCCTGGTCGGCCCGACCGGCCAAGTGGTGCTTGCCGACATCAACGAGTCCATGCTCAAGGTCGGCCGTGACCGCCTGCTTGACCGTGGTGTGGCTGCCAACATCGAGTTCGTCCAGGCCGATGCCGAGAAGCTGCCCTTCCCCGACAACCACTTCGACTGCGTGACCATCGCCTTCGGCCTGCGCAACGTCACCCACAAGGACGCAGCCATTCGTTCGATGCTGCGTGTGCTCAAGCCCGGCGGGCGCCTGTTGATCCTGGAGTTCTCCAAACCCACCAACAAGCTGATGTCCAAGGCTTACGATGCCTACTCGTTCGCCTTCATGCCGTTGGCCGGCAAGCTGATCACCAATGATGCCGACAGCTACCGCTACCTCGCCGAGTCGATCCGCATGCACCCCGACCAGGAAACCCTCAAGAGCATGATGGTCGAGGCCGGTTTCGACCGCGTCACCTACCACAACATGACCAGCGGTATCGTGGCCGTGCACCGGGGAATCAAACCCTGATGCTGCTGGCCGGGCTGCTCGCCAGCATCGAACATGGCCTGAACCGGGTCCTGCGCATGGACAGCACGGCCCTGCCGCGGCTGGCCGCGCTGGAAGGCAAGGTCATCGAAATCGACTGCCGCCAACCGGCCATGCAGGTGTTCATCCTGCCCGATGAACAAGGCCTGATGCTCGCCGCCCACTGGGAGGGTGAGGTCCATTGCAGCCTGCGCGCTCCGGCTGGCAGCCTGGTGCAACTGGCGGTGGCCAAGGACAAGACTGCCGTGCTGCACAGCCCTCAGGTCGAACTGCATGGCGACAGCGCCGTGCTGCTCGACCTTTTCGGGGTGCTGCAGGACCTGGAACTGGACTGGGAGCACGAGCTGCAGCGCTGGCTCGGCCCGGTAGCCACCGCGATGCTGGCCGGCCACATACGCTTGCGTGCACGCTGGACCCGCCAGGGCCTGGCACGTTTCAGCCAGAACCTGGCCGAATACCTGGCCGAGGAATCACGCACCCTGGTAGGGCAGCGTGAAGCCGAAGCCGCCTTCAGCGAGCTCGACACCCTCAAGCTCGACATCGAACGTCTCGAGGCGCGCCTGCAGCGCCTCTCCCGATCCCTTGATACCAGCGGTAACGCATGAAGCTGCTCGCCGTCCGACGTCTCTTTCGCATCCAGCGCGTGGTAATCCGCTACCGCCTCGATGACCTGTTGTTCGACCAGCCCCAACTGCCCTGGTGGCTGGCCAGCCTGCGCCTGCTGATGCCTTGGCGCTGGCTGCCACGCAAGGCTTCCGAGCTCAGCCGTGGTGCCCGCCTGCGCCTGGCGCTGCAGGACCTGGGGCCAATCTTCATCAAGTTCGGCCAGTTGCTGTCGACGCGCCGCGACCTGCTGCCGAGCGACATCGCCGATGAGTTGATGTTGCTGCAGGACCGGGTGCCGCCGTTCGACCCCAAGCAGTCGGTGGCGCTGATCGAGGCACAACTGGGCGCCCCCGTGGCGCAGCTGTTCAGCCGTTTCGACGTCGAACCGCTGGCCTCTGCTTCGGTCGCCCAGGTGCACGCCGCACGCCTGAAAAGCGGTGAAGAAGTGGTGGTCAAAGTGGTGCGCCCGGGGTTGAAGCCGGTAATCGCCCAAGACCTGGCCTGGCTATTCCTGATCGCCAAGGCCGCTGAACGTGCCTCGGCCGATGCCCGCCGCCTGCACCCGGTGGAAATCGTCGGCGACTACGAGAAAACCATCTACGACGAACTCGACCTGCTGCGCGAGGCGGCCAACGCCAGCCAGCTGCGGCGCAACTTCGAGGGGTCCGAGTTGATGTACGTGCCCCAGGTGTACTGGGACCTGTGCCGCCCCAAGGTGCTGGTGATGGAGCGCATCTATGGCGTGCCGGTGACCGACATGGTGACCCTGGCCGATCAGCGCACCGACATGAAGATGCTGGCCGAGCGCGGTGTGGAGGTGTTCTTCACTCAGGTATTCCGCGACAGTTTCTTCCACGCCGACATGCACCCAGGCAACATCTTCGTGAGTACTGTGAAACCCTGGAGCCCGCAGTACATCGCCATCGACTGCGGCATCGTCGGCAGCCTGACCGCCGAGGACCAGGACTACCTGGCGCGCAACCTGATCGCTTTCTTCAAGCGTGATTACCGCCGTGTTGCCGAGCTGCACATCGACTCGGGCTGGGTGCCGGCGCACACCAAGGTCAACGAGTTCGAAGCGGCGATCCGCACTGTGTGCGAGCCTATCTTCGAAAAGCCGTTGAAGGACATCTCCTTCGGCCAGGTGTTGATGCGCTTGTTCCAGACTGCACGGCGCTTCAACATGGAGGTGCAGCCGCAGCTGGTGCTGTTGCAGAAAACCCTGCTCAACATCGAAGGCCTGGGCCGCCAGCTGTATCCCGAGCTGGACCTGTGGAGCACTGCCAAGCCGTTCCTGGAGCGCTGGATGCGCGAGCGCATGAGCCCAAAGGCGGTGCTTGGCAACCTGTACAGCCAGGCCGAACAGCTACCGCACCTGGCGGGCATGACCCGCGACCTGCTCGAGCGCCTGTCGCAGCCTCATCTACAAGACCCGCAACTGCCAGAACGTCGCCGCCTGGGCGACCGATGGGCATTGCGCCTGCTTGGCGCCGGTTTGCTCGGTGGCGGTGCGGTACTAGCCACCGGCGCCGCCGAGGCCGCCAGCCTGGCCGCTCCAGCTGCCTGGCCAGCCTGGCTGATGCTGGCCGCCGGCCTTTACCTGATCGTGCGCCAATAGCCAGCCGCGCTGCTGGCTGGCACACTAGCGCAAAGGGCCCGGCACAGGAGCGGGCCCGTTTTGGAGTCGACGATGAAAGACTGGCTGGACGAGATCAAGTGGAACAGCGATGGCCTGGTACCGGCGATCGCCCAGGACCACAAGACCGGACGCGTGCTGATGATGGCCTGGATGAACCGCGAATCACTGGCCCTGACCGCCGCCGAACAACGCGCCATCTACTGGTCGCGTTCCCGTGGCAAGCTGTGGCGCAAGGGCGAAGAGTCCGGCCACGTGCAGAAGCTGCATGAAATGCGCCTGGACTGCGATGCCGACGTGATCATCCTGATGGTCGAGCAGTTAGGCCACATCGCTTGCCATACTGGCCGCGAAAGCTGCTTTTACCGCGTCTTCGAAGACGGCCAGTGGAAAACCGTCGACCCGGTTCTGAAAGACCCGGATGCCATCTATAGCGCAGGACACTGACATGAGCGACACCCTGAACCGCCTGGCCCAAGTGCTCGAAGCGCGCAAACTTGCAGCGCCCGACAGCTCGTACGTGGCCAGCCTGTACCACAAGGGCCTGAACAAGATCCTCGAAAAGCTTGGCGAAGAATCGGTCGAGACCATCATCGCGGCCAAAGACGCCGCCGTGAGCCAGGATTACAGTGATGTCATCTATGAAACCGCAGACCTGTGGTTCCATAGCCTGGTCATGCTCAGTGCGCTGGGCCAGCACCCACAAGCGGTGCTTGATGAACTGGAGCGCCGTTTCGGGCTTTCCGGGCACGATGAAAAAGCCGCGCGCCAACCTTCGGCCTGAGCACATTGCATTCTAGGAGAGCACCATGGGTATTTTTGACTGGAAACACTGGATCGTTCTGCTGATCGTCGTAGTCCTGGTCTTCGGCACCAAGAAGCTGAAGAACTTCGGCAGCGACCTTGGTGAGTCGATCAAGGGCTTTCGCAAAGCCATGAACGAAGAAGAAACCAAGCCGGCCGAGCAGACCCCACCGCCCGCCCAGCCAGTGCCGCCAGTGCCGCCGGTGCAGAACACCGCGCAGCAGCCCCAAGGCCACACCATCGAGGGCCAGGCCCAGCCGGTCCAAGAGCCACAGCGGAAAGACTGACCCATGTTCGGCATCAGTTTCAGCGAGCTGCTGCTCGTCGGCCTCGTCGCCTTGTTGGTGCTCGGCCCCGAGCGCCTGCCGGGCGCTGCGCGTACAGCGGGCCTGTGGATAGGCCGGCTGAAACGCAGCTTCAATACGATCAAGATGGAAGTGGAGCGCGAAATTGGTGCCGACGACATTCGCCGCCAATTGCACAACGAGCACATCCTGCGGATGGAAGAGGAAGCCAAGCGCATCCTCAACCCGCAAAGCCCGCCCGCGCCGTCGCCCACCGCCACCCCGCCCGCTGCTGCGCCTGCGGTAACGCCGGCAGTGCCGACAGCTGCGCCTGAATCGCCCGATCAGCCTCAACCGCCGCGAGCCCCATGAGCGAAAATCCGGAACACGACCAGCCCATGCCGCTGGTTTCGCACCTGACCGAACTGCGTACCCGCCTGCTTCGCTGTGTGGCGGTCATCTTCCTGATCTTCGCGGGGCTGTTCTCCTTTGCCCAGCAGATCTACACCCTGGTGTCGGCACCCCTGCGCGAGCATTTGCCGGCCAACGCCACGATGATCGCCACCGACGTGGCTTCGCCGTTCCTGACGCCGTTCAAACTGACCATGATCGTCTCGCTGTTCCTGGCGATCCCGTTCATTCTCCAGCAGATCTGGGGCTTTATCGCGCCAGGGCTGTACCGCCATGAAAAGCGCATCGCCATTCCATTGCTGGTGTCCAGCATCCTGCTGTTCTACGCAGGCATGGCGTTCGCCTATTTCCTAGTGTTCCCATTGATGTTCAAGTTCTTCGCCGCCGCCACTCCTGCGGGCGTCGCGATGATGACCGACATCGCCAACTACCTCGACTTCGTGATGACGCTGTTCTTCGCCTTCGGCGTAGCGTTCGAAATTCCGGTGGCTGTGGTACTGCTGGTGTGGATCGGCGTGGTTGACGTGAAGTATCTGAAGAAGATCCGCCCTTACGTGATCATCGGCTGCTTCGTGGTCGGCATGATCCTCACCCCGCCCGACATCTTCTCGCAGACCCTGCTTGCGGTGCCAATGTGGCTGCTGTTCGAGATCGGCGTGCTATGCGGCAGCCTGATCCGCAAACGCAGCGAAGCCGAAGACAACGCCACCAACGACCCTAACGACCAGCCGCCAGCGACCCAGCCGTGAACCTGTTACTCCTCGAAGAGGCCGACTTCGTCGCGGCCGACCGCGTCGTTCTGGCTGATCGGCGCTTCACCCATATGCAAGACATCCACCGTGTCGCCGTAGGCGACACACTTCGCGTCGGGCGCATCGATGGGTTGATGGGCACGGCGATGGTGCTGCGCCTGGAACGGCACGAAGCCGAGCTGCAAGTCGCTTTCGATCGACAACCACCGGCCAAGTTGCCATTGACCCTGGTGTTGGCCGTACCACGGCCCAAGATGCTTCGCCGGTTGTTCCAGACCGTCGCCACCCTGGGCGTGCCGCGTTTGATCCTGGTCAACAGCTACAAGGTCGAGAAGAGCTTCTGGCAAACCCCTTTCCTCAGCCCCGAAAGCATTCGTGAAAACCTGATCCTTGGGTTGGAACAGGCCCGCGACACGGTACTGCCCCAGGTCATCATCGAAAAGCGCTTCAAACCGTTCGTCGAAGATCGCCTGCCGGCCATCGCCCAAGGCACACTCGGGCTGGTCGGCCACCCTGGCCCCTACCCCGCCTGCCCGCGCGCCGTCGAGGGGCCTGTGACCCTGGCGATTGGGCCGGAGGGAGGTTGGATTCCGTATGAAGTGGACTTGCTCGGCAACGCGGGCCTGGCCCCCGTGCAACTGGGTGAGCGCATCTTGCGTGTGGAAACCGCTGTAACAGCCTTGCTCTCGAGGATCTTCTGACGAGCGGGTCAGCTTTGAGCTGTAAAGTTTCCCCAGCGCAAGCCGATGGTGTGGGCAATACCACAAAAATACTGCCACGCTGCCGGGGAGTCGAACATGTACCAATGGTTTTCCCAATCGCTGGGAAATATAAGCGTCAATCGCAAGCTGGGGCTGGGCTTTGGCCTGGTGTTGCTGCTGACCTTGGCCATCACCTTCACCGGCTGGCAAGGGCTGGACAGCGTCACCGCAAGGGGTGACAAGCTGGGCAACATTTCGGTGATTCACCAATACACCCAGGATCTGCGCATCGCTCGCCAGCACTACCAGCGCGACCGCAACGAGGCGGCCATCGGTGAGATGGAAAAAGCACTGGGTATCCTCGAGCGTCAGGTCGACATGATGCTCGGGCAAATCGAGCAACCCATCGACCAGCAGCGGCTCAAGCAACAGCAGGCCGCCGTTGCCCAGTATCAGCAAGCCTTCACCGACCTCAAGCAAGCCGGCCAACGCCGCGAAGCTGCTCGCGCGGTGCTGGGTGACAGCGCCGACAAGGCGGCCGGGCTGATCGACCGGGTCGAGCAGCGCCTGCTGCAGGGCGGCGACATCGGCCAGTATCGCCAAGCCGTGGAGGTCAGTGCGCTGGTGCAGCAGGCACGCTTCCAAGTGCGTGGCTACACCTACAGCGGCAACGCCGAATATCAGCAGACTGCGCTCAAGGCCATCGACCAGGCACTGAGCGAGCTCAAAGCTCTGCCTGCCAGGTTGCCTGCCGAATACGCCGCCAGCCTGGACGATTCGGCCACTGCCCTGGCCGCCTACCGCGATGCGGTGACCCAGTTCGGCGATGCTCAAGGTGCCAGCGAGCAGGCCCTGGAGCGCATGACTGAGCAAGGCTCGGTCCTGCTGAAGAACAGTGAAGCCATGACCCTCTCGCAGACCGAGGTCCGCGATGCCGGTACGCACAAAGCCAAAATCATGCTCGGCGGCGCCAGCGCCCTGGCCATCGTCCTGGGCCTGCTGGCCGCCTGGGCGATCACTCGGCAGATCATCGTCCCCCTGCGCCAGACCCTCGCTGCTGCGGAGCGCGTGGCCAATGGCGACCTGCGCCAGGACCTGGACACCACTCGCCGCGACGAACTCGGCCAGTTGCAGGCCAGCATGCAACGCATGACCCAAGGCCTGCGCGAACTGATCGGCGGCATCGGCGATGGCGTGACACAGATCGCCAGCGCTGCCGAAGAGCTGTCGGCGGTCACCGAACAGACCAGCGCCGGGGTCAGCAATCAGAAGGTCGAAACCGACCAGGTCGCCACTGCGATGAACGAAATGGCTGCCACCGTGCACGAAGTAGCTCGCAATGCCGAGCAGGCCTCCGAAGCCGCTGCCATGGCCGATCAGCAGGCGCGAGAAGGCGACCGGGTGGTCAGCGAAGCAGTGGCACAGATCGAGCGCCTGGCCGGCGAAGTGGTCAACTCCAGCGAGGCGATGAACCAGCTCAAGGCCGAGAGCGACAAAATCGGCAGCGTGCTGGATGTGATCAAGTCGGTGGCCCAACAAACCAACCTGCTAGCGCTCAACGCGGCCATCGAAGCGGCCCGTGCCGGTGAAGCCGGGCGTGGCTTTGCGGTAGTGGCCGACGAGGTGCGCAGCCTCGCCCAGCGCACCCAGCAGTCCACCGAGGAGATCGAAGAGCTGATCGCCGGGCTGCAAAGCGGCACCCAGCGCGTCGCCAGCGTGATGGACGCCAGCCGCCAGTTGACCGACAGCAGCGTCGAGCTGACCCGTCGTGCCGGTAGTTCGCTGGAAACCATCACCCACACGGTGTCGTCGATCCAGGCCATGAACCAGCAGATTGCCACGGCAGCCGAGCAGCAGAGCGCTACAGCCGAAGAAATCAACCGTAGCGTCATGAACGTGCGTGATATCTCGGACCAGACTTCGGCAGCCAGCGAGGAAACCGCCAGCTCGAGCGTGGAACTGGCACGGTTGGGCACCCATTTGCAGGGGCTGGTCGGGCGATTCCGGCTCTAACGCCTCACAAAGTGAGCTGAATTTTCCTACAGCACTTTCAGGTCAAGTCCTACGGGCTCTCCGCCGATGGGCAGGGATAGGATGCCAGCATTCCGCCAGCACCCTACCCCCTCATCTGGACGGAGATCTGCCATGTTCGGCTACCTCAATTACAGGCTCGGCAACATCAGTGTCGGCGCCAAGCTCGCCCTGGGCTTCGCCGTGGTCCTGGCACTCACCCTGGCGACCACGATCAGCGGCTGGCGCGCGCTGGACGGCGCCATCACCCGCTCGGAACAACTGAGCGAAATTGGCCGCATCAACGACTTGGTCAAAGACCTGCGCGCCGAGCGCATTACCTACAGAGTGCTCGCCGACGACACCAGCAAAGCCAAGATCGCTGGCATTCTTCAGCAACTGGAAGCCACGGTGACCACTTTGCAGCAACGCAGCAAGGTCGATGAGTCACGCGAGTTGCTGACCCATAAGCTGCCGTTGCTGCAGCAACTTCGCGAAAGTTTCACCGCACTGCAGCGCAACGTCGATGAGCGCCACGCGCTTCGCACGGCCATGCAGGCCCAGGAAGAAAAACTCAACGACGCCATCGATGCTCTGCAAACCCAGGCCCTGTTGAAGATGCCGGCAGACAGCCAAGGCAACCTGCTTGGCCTGATGGATAGCCTGAGCCAGCAGGTGGACACCGCCAACCAGCAGAGTCTGGTGCCCGCCTACACCTTCTCGCCGCTTGAAGACTTCGCCACGGTCGGTGACAGCGCATTGAACATCGCCGACACCAGCCTCGCTCAGCTCGTCACCGGCCTGGCGCCCCTCGGGCTGCCACGTACGCTGACCGAACAGCCGGGCATCGAGCTGAAAAAATACCGAACCAGTCTGGCCCAGTATCGCGTCACGGCCCTTAAGGTCGAACAGCTGCAAAATGAAATGGAAAAGATGGGCGACGAGGTCCGGGGGATCAGCCTTTCGCTGAGCGAGCGTAAAGTGGAGCAGCGTGACAGGGAAGCATTGGCTGCTCGCTCGCTGCTCACCAGCGTGGCGTTGTTGGCCCTGGTCGTAGGCGTCGTCGCCGGCTGGCTGATCACCCAGCAGATCACCCAGCCGCTGCGCCAGACGCTGACGCTGGCCGCGCGAATCGCCAAAGGCGATCTAAGCACGCTGGAGCCTGTGCGGCGCCGCGACGAGATGGGGCAATTGCAGGCCAGCATGCGCGAAATGACCGTGAGCCTGCGTGAGCTGATCGGCGGTATCGACCATGGCGTTGGCCACCTGTCCCAGGCGGCGTCGCAGCTGGCCGCCAGCAGCGAGGACACCAAGCTGCGCATCAACCAGCAGCGCGAAGAAACCGACCAAGTGGCCACCGCCATGAACCAGATGAGCGCAACGGTGCAAGAAGTGGCGCAAAACGCTGAACACGCCTCGTTCGCGGCCACCAATGCAGACCAGCAGGCGCAATTGGGCGATCAGGTGGTGGCTCAAGCCATTAGCCGGATCGAGCAGTTGGCACGGCAGATGGATGCGTGCCTGAACGCCATGCAGCATCTGGCCGGCGAGAGCCAGCGCATCGGCAGCATCCTGGTGGTGATCAAGTCAGTGTCGGAACAGACCAACCTGCTGGCACTCAACGCAGCCATCGAAGCTGCCAGGGCCGGCGAAGCGGGCCGTGGTTTTGCCGTGGTGGCCGACGAGGTGCGCGGGCTGGCGCAGCGTACCCAGCAATCCACCGAAGAAATCGAACAACTGATCCACAGCCTGCACAGCGGCACCGACGAGGTCACCCGCCTGCTCGATGACAGCAAACAGCTGACCGAGCAGAGCGTGGAGCTCAGCCGCAGAGCTGGGCAGGCGCTGGCGCAGATCACCGATACCGTGTCGAGCATTCAGGGGATGAACCAACAGATTGCCACGGCCAGCGAGCAGCAAAGCGTCGTGGCCGAACAGATCAACCGTAGCGTGATCAGCGTGAGGGATGCCTCGGACCAGACCAGTGCGGCCAGTGAGCAGACGGCAGCCTCCAGTGGTGAGCTGGAGCAGCTGGGGCAGCAGTTGCGGGGGATGGTGGGGCGATTCAACCTTTGAGATACAGCCGCCCACATCGCGGGTGGACCCGCCCCCACAAGGGCAGCACATTCTTGGAGATGCGCGCTAACTTGTGGGAGCCGGTTTACCCGCCAAAGGGCCCCGAATTACAGCACCTGGCGCAGGAAAGCCTGCGCCCGGGGGTCTTGGGGCGAGGCAAAGAACGCCGCCGGGGCCGAATCTTCAAGCAGCTTGCCGTGATCGAAGAACAGCACCCGGTCGGCCACTTCACGGGCAAAGCCCATCTCGTGGGTGACGCAGACCATGGTCATGCCTTCCTGGGCCAAGGTTTTCATCACGTCCAGCACCTCACCCACCATCTCCGGGTCAAGCGCCGAAGTCGGCTCGTCGAACAACATCACCTTCGGGTCCATCGCCAGCGCGCGGGCAATCGCCACCCGCTGCTGCTGGCCACCGGAGAGGCGCGAGGGATACTCGTTGGCTTTCTGCGCGATGCCAACCTTATCCAGCAATGCCCGGGCCTTGGCTTCACGCTCGGCCTTGTTGCGCTTGCGTACCACCTTCTGCGCCAGGCACAGATTCTCAAGCACAGTCATGTGCGGGAACAGGTTGAAATGCTGGAACACCATGCCGACTTCGCGGCGGTAGGCATTGATGTCGGTCTTAGGGTCTGCCAGTTGCAGACCGTCGATGGCCACATGGCCTTCATCGAAATGCTCCAGGCCATTGAGGCAACGCAGGAAGGTCGACTTGCCCGAGCCCGATGGGCCAAGCACGACCACGACTTCGCCCTTGGCAACTTGCGTGGTGACGTTATCCACAGCCCGCACTACCTGGCCACGGGTGTCGAAGACTTTCAACAGGTCACGGACTTCAATCACTTTGCGCAAGCCTCCGCTCGAGCCGGCTGGCGATGTGCGACAGCGGCAGGTTGATCAGCAGGTACAGGCCTGCCACGCAGAACCAGATCTCGAAAGTCGAGAACGATGTGGTGATCGCCTCCCTGCCGCTCTTGGTCAGTTCGGTGATAGCGATCACCGATACCAGCGAGGTGTCTTTGACCAGGCTGATGAACTGGCCCGCCAGTGGTGGCAGCACGCGCTTGAACGCCTGCGGCAGGATCACGTGGCGCATCGACTGGCCTGCGTTCAAGCCCAGCGAGCGTGCAGCCTCATTCTGCCCTTTGGCGATCGACTGCACGCCGGCGCGAACGATTTCTGCAACATAGGCGCCGGTGAACAACGCCAAGGCTGCCACCCCCGCGAATTCCCGGGACAGGTTGAGCACGGTGCCGATGAAGAAGTAGAAAATGAAAATCTGCACCAGCAGTGGAGTACCCCGCACCAACTCGACATAAACCGTCGACAGGTCACGCAGGGTTGGATTGTTCGACAGACGGCACAAGCCGGCGAACAGGCCGATCAGCAAGCCAAAAGCGCCGGACACCACCGAAAGCCACAATGTTGTCCACAGGCCCCAGGCCAGCGGGCCCGCCGCCCAGTGACGGATAACGCCGATCTGGTCGCCTTCGGCGACATCGTCGCCACGGCTCAGTAACAGGCTGTCCTTGGCCACGTCGAGCACTTGCTCGTCACCGTTCTCGTCCTTGAGCGTGACACGTGCGGTGTCACCGGAAACGACGATTTCCTGCACGCTGCCGTTGCCGCCGGCCCGCTGAACTTCTTCTGCCTTGTAGGCGAAATACTGCGGCACGCGGTTCCAGCGCCACTCGTAGGAAATCATCGAGGTCGCCATGTACAGGCTGAACGCCAGGCCCAACAGGAGCAGGGCGGTCAACCCGTGCCAGGGCCACTGGGCTTTCTTGTGTTTGATCACGTGGGGTACTTCCGTAAATGCGAACGCGCAGGGTTTACCTGCGCGTCGGGGGCAAAAGCTAGGCTTGTGGCCTGAGCCTTATTCCATTTCCTTCAGCCAGTCCTTGTTCTTGAACCACTTGTCGTGAATACGATCGTAGGTCCCGTCATGCTTGATCTGGTGCAGGAAGTTGTTGATGAAGTTGATGCTGTCGTAGTCGCCTTTCTTCAGGCCGAAGGCCAGTGGCTCGTACGTGAAGGGCTCGTCGAGGAACTGCAGCTTGCCAGCGCCGACCTTCTCGATCGCCACCACGTTGTAGGGTGCGTCGTAGACGAAAGCGTCAGCCTTGCCGTTGACCACGTCCATCACCGCTTCCTGCTCGTTGTCGTAGCCGTGGTACTTGGCCTTGCCGATCAGCTTCTTGGACACCATTTCGCCGGTCGTGCCCAGCTTGGAAGTCAGGCGGTACTTCTCGTTGTTCAAGTCTTTGTATGACTTGATCTCGCCAGCCAGCTCCTTGCGGATCAGCAGGGTCTGGCCAACCACGATGAAGGGCTCGCTGAAGTTCAGGCGCAGGTTGCGTTCCTGGGTGAGGGTCATGCCGCTGCCAATGATGTCGAACTTGTCGGTCAGCAGCGCCGGGATGATGCCGTCATAGGCCGTGGAAACCGCCTCGAACTTCACGCCCATGGACTTGGCCATGGCTTTGAGGATATCGACCTCGAAGCCGATGATATCGCCGCGTTTGTTGGTCATCTGGAACGGCATGTAGGTTGGGTCCATGCCCACCCGCAAGGTGCCGCGCTTGACTGCATCGTCGATAGCGCCGGCCTGGGCTGCCGTTACGGCGACCAGGGCGGTGACACCGACCAACAGTCGCGAAAGGTATTGCTTGATCATCACCAAGTCCCCTAACAAGTAAAGAAGCGAATCTTATTGTCTTGGCACGGCCGTACTGGCCGATGCGCATTATCGGAGACGGATGCTAACGCATGGCGGGCCTGGGACCTAGAGCCGGCGGGGACTTTGTTGGCCAAAATCGGCCTGGGTGGTGAAAAGCTTCGCGGGTGAACCTACTCCCACAAGTACCGCGCCGACCGTGAGGCGGCGCAGTGACCGTGGGGCAGGTTCACCCGCGAATAGGCTCCGTCAGGCGCCGGCCAGGGTCGGCTGGCCCTCTTGCTCCGGATGCAGTGGCAGCAGCGGTGAATGCGGGTCGTTGTTGATCGAAGCACGCCACACATCGATCCACGCCGCATTGTGCTGCGCCCACACCTGTTCGTGCAGGCGGCTCAAGGCTACCGGGTCGCTGAGCAGCGCCAGGCGGGTATTGAGGTCCAGTGCCTTGGGCCCCACTTCCAGCGCCTTGGCCACGCGCTCGGCGCGCAGCGCCTCGATCGGCGCGGCATGGCCGTGGCGGGCGGTAGCCATGGCACAGGCCAGGGCATTCTGCCGCGGGTCAACCACTGCGCGCACGAAGCCGTCATGCAGCGCATGCCAGCGGTTTTCGTGGGTGTAGCGGTCGGTCGCCAACAGCTCCTGGGGAGTTGCGTACTCCTCTGGAATGAGGAACAACTTCTCGTCCTTGGCTGCAAGGCCCAGGCGGGTGCGACTGGAGATCACCGACACCGGGATCGACAGCACCAGCGAACCGACGATCGGCGCCAGCCACCACAGGAAGCTTGGGTTAAGCCACGCCACCAGCCCAGCCCAGGCGATACCCAGAAGGGTCTGCGGGCCATGGCGACGCACCGCTTCGCTCCACGGTGTGGAGTCATCGTCACGCTGCGGCGAATTCCACGTCGCAGCCCAGCCAAGGAACGCGGCCAGCACGAAGCGGGTGTGGAAGATCATCCGAACCGGCGCCAGCAGCATGGAGAACAACATCTCCATCAGCATCGACAGGGTGACCTTGATGCGCCCGCCAAACTCGACCGCGCCCTTGGCCCAGATCAGGATCACACTCAATAGCTTGGGCAAGAACAGCAGCACGATGGTGGTGGAGAACAGCGCCACGGCCTTCTCCGGGTGCCACTGCGGCCACAGCGGGTAAAGCTGGTACGGCTCGATGAAGTATTGCGGCTCCATCAGCGTATTGGTCGCCAGCAGCGCAGTGGACAGTACCAGGAACAAGAACCACAACGGCGCCGACAGGTACGACATGACCCCAGTGAGGAACACCGCACGGTGCACCGGGTGCATGCCTTTGACCAGGAACAGGCGGAAGTTCATCAGGTTACCGTGGCACCAGCGGCGGTCGCGCTTGAGCTCGTCGAGCAGGTTGGGCGGCAGTTCTTCGTAACTGCCCGGCAGGTCATAGGCGATCCACACACCCCAGCCGGCACGGCGCATCAACGCTGCTTCGACGAAGTCGTGGGACAGAATGGCCCCGGCGAACGCCCCCTTGCCAGGCAACGGCGCCAGCGCGCAGTGCTCGATGAACGGCTTCATGCGGATGATCGCGTTGTGGCCCCAGTAGTGCGACTCACCCAGCTGCCAGAAGTGCAGGCCGGCAGTGAAAAGCGGGCCGTACACACGGGTGGCGAACTGCTGCATGCGCGCATAGAGAGTGTCCATGCCCGAAGCTTTCGGCCCGGTCTGGATGATGCCCGCATCCGGGTTAGCCTCCATCAGGCGCACCAGGCTGCTCAGGCATTCACCGCTCATGACGCTGTCGGCGTCCAACACCACCATGTACTTGTACTCGCCACCCCAGCGACGGCAGAAGTCGTCGAGGTTACCGCTCTTGCGCTTCACACGGCGGCGGCGGCGGCGATAGAAGATGCGGCCAAAGCCCTTGGTTTCGCGGCACACGTCCAGCCAGGCCTGTTGCTCGGCCACGGCAATGTCGGTGTCGTTGGTGTCGCTGAGCACGAAGAAATCGAAGCGATCGAGGTTGCCGCTGGCAGCCACCGATTCGAAAGTCGCCCGCAACCCTGCGAACACCCGCGGCACGTCTTCGTTGCAGATTGGCATCACCAGCGCGGTACGCGCTTCGGGAGCAATGGGCTCGTTGCCTGCACTGCTGCCGGAGATCTTGTACTTGTCGCGCCCGGTGAGCAGCTCGAGAAAGCCCATCAGCGCGGTCCAGAAACCTGCAGAAACCCAGCAGAAGAGGATACCGAACAGCACCAGAATGGACGTTTGCAGGGCATACGGCCAAACCTGCACCACGGTGTCCCACAGCGGCTGATTGACGATTTCGTCCAGGTCGACGAACGACCAGCCCTGATATGGCAGGATGCCCTTCATATAGAAGCCGGCAACGATGGTCTGGCCAATCATGAGGGTCAGCAGGATGTAGCGGCGGATCGAACCGACCGTGCGCCAGCGCGCTGCCGGCAGCTCGCGCTTGGGGGGCTGCGGGGCATTGGGGCGGCCGGTCATGCGCCGCCACATGCGGATCAACAGGTTGGTACGCCATGGCTCAGGCACGACCTTGGTGCGCTTGATCGGCGGGGCGATCTTCAGGCACAGCCGGCCGCTGCCGTCGACGCCGAGCATTTCTGCGTCTTCAAGTTCGGCGGCGCTGCCCACGGTCAGGCGCGGGCCAACCGAGGCCTGCACGGCCTCGGTGCCGTTGGCGGCCGGGGTGGCCGCCAGGCGTTGATGCAGCTCGCTGAACGAGGTGCAGCTGGCGAGTTCCGCACGCTGCTCATCGCTCAGAGGGAGGTGGGCCAGGTATTCGCCAAGCGATTCCGGCCTTGCGCTTGAGTTACTCATCGGCAGGCAACTGATAGCTCCAGGTCTCGGTCAGCACTTTCTCGGTGGTGGCCGGGGTCCCGTTGGTGGATGCCGCATCGGCGGCAGGTTGTTCAGCCTTGGCTGGCTCCGCCTTGGCAGCCTTCTCGTGCTTGCCGTGCTTGGCCACAGCCTTCTCCGTTTTGGTTTCAGCAGCAGGCGTGGCTGCTTCGACCGGCACGTCGCGTACCAAGGCAGCGCGCATTTCCGTGGACTTGTTGGCTTCTTTGACCTTCAAACGCAGGGTCAGGCGCCAGCCTTTGGTCTCCGGGTTGTAGCGCAGGTTGTTCTCTACCACCTCGGCGTTGTCACCGACGCTGATCTGGCTGCGCACCGGGGCGTCTTCTGGCAGGGCAGCAAGGGCCGGGCCAGCAAAGTCG
This sequence comes from Pseudomonas sp. 51_B, assembly GCF_017491595.1. Lineage (NCBI taxonomy): Bacteria > Pseudomonadati > Pseudomonadota > Gammaproteobacteria > Pseudomonadales > Pseudomonadaceae > Pseudomonas > Pseudomonas sp. 51_B. Next base: position 149,779 of record NZ_JAFGYW010000010.1, read on the forward strand.
ACCAGGAAGGCGACGCTGCCGTCTGGCTGGCGGATCAGGTTGGACTGCTTGACGTCACCGGTCGAGCGCAGGGTCTGCTTGACCCAGCCCAGCTCAGGGGCCTGGAACTGCGGCTCGTCGAGCGTCCAGTGCAGGCGGTAGGCGTACTCGAACGGCTTGCCTGGTTCAGGCAACTTCTCCGGGCTCCAGAAAGCAACGATGTTGTCGTTGGTCTCGTCGGCTGTCGGGATTTCGACCAGGTCGACGGTACCTTTGCCCCAATCGCCCTTCGGCTCGATCCAGGCGCTTGGGCGCTTCTGGTAGTTGTCGTCGAGGTCTTCGTAGGCGCTGAAGGCGCGCTGACGCTGCATCAGGCCGAAACCACGCGGGTTCTCGACGCTGAAATTGCTCACGGCCAGGTGTTTCGGGTTGTTCAGCGGGCGCCAGATCCACTCGCCATTGCCGGCATGGATCGACAGGCCTTCGGAGTCGTGCAGCGCAGGGCGGTAATTCAGCACCTTGGACGGCTGGTTGGGGCCGAACAGGTACATGCTGGTCAGCGGCGCGACACCCAGGCGGCTGACCTGGTCACGCAGGAACACCCGCGACTGTACGTCGACCACGGTATCGGTGCCTGGGCGCAGAATCAGTTTGTAGGCCCCAGTGGAGCGCGGCGAGTCCAGCAGCGCGTAGATCACCAGGTGCTTGTCGGCCGGTTTGGGCTTTTCCACCCAGAATTCGGTGAAGCGCGGGAACTCTTCGCCCGACGGCAGCGCGGTGTCGATTGCCAGGCCACGGGCCGACAGGCCATACACCTGGCCCTTGCCGACCACGCGGAAGTAACTGGCCCCCAGCAGGGTCATGATCTCGTCCTGCTTGTCGGCCTTGTTGATCGGGTACAGCACCCGGAAGCCGGCGTAGCCGAGGTTCTTCACGGTGTCGGGGTCGTGCGGCACGTCACCGAACTCGAAGCGGCTGGAGTCGTACTTGATTTCCTCGACCTTGGTCGCGGTGATCTCGTTGATCTTCACCGGCGTGTCGAAATGCATGCCCTGGTGATAGAACGACAGCTTGAATGGAGTCTTGTCGTTGGCCCACTCGGCTTTTTCGCGCAGGAAGTGGATTTTCTGGTAATCCGCAAACTTCATGTCGCGGAACACGGCAGGTAAATTGCTTTTCGGTGCTTCGTATTTCTGGCCGGCCAGATCCTTTGCCTTGGCTGCAACATCGTCAAGATTGAATGCCCACAGCTGGCCCGCGCTCATCAGGCCGACCAGTGCCACACTGGCCATCAGGGCCTTGCGCAACCCAGTGCCGGGGATTCTTGATGCTTTATGGGGACTAACAATCACGAGCAACCCTCGCCGAAAACAGATCATGAAACCAACGGCCAGCGACAAATGCCGGGTTGGCGAGCACTGTTCGGACCCCATCAGGGCCTAATGATTCCCCAAACAGGTCCAGACAACGCTCGAGTCAGAGTGAAACGAACCTGCGAACGCAGGCTCACGCAGCGCGCGATTATCCAGCAGGTCGCGTTACAACGCATCAGGCTGGATCAACTATTTATCGTACGAAACCCCTTGTTTTCTTCCAAACAAGGGGTTTTTCGACCTCATATTTGTAACAAGAATGTCACAGGGCCATCATTGACCAGGTGCACCTGCATGTCTGCACCAAAACGCCCACTGGCCACATTGGCATGCTGGTCGCGGGCCTTGCTCAAAAGATAGTCGAACAATTGCGCTCCGAGCGCCGGTGGCGCCGCAGTTGAAAAGCTGGGGCGCATGCCGCTGCGGGTATCGGCCGCCAAGGTGAACTGCGATACCAGCAGCAAACCGCCCCCGACATCCTTGAGCGACAGGTTCATCTTGCCCTGCTCGTCACTGAATACCCGGTAGTTGAGCAGCTTGTGCAACAGCTTATCGGCATGTTCGCGGGTATCTTCAGGCTCTACGGCGACCAGAACCAGCAAGCCCTGGTCGATGGCGCCGACGATTTCCCCGCCCACCTCCACCCTGGCGCCACGCACGCGCTGCAGCAAGCCCCTCATGCTTCTTCCAGGGGCAGGTCGAGCAGGCGGCGGGCCATTTGGTCGGCGGCACGCACCAAAGCATCGGTGATACCCGGCTCGGAGGCGGCGTGACCTGCGTCGCGAATCACCTTCAATTCACTGTTCGGCCAGGCCTGATGCAGCGCCCAGGCGTTGTCCAGCGGACAGATGACGTCATAGCGGCCGTGCACGATCACCGCCGGTAGGTGAGCGATCTTGGGCATGTCACGAATCAGCTGATCCGGCTCCAGGAAGGCATTGTTCATGAAGTAGTGGCATTCGATGCGGGCGATCGACAACGCACGCTGCGGCTCGGAAAAACGATCCACCACCAGCGGGTTGGGCCGCAGCGTTGCGGTGCGCCCCTCCCATGTGGACCAGGCTTTGGCTGCATGCATCTGGGCAATCTGGTCATTGCCAGTCAAACGCTTGTGGAAGGCCTTGACCAGGTCGCCACGTTCTTCTGCCGGAATCGGCGCGATGTAGTCCTGCCAGTAGTCAGGGAACAGGCGGCTGGCGCCGGCCTGGTAGAACCATTCGATTTCCTGCGGGCGGCACAGAAAGATGCCGCGCAGGATCAGGCCATGCACGCGCTCGGGATGGGTCTGAGCATAGGCCAGGGCCAGGGTCGAGCCCCACGAACCGCCGAACAGCACCCATTTGTCGATCCCAAGGTGCTGGCGAATGCGCTCAAGGTCCTCGACCAGGTGCCAGGTGGTGTTGTTTTCAAGGCTCGCATGCGGGGTGGAGCGCCCACAGCCGCGTTGATCGAAGGTGATGATGCGATACAGGTTAGGGTCGAAGTAGCAGCGGCTCTGGGCATCGCACCCGGCACCGGGGCCACCGTGGATGAACACCACCGGCAGACCTTCGGGCGAGCCGCTTTCGTCGACATACAACACATGCGGCGCTTCCACGGCCAGATCGTGCCGGGCGTAGGGTTTGATCTGCGGGTACAGGGTCTGCATTGCGCACTCCGTGTGAGGATTGGTTCAGCCGTGGGCCATCATAAACCTGAATTGCACTTTGAGCATGCGTCAGAGCAGGTTCTTCGCATTCCGATTTTACGGGGAACGAAGCGCCATGGTCAGCCGCAGTGCAACGCACATATCTACCACTCACTCATCTGGCTGGGCAGGCAACGTCCTTTGCTTTGATCACGCACTGGAGCTCGCATGCCAACCCCACCGAACGTGCATTACACCACCCTTGCAAACACCATCCCTGCGTGGCTCAAACGCAGCCCGCCTGCATTGCACCGTCAACTGCGAAACTGGCAGCAGGCGCCTGCCTGGCTGGCCGATGCAATCGCGCGCCAGCCCGATGTCGCCAGAGCCTGGGCCGAAGAACATGCTCGCCACCGCGAGCACCAGGCCGATGTGCAAAAACTGTTCGCCCACCTGCCTGACCTGCAAAGCTACGCTCGAGCCGCACTGAGCGACGCCCTCAACGCAAGGTTCGAGCCTGCGCAGCCCATCGATGTCGACCACACCTACCTGATCGATGCGCGCCTGATCGACACAAGCAATGCCATCGACGGCCGTCAGGCAGTGAATCGGGCAACTCGCTCGCTGCTGCAATGCGCCATGCACAACTTCGACGCCCAGGCTGCAGGCGAGCATGGCATGGACGCCCCCAAAGCGCTGCTGAAAAGGTCGGTCATCGTCGACCACCGCAGGTTCATGGGCACCGTACCCATCACCAACGCTCTGGACATAAGCGCCGAAGCCTTTGCTGAGCTTTGCCGCAACCTGGACATCGGTGGCGGTTACCACGCACTGGTGCATGCCATCTACTACCCTGCTGCCACTGCCGAGCGCAGCGCCGACGAAGTCGCGCTCGAGGTCTATCAGACCTTGGGCAAGGCCGAAGTCTCGGCGTGGCGCCAATCGCTGCACTTCGCCCGGCTCAAAGGCGATATTGACCAAGGCTTCTACGACGCAGCACTTGCAACGCCAGTGGATCAGGCCCCGGCTGCAGATGCGCCACTCACCTTCAGCACCCTTAGCCTATGGGAGGCCGAACTGACCGGCGTCATTCTGATCACCTGGCAAGGCAACGGGCAACTGACTCACGCCCTCTATGTGGCCCAGGATGAACAGACCCCGCTCAAGGCATTCCCCTCTATCGGCGCACTGGAAAACGAGCTGAGCGACCGGCTTCGGGCCAACATCGCCTATCTGGACGCGCATATCCCCGACCGGGACAAAGCCGCTGTGCAAAGCCGCCTGGCCGATCGCCTGACCCCCATTCAATGGAGCAGCCGGGGCCTGCTCGAGCGCCTGCCGGACACCCAGGCCAGCCTGAACCCGGTCATGCGCCCCTTCACCCACGCGTTCCAGGGCATGATGGCGCTGCAGAAGGTAGAGCGCCACGAACGAGACGCGCTGTACCATGCCATCCCCACCGAAATCGTCGACCGCCGCAGCGCCCAGATGCACCGCGAGCTGATTTTCGGGCGGGCATTGACCGGCTTGAATATTGCCGGTTTCTTCGTGCCCGGCCTTGGTCAGTTGATGCTGGCAGTGTGCGTGACCCAATTGGCCTTCGAGGTGTATGACGGCATCGAGGCCTGGCACAACGACGAACGCGACACCGCGTTCAATTACTTGGTCGACGTGATCGAAAACGTCGCACTCATGGCCGCCGTCGCTGCGGCGCACAAGGCGTTGAAAGGCGCGAAGGGCGAGCCTAGTGAAGACCCGTACCCTGAGCGCCTCGCAGTGGAAACACCGTCGTTCATCGAAGAACTGCAAGACGTTGAGATGCCCGACGGCCGGATACGCCTGTGGAAATCCGACCTGCGGCCTTATCACAGCGACCAACCGCTACCGGCAGGCCTCGAAACGGACGAACGTGGCCTGCGTATGCACCAGGGCAAACAGTGGCTGGTGATCGAAGGCCAGCAATACCAGGTAGAGCGAACGCCCGCCACGGACCAATACCGTCTGCGGCACCCCACGGCACCTCATCGCTACTCACCGCTGCTGGCCCACAACGGCAGCGGTGCCTGGCTGCTGCCCGGTGACCAACCACGGCACTGGGCAGGCAGCAGGTTGCTGCGCCGCCTTGGCCATTTGAGTGCGCATTTCGATGAAACGACACTGCAACGCATCCTCGATATCAGCGCCACCGAGCAAAGCACCTTACGCCGGGTGCTCGCGCAGAATCTAAGGCTGCCGGCGTTGCTCGAAGACACGCTG
>NZ_JAFGYW010000110.1:0-588 GCF_017491595.1 Pseudomonas sp. 51_B
GCGTCAGGGCCTGCATGTGTCGGTGTGGACCGTCAACGAGCCTGCGCTGATGCGCAGACTCGCCGACTTCGGCGTTGACAGCCTGATTACAGACTTTCCCGGTTTGGCCACTGCCACCCTTGAGAATTGCTGAAATCGGTCTCCCCGGCCGGCTCAGGCCACCGGCCGGAGCCCGTCAAAAAAGCCGGTTGAGGCCGTCGTACGCCGCTACCCGATAGGCTTCCGCCATGGTCGGGTAGTTGAACGTGGTGTTGACGAAATACTTCAGCGTATTCAGCTCACCCGGCTGGTTCATGATCGCCTGACCGATGTGCACGATCTCCGACGCCTGATAACCGAAGCAGTGCACGCCGAGCACTTCCAGCGTTTCGCGGTGGAAGAGGATCTTCAGCATGCCCTGCGGCTCGCCGGCAATCTGCGCCCGAGCCATGCTCTTGAAGAAGGCCTTGCCGACTTCGTACGGCACTTTCGCCTGGGTCAGCTCCTGCTCGTTCTTGCCGATCGAGCTGATCTCCGGAATGGTGTAGATGCCGGTCGGCACGTCATTGACGAAGCGCCAGCTGCCATTGTCGACGATGCTGCCAGCGG
>NZ_JAFGYW010000111.1:0-579 GCF_017491595.1 Pseudomonas sp. 51_B
CTTCAACTCCGCAAGTGGCTCGAGCGGAATATATCCGTCGTCGACGCAATGGGTAGCGACAAACGTCTCCGCGCTCGCACGGACGGATGCCCGGTCAAAGAGGCTCAGCGCAAACTCCGTCAGGATGTTCAGGTAGTACAGTCGCGTCTGACGGAATTTCCCCGAGTCCAGACTTATGCCCGTCATTGGGTATTTCCGGGCATCTTCTTCAAAAAACTGAGACGGGACAATGCGTGTAACACCAAAGAGAAAGCCATTTCCGGCTTCGGCAACGAGTGTTTCGGCGGAGGTGTTGCCCTTTGAAGCTTTCTTTCGCGTAAAAGCCTTTGCAATGAAATCACAAACAATCTGCTGATAGTTTGAACGAATCCTAAACTTCGCTTCTGCGAGATATAGTCTGCGTGCATCCGCTTTCGGCAGGCTTCCCAGATAGACGCCGGGCCCGAATCCGCCTGTCACAAAAGTCTGTTCTGAGTCATGCGCTGCTGCCTCAAGCAACTCCCGTTGGAGCATCAATTCGACAAACTTTTCGGGATGCGCGCGAACTGCAGCAATCATGCTCTCGCGATTAAGTTTTGG
>NZ_JAFGYW010000112.1:0-576 GCF_017491595.1 Pseudomonas sp. 51_B
ATTCAGGTGCGGCGCCAGGGCAATGGTTTGAGCACGCTGGAGGTGAAATGAACACGCTGTATTCCTTCCGCCGCTGCCCTTACGCCATGCGTGCGCGACTGGTCCTGCGTTATGCGGGCGTGCCGGTGGAGATCGTTGAGGTCAGCCTCAAGAACAAGCCGGCGGAAATGCTCGCGCTCTCACCCAAGGGCACCGTGCCGGTGCTGAATGCCGATGGCGTGGTGATCGATGAGAGTCTGCAGATCATGCGCTGGGCTTTGGCGCAGAATGATCCGGATGATTGGTTGTACAAGGATGATCCGGGAGCAGACGTCATCATGGACATGCTGATCGAGACGAACGATCAACGATTCAAGACTTCGTTGAACCACTACAAATACGCTGAGCGTTATCCAGAGCAACCGATGGAGGTCTATCGCATGCAGTGCGAGATGATCGCCCACTATCTGGATCTGACGCTCGCAGACCACGACTATTTGCTGGGTGACCGGCTCAGTCTCGCCGACATCGCCCTGCTGCCCTTCGTCCGACAGTTCGCTCATGTTGATCGCGAGTGGTTTGCGCAGACGCCTTATC
>NZ_JAFGYW010000113.1:0-576 GCF_017491595.1 Pseudomonas sp. 51_B
CGTCGGAGAAGAAGCGGTTGTTGACCTTGTGCGCGGCGGCCGATGTCGCGTCGAACACGAGGTCGTACGCATCCTCGTGCGCCTTCAGAAAATCGAGACCGTCGCTCGATGTCTCCACGTTGCAACTGCGCGCGAGCCGCAGCCCGTCGCTGTTCGCATTGCGTCCGACGACGAACTTCAGATCGAATTGCTCGGATGCCTTGACTTTGAACATCAGATCGAGCCCGATGCTGCCCGAGCCCAGGATCGCCACCCGCGTGCGCGATGACTTGCTCTTCATGTTCCGCTCTCCTCCGTCAAATGACTCATGCGCGCCGCCGGCTCGCGCATGCCGTTCGGCTCGTCCTGCGCGGCGCGCGCGAGCACGCGCTCGAGCTCGCGGCGAACCTCGGCGAGCACACCTGCTTCCTCGCCGTGCATAAAGAAATGGCCGCCGGAAAAGCCGACATAGCGCACGGCCCCGATCGTCTCGGCGAGCCAGCCGGACAAACCGGCGTCGCTGACGAGGCCGTCGTTCGAGCCGTGCAACACCAGCATCGGGCAATCGAGCGGCGGCGGCCCGACGTAGCGGTATGT
>NZ_JAFGYW010000114.1:0-574 GCF_017491595.1 Pseudomonas sp. 51_B
CCGCTAGGCCCGACCCCGACGCACGTTACGCCCGACCTGCCGTTATCGGACCAAGCCAATGCCGGCGGTTGGAAACGCGATACGCGGCTGTCCGACGAATTCAACGGCAGCGCGCTCGATGCCGAACGCTGGCACGTCAACAACGCCACCGGCACCGATTCCCTCGGGCGCAAACCGGCGCTGTTTTTGCCGGAGAACGCCAAGCTCGGCAACGGCAATCTGAACATCACTTTCCGCAAACAGACCCTCCCGGAGAAATACGTCGCCCTGGGCTACAAGGATTACAGCTCGGCGATGGTGCGAACCAACGAACGGGGGATGTACGGCTATTACGAAGCCCGGGCGAAACCGATGAATTCCGCCGGTTCCAGTGCGTTCTGGCTGGCGTGGACCGGGCTGACGGACAATGCCACGGAAATCGATATCTTCGAAATCGGCGGCAAGACCCGCAATGAAGCCTTCGATCGCCTGTACAACATGAACGCGCATGTCTGGGCCAGACCGCAGAATGATCAACACCTGAGTTCCGGCAGTACCTGGATCGCACCGTGGCGGCTGGCCAATACTTTTCATG
>NZ_JAFGYW010000115.1:0-573 GCF_017491595.1 Pseudomonas sp. 51_B
CGCCAGCACTTCGCCCTGAAGCGGCATCTGCTGCGTGCTTCGCTTTATCGCAAACACCTCGCCGTACGCTTCTCGACGTGGCGTGAATTTACCGAGGTCACCCAGAATCCGTCTGCCGCATGAAACATGCAGGTCGCGCCCCCGCCCCTTGTGAACATACTCCGCTAACGTGACAGCGCCGAATTTCTTCGAGCACGACCGGATCGACCCGGACTTCGTCGACAGATGGAAGCAGGCGCCCCGCGTCATCAGGCTGGGACCTGCATCTCGATACCTCGCCGAGAGGCTGGGTTACCAGGTTTGAATGCGCGGCACGCGCGCAATTCTCATTGGAGAGGCAAATTGGGGGCAACCACCTTAATCACGGGCGGTATCGTCGTATGTGGAGACGATGCGGGTACGGTTATAACCGACGGAGCCGTGCTCGTGGACGGCAACTGCATTGCGGATGTGGGAGACACTGCGGCCGTGGCGACACGGCACCCCGCACCCGATCGTATTCTTGACGCGGCCGGGAAAATCGTCGCGCCCGGTTTCGTGAGCAGCCACAATCATCTCGGGTTCGTGTTGTTT
>NZ_JAFGYW010000116.1:0-572 GCF_017491595.1 Pseudomonas sp. 51_B
TTTCACCATCGCGCGGGAGCCGACATAAGTGAGCTCCTTCTGCGAGCCGCGGCGGTCCTGGCACAGCTTCAACACGCTGCCGAGATATTCGTCCGGCGTCATGATCGTCGCCTCGATCCAGGGCTCCTGGATCTCCTCGATCTTGACCACGTCAGGCATGTCGACGGGATTGTGGATCTCGAGCTCGGTGCCGTCGGTGAGCTTCATCTTGTAGATGACGCTCGGCGCGGTCGCGATCAGGTTGAGGTCGAACTCGCGCGACAGCCGCTCCTGGATGATCTCGAGGTGCAGAAGTCCGAGGAAGCCGCAGCGGAAGCCGAAGCCGAGCGCGGCGAAGCCGTCGATCGCCGCGCCGTCCTTGTCGAGGCCGGCCGCGAGCCCGACCGGATTGCGGAACGAGAGCCCCATCACGGTGCGCGGCGCGTCGGGCACGCGGGGCGACAGCGCGCACGCGAGGCCCGTGCGGCCCGCGGCGCCGAGCATGCGCAGGGTCAGATGATGGGCGTCCTCCGCATCCATCTTGAAGAGGGACGCGCGGGCAAGCGGGTAGAGGGAGCTGAACACGGCAGAGG
>NZ_JAFGYW010000117.1:0-572 GCF_017491595.1 Pseudomonas sp. 51_B
GAGCTTCTGTCCCCGGCCTTGCGCGCCGGCATCGGTCGCCCCATAGTCGGCCTGCGCCGTGTCCAGTAACGTTTTGAGCGTCCCGCCCCCTTTCACCGTGGCGCGCAGCGTCGACGAGTTCGCCTACGTGATGCACGGCTACGACGAGGGCAGCGAATGGTCGGCTGGCTCGAGCTGTTCGTTCACAGCAGGGCTGGCGCGGCGACCGTGGACCGGCGGTTTTCGGATGGCACATCAGGCCTCGGTCTTGATGCAGGAGATGCAGGAGGCGCTGCCGCCGTGTTATGCGCGGACCAGTCGATTTTCCGATGACGACCATCATGCAGGCATGCCGCCATGTGCTGCTGCCGTCGCCGGCTGCACCGATGTCGAGACAGCGACCTCGCCCGAGGCTTGGCGTGCCGCGGCCGATGGCAGTGGGCGAGCAGGTGAGCAACCATTGTCGTGCGCGTCAGGCCTTTGTTCTCCTCTTTCGCCCCCTCCATCTCCACATCGTCCCGCCGCGACCGACCGCGGCGGCTCGCCCCGCTCAGAACCGATCGCCGAACCCCATCGCCGGATCGCTGACGGAG
>NZ_JAFGYW010000118.1:0-571 GCF_017491595.1 Pseudomonas sp. 51_B
CCCCATAAGGCTTTGCGGCCGATTCAGACGTTTATCTCCAAATCTCCAACTCGTTTTGCACTGAGCGGACAGGCGTCGACCAACTGTATCGACCGCGAAGCCAGACGGGGCGCGGCGCTCCGGGATCTGACGGGCATCAGAGGCGTGTTTTCGAGGGGGGTGTCCGAGATGCGCCTCGATCGGGCATTGTTGCGCTGGCCGCAAGTGTCGGGGCGGCCGGAAAGCGGGGGACCCTGCGCCTAGAGCAAACACGCGGGGGCTCACACCCGCGTCTTTTCTCTACTGACGGCAAACATAGGGGGGCACACAATAAGGAGCCAAATCAATCGGCCGCCCTATGGCAGGCCCAGTCCGCTTTGCTGGTGGGAGGTGTGCGGCAAGGGGGTCATGCCATGCGGGTACAACGCAAACGGTACGCAGTGGGCCTACCCGTAAGCTCAGGCAGCAGAGCCGAACTTTCCAATAACTACCTTGCGACCTTCGTCGATTTGAGCGTCGACGAAATCGGCCCATAACGCCGTGATTCGGCGACGCTCGTCGGCGTACTCAGCACGGTTGTACACGCCCTTGA
>NZ_JAFGYW010000011.1:0-145632 GCF_017491595.1 Pseudomonas sp. 51_B
CCGTCCGCCCGACCGACCGACCGACCGATCAGCAGCCCGACCGACCGACCGACCGACCGCGACCTCCCAATTACCGGCTAATCCGAGCATAAGCGTGGGCTTTTGCACCCAAAAGCTAAGCTTTCGACCGCAAAACGGGCGATTGACGAGGCGGAACGCTGTAATACCATTGGGTGATATTTAATTGCCTCCACAAGGAAAAGTATATGGCGTCACGCTGCGTAGGGCTGGTCATCACTGCAAGTGATGTGACGGTGGTTGATACGACGATCCCGGACGACCGGGATGCTCCGCTCATCCTGAACAGGGACGAGACCTGGAAGCTTGCAGGGGGCGATCGCGCGAAGGCCTATGAAACGCTGTTCCATCGCTGCACCGGGTACATCCAGCAGAACGGCATAACCCAGGTCGTTATCAAGGCCAGCGCTCTGCCTCAGGGCGGTGGTGGCAGCGGAATCCTGGACGGTGCTGAACTGCGGGGCGTGATCATGTGTGCAGCAGCTTCGGCTTGTGCGACTCGCATACTCGAAAAGAGCTGGATGAGCAGAACCTATAAGCGCAAGGTGGACGAGGTTCTCAAGGACGACGCTTTCTGGGAGCAACAACTCGACGGGGCGAAGCTGCGCAAAGGAAGCCGAGATGCAGCCATGCTGGTCGTCGCCCATAGGAACCGACCATGAGCAGCGTCGTACCTGAACTGGAAATCATCAGGAAGCTGGGCAACGGCCACTTCGGAGAAGTCTTCCTGGGAAAGTGTGGCGTCCATGGGGATGTAGCGGTCAAGGTTGTGTCTCGGCAGCCCGAGCATGACGACGCAAAGTGGCTGGCCACCAAGCAGGGTTTTTTGGCTGAAGCCAAACACCTTTCAACCGCCTCTCATCGCAACGTGGTGCAGGTATACGGCATCGAGGAGTTCGACAACAGCATCCGATTCACGATGGCGTACTGCCCTGGTGGTTCGCTGCAGGCCCTGTACGAGCAAGGCCCTATGACCTTGGCCCGCGTACATAAAGTGGCGACTGATGTGTTGATTGGTCTCGATGCCTTGCATGGAAAAGGGATGCTGCATCGGGATATCAAGCCGGGAAACATTCTGCTCGATCAGGCCGGCCTGGCGAAGCTGGGTGACTTCGGGCTCGTCACCGATGACTTGCTTCTTGGCTATGGCTCCGCAGCAGGGTATCGCGATCACATTGCGTATGAGGTTTGGCAGGGTGCAGGAACTAGTGTCAAAACCGACATTTGGGCGTTGGGCATGACCTTGTTCCGACTGCTGCACGGCGAGACCTGGTACGTCTTCCAGAATGAGGCGCCGGGAGAGATCGTGCACGAAGGTGGATTCGTGGAACACTTGCGTTGGTTGCCGCACATTCCTAAGCCGTGGCGGCGAGTCATCCGCAAAATGCTCTCGGATGATCCATCGGCCCGGTATGCCACTACCGGTGAGGTTCTGAACGCGATATCTGGGCTGCCGATCGATCCATCATGGGAGACCTCAGTGACTGCGGATGTGGTGCGTTGGGAGCTGGCCGCGCCCAAGCGCGTAAAGGTCGTCGAATGGATTCTGCACTCAGATAGGCGCCATGAGTGGAAAGCATGGAGCCAGCCACTGGAAGCGGGGCGCATTATGACTCTTGGCCAATCGCCAGGTGTCGTCGGGCGCAGGCAGGTTGATCGGGAGCTGGAAGCCTTCTTCGGGTAGCCGGAAATCTCAGCCAGCTGAGCGCAAACGCCGGGGCAGCAGATACCCATCGACAAAGTCGGGAGCGCTCAATGGTTTGAGTTGGAAATGAGCTTGGGCAGCGGCCCGACGCTGATCCGCGCAATTCGGGCAATACGTCGCGACTGCATCGATGCCTTCTGCCGGGTGCCATACGGCTCCGCAGAATGTGCATCGAGGCGACGTGAGCCTCAGGTTGGGATGGCGCTTGCTCATTTGGATCCTACCTGTCGCGAAGGCGACATATGTCGGGCATGGACGAACGAGTGTTTGTGGGCGGCAGAGCTTATACGAGTTCTTCTGGTTTGGCCTCGGTAATTGCCAAAAGGTCAATCACGTTGAGCACCTGCTATCTATACTGTATGCATGAACAGTTAATGAGGCAAGCGCCGTTACAAATCCTGTTTGCAAATCCTGTTTGCCAAGCATCAAGTAGCTTCACACCATGAGGTGTAGCAGATAACCGCAATTCCGCATGCCAACAGACGCCTGGTGCAGTCGCTCGGGCATGTTCAAGCGCTCCAAGGCACAAGAGCATTCGCAGCAGAGCATTTTCCCGGCATCATCCCGTGACGTAACTACGGGGGCATGTATGAGCGAAGGGAAGACCAAGCGTAAGAAGGCTGGCGGTGCAGCGGGAGAGGTACCCCATAAACGCCATGACTTCACTCAGGCAACCGTGCAGCGCCTGCGTGATCGGGCAGGTAACGTCTGTTCGTTCCCTGATTGCCATGTTCATACCCACGGTTCGGCTTTTACGGGCGATAAGGTGGTGGGGATTGGTGTGGCGTGCCACATCAAAGCGGCTGCGCCTGGTGGGCCTCGATACGATGCCAAGCAAACCAAGGAGGAGCGCCGCCACTTGGACAATGGCATCTGGATGTGCCAGACGCATTCGAGGCTGGTCGATGCCGATGACTCTGCCTACAGCATTGAGAAGCTGCTGGAATGGAAGCAAAAAGCGGAGGCGCGTTCAAACAGCCTGCTCAACCAGAAAACCTTAACCCAACAGGAGGTGAGGGCTGCGGTTGAGGAAGGGAATGTTTCGGTTGTCCAGCGCGTGATGAACATGTCCACCGACCCCATCAATATGCCCTTAGACACGATGATGACGGGTTACGAGACTGCCTTGGAGGCCCTTGATCCACGATTCAACGTCAAGGTGGACAGGGTTGATGGCCACTGCCACCACTTCATTAGCGCGGCGCAGGAAAATGTCACCCTGAAGCTGATCCTTCAGGATCTGGACAAGTTGGAAAGGTTTTACGAGGCCGAAAGGGCGCTATTTGAAGAAGGTCGGCAGCTTGAGATCCCAGGCGCGCATGTGATGTTTGAAGGCTCCAAGTTATTTGAGGCTATCCATCAAAAGATTCATCGGTCAGGACAGGGCGTCCTGACCATGGGCGCACCGAAACGACAGTTGACTGCCAACCTCTATGTGCGAACGCCTGAAGGCCACGAGGTATCGATCGACACGTTCACTTGCTACTACACGTCAGGTAGCGTGCGCACCGTTTTCGAAGGTGAGGCCTTGGGCGGATTCTTTGCAGTCAAGGCGTCATGCGCGCACGACGGGACTGTTACGAATTTCGACCTGACCTTTGATGCTGAGGCTTGGCGTGGGAAAGATATCCTCGATCTACCACGCTTTCCACGGCTCGCGAAGGCTGCACCTTATTTGGGGAAGGGACGCTTGGTTGTCGAGATCGAGGTCGGCAACAATGCAGCATCGTTTGACACCAGTACGAGCCCGATCAACGAGGAATACCATGCCCGGCTGCGCTGGCTGATCGAGTATCTGGGTTTTGCGCGGAAGGTAGCAGAGCAATGTAGCGAGGCTATTTTCTTGAAGAACCTGGATTTCGATCATGACGTCTACTCAATCATTCGAAAGTACACAGGTCTGATCGATGGGCCATACCTCAGCACTCGCAAGCCTGGTCTGTTGAGCAAAGGGCAATTCGACTCTCAGGAAAAATTCGATCTCGCGGGCATCAAGACAGATGGCTTCCCACTCGTTATCACGCTGGCTCACAAAAAGAGCGTGACGTTTGAGCTGTTCGGACAAGCGATTACCCCGCCTCGAATCGAGACCTTGTACACCGGGATCGAGCTTATCGCGTATACCGATCTCGACACTCCCGGCCAACCCAAGACCGAGTTCTACACGACAGAGGGCTCCACTGAAACCATGCAACTGCAGGCAGGGGATCCGTGGATCGTTCATGAAGACCTAAGCGTTCTTGACCAGCCGCTTGAGCTGGACGGCTGAGCGCAGCGAACCGGCTCTTCCGATTCGATATAATCGTGTCGATTCTCGGGAGACCCTATGAGTTCGTTGCCTATCCAGGCCGCCTTGCCGGCCCTTTTGAAAGCCCTTCATGAGCGAGATGAGGTGGTGCTTCAGGCACCACCAGGTGCGGGTAAAACTACCCGCGTTCCGCTCGCCTTGCTCGACGAGTCCTGGCTTCAGGGCCAGACCATCATCATGCTCGAACCACGCAGGCTTGCTGCACGCGCGGCAGCGGAGCGTATGGCGAGCGAGCTGGGCGAGAAGGTTGGTGAGACCGTGGGCTACCGCATTCGCCTTGAAAGTAAGGTAGGCCCCCGAACCCAGATCGAAGTGGTCACCGAAGGTATCCTGGCACGCCGGCTACAAGATGATCCTGCACTGGATGGTGTGGGCGTAGTCATCTTCGACGAGTACCACTTGCGAAACCTTGACTCTGACCTTGCACTAGCTCTGTGCCTGAGTGGCCGTGAACTGCTGCGTGATGAGCCCCCGCTGAAGTTGCTCCTGATGTCCGCAACACTTGAAGGTGCTCGTCTTTCAAAGGTGCTGAATGATGCGCCTGTGGTCACCAGCGAAGGGCGGATGTATCCGGTCTCGACGGTTTGGGGTAGCCCGTATCAGCCGGGCGAGCGAATCGATGCGAGGGTCACTGACACCTGCTTGGCCGCCATCAACGAACAGTCGGGAAGCGTTCTGGTTTTCCTTCCTGGGCAGGCAGAGATTCGGCGAGTGGCGGAGACCCTTAAGGAGCAGCTGAGCAGCCGTCCAGACGTGATCGTATGCCCTCTTTACGGCGACCTCGACCTGAATGCCCAGCGTGCTGCGATAGACCCAGCCCCCGATGGCTCCCGGAAGATCGTACTGGCCACGAACATCGCCGAGACAAGCTTAACCATTGAAGGCGTCAGGGTAGTGGTGGACAGTGGTCTTGAGCGAGTACCGAAGTTCGATCCTCGCAGCGGGATGACTCGACTCGACACGCAGCGTATATCGAAGGCCAGCGCTACCCAGCGTGCGGGTCGGGCAGGGCGACTGGAGCCAGGTGTCTGCTATCGCCTGTGGTCGGAATCGCAGCATGAGCAAATGGCGGGCTACAGCACACCTGAGATCCTGCAGGCTGATCTCGCAGCCTTGGCACTCCAATTGGCCCGGTGGGGAATGAAGCCGGAAGAGATGACCTGGCTCGACCAGCCTCCATCGGCTCCCTTCGCCCAAGCCAGAGACCTGCTGAAGCGCCTGGGCGCACTCGATGATGCTGGACAGCTCACACCACACGGATCGGCCATGTGCGAGCTTCCAGCGCATCCACGAATCGCTCACATGCTCATCAAGGGCAATGCGATGGGCCTGGATGATCTGGGGTGTAACATCGCGGCGCTGCTCGGCGAGAAGGACATCCTGCGTGGAGTAGGTGCCGACCTTCACACCAGGCTAAGTGCCTTGTCAGGCGAGCAACATTCACGTCGAAATGGCGGTTCCCTCCAGCGGGTGAAGCAGTCTGCTCGGCAGTACCGCTCCCTGCTGCGTTGGAAGGCATCCAACCCAGTTAGCGCGCTTGATCACCCACGATGGGTAGGGTGTCTACTGGCGTTCGCCTACCCTGATCGAATTGGACTCCAGAGGCGTGCAAGTGCATCCGAGTACCGTCTCTCCAACGGTCGGGCTGCCGTGTTCTCAGAGCCCGATGCTCTCACCAAGCATGACTGGCTGGTAGTTGCCGACCTGGGTAGCCGGCCAGGCCAGCGTGAGGAGCGGATCTACCTGGCAAGTGACCTCGATCCGGCCCTGTTCGATGACGAGCTGGCTGACCTAGTCAGGTCTGTCGATGAGGTCGATTGGGACGAAAGGGAAGGGGCGCTGAAGGCTGAGCGGCAGTTGAAGGTTGGGCAGCTCATCTTGTCGACGACAGCCCTGCCGAGTCTTGATGAGCAATCCCGTTCATTGGCCTTGGTCAACCTGGTGAGGCGCAAGGGCATCGAGCTCCTGCCCTGGAACCCTGAGCTGCGGCAGTGGCAAGCACGGGTCGATCTGCTGCGTCAGCTGGATATCCAGAATGGCCAGGCAGAGAGCAAATGGCCTGATCTCAGTGATGCCAACCTCCTCGACACGCTCGAAGAGTGGCTCACGCCGTACCTGGGCAAAGTCACGAGGCTCAGCCACTTCAGTCAGCTGGATCTGTCGTCGATAGTCAGAAACCTACTGCCTTGGCCGCTTCCACAGGAGCTGGAAGCCCAAGCGCCTCAGGCGATTCAGGTGCCGTCCGGCTCGAGTATCCGTATCGACTACTCGCAGCATCCCCCAATCCTCGCGGTGCGGCTGCAGGAGCTGTTTGGCCTGGCAGAAACCCCACGCATCGCTCAAGGAAAGCAGCCTTTGATTCTGCATCTCCTATCGCCGGCCCGCAGACCTGTGCAGGTCACCCAAGATCTCGCGAACTTCTGGCGCAGCACCTATACGGAGGTGAAGAAGGATCTTAAGGGTAGATACCCCAAGCACTACTGGCCCGAAAATCCATTGGTGGCCGAAGCCACTGCTCGTGCGAAACCAAGAGGGACGTAGGGGAGAGGGGATTTGCCCAAAATGGAAGTTGCTCTTGTTCGAAGTAAAGACTCGGCACGTTCCTTGGCGGTAGACATGCTCTATAACGAGGCACTTCAAGCTCTTCAGCAAGACCGGTGATACTTTAATCGTCCTTGCTGCTTCAGAGTGGCCTCATGGTCAGACCTCAAGCTGAACAACATGGCATGGACATCAGCCGAGACGCGCCATGCGAAAGGTTTCAGATGAGAGCTCCGACGGAAGCATCCGAAATCGGCCATTAGCTCAACACAATTATTGCACGGAAGGTTTTATGAACATCTTTAAGTTCGACCAAGGCAACGCCGGAGAGAGCTTGGCTGCAAGTATCTTGTCCTTGATATTCAACGGTGAAGCTCTTCGGGAGACCATGCGTGGCGAAGGCATAGGCGCCCTCGACCTCCAACTTAAGTATCCGGTCGACTTCCCTAGCCCAACTCACGCTCAAGTGGCTGTGCAAGTCAAAACTGGTGCAAGCTTCGGGCGCTGGACACCAACCAAAAATCGGTGGCGTTTACAGGGCATCGACCGGGAGCATTTGAGAAAGTGGAAGGACACCAATCAGCCGGTAATTTTGATTTGGGTGCGCCTTGATCCCGGAACCAAGATTTACTGGAAGCTCATTGATAAGAAAACGCCAATTGAAACCCTATCGGTTTCTGAAAATCACATTCTGACCCCGGCATCAAGATTTGAAATCGAGAGGCTAATTCATAAACAGCGCCGGCCTGCCAGTGGAATGGGAAGGTTCACCGTCCCTACCTTCGCTACCACTGCTCAAGTCCGAGAATGGTCTCGCCCAAGATTTTCCAAAATCCGAGGAGTAGTGTCCTGCTGCCTTGGGAAGGTATCCATCAGCAATTATGCATGGCGACACCTAACCAGAATTACACGGCCTCAATCGCATATTCGAGACAGCTTGACAACTTTGCCGTATGCTCAAAATATACTTGCAAACACCCCGCACCAAATCCAGACTCTACCTGGGATAACTGTGCAGAATGGAAATAAAATAACGGTTTCCAGAAAGGTTCTAGCAGTATACAGAAATGTACACTTTTCAGACAAAGGTGACTGTGTGGTATATGTAAGGCTCGACGAGAAAATTACTTACGAGGACAACTGGAAGGAAAAAGCTTTGATTAGGCAGAAACTCTGCCAGGAACTCAAGCTGGAAAGCATTTACAGGAAGACATCGAAAAAATAGTGCGCGTCCCCCCTCTTCACAATCCTATCCTACTCACCGACATGAATGCCGTTGAGATCAGACACATACCTGAGAAGCGCGTGTAGGTATGATCGCGCGCGAGAGCCGGGGAGCGCGCCTGTAAGATACGGCTTGCGCTAATTTTGTCAAGTGAGAACGATAACAGGCGCTGATAGGAGAGAGGCCTGCAGATTACTGGTATTCATTCGGGGAGCGCCTATCAGGCTCAGGGATGAGACCGACCGCTTCTTTCGGCCAAGCTCTCAACAACGAACACAGCGAAGGTCGAAGCAGTATGGATCGCCAGCCGCGAATGGCTTGATTTGGGATGGGTTTTTAGGTGCTTTTTCCCGCTCGCTTTTCGGAGCGGTTTACCAGTGCCTGGCTACTGTCTGCTTGGAAACGGCCAGGGCTCTGGCGACCTCGGCCTTCGTTAGCCCCTCATCCTTCAGACGTTGCACATCCTCTCGGCGTTTAGCCGCCGCCGCCACTCGGGAGTGACCCTCTTCTTGGACGACGATCAGCGGCTCAGACCCGCCGGCTAAGGCGGTTACCTCTTTCGAAACCTGCTTCAAGAGATCGCTGGGACGCGTTGCCTCTTCGGCACTGTAAGCCAGAGCAAGCAGAGAGAGGGGATGGACGCCTAGCTGCCGAGCAATCTCATCGAGCTTTTCAATCGTGACGCCACGTTCAGCGCGCTCCACTCTGCTGAGATGTGAGGCAGTCACGCCTTCTTCTAAATCGGTCAGCAGCACCTGCTGTTGCCGGCGCACATGTCTCAACGCAGCGGCGAGGGAATGCCTGAGCATTAGGGGCCATTCTCTAAAATACGACTGTATGCCCCGTTTGCCGAGTTCCGTTCAATGTCGTATAGTCAAAAGCGGAACTGGTGGCCGGTCTTTGCTCGTGTGAGAGTTGTGCCGCTGGTGCCAGGTCTTATCAATATATCGATTATTCGTCGACCGGGGCTGCTAGCTCGCTCTGGAGGGAGCGTCATGAAATTGTTGGTCTATTCGGATTTGCATCAGGAATTCGCTCCATTCATCCCTCCTAAAGTTGATGCTGATGTGGTCGTGCTTGCCGGTGACATCCATACAAAAGCGCGTGGCATTCAGTGGGCAAATGAGACGTTTAATGGTCAAGTCGTTTACGTCTGCGGTAACCACGAATTTTACGGTGGCCATATCGATCGAACGCTTCAGAAAATGAGAGGAGCTGCAGGGCCGCGTGTCCGCCTGTTAGAAAATGAGACGTGGGTTTGGAACGGCACCCGATTTCTGGGGGCCACCACTTGGACAGACTTTTCATCCACGGGCTCTCCCGCTGTGGGTACGCGCGTAGCAGCGGCTCGCATGAACGACTTCCAGATGATCCGCGCGGATCGTTGCTATCGTCGGCTGCGCCCGATAGATCTGATGTCCCGTAATGCGACCTCCCGTGCCTGGCTTGCTCGGGAGCTTGATACGCCTTTCGATGGGCGAACTGTCGTCATTACGCACCATGCACCTGTGATGAGCGTCATAGACGGGCCTCGGGATCACCTGACTGCAGCTTATACGAACCACTGGCCCGACCTGGTTGAGAAGGCTGATCTGTGGGTATTCGGCCATACGCATCGTGCCGTAGACATGAGGTTCGGTCGCTGCCGCATCGTGTCCAATCCCAGAGGCTATCCCGGTGAGCAAACAGGATTCAATGCCAGCCTGGAGATCGAGCTGTGATGAACCCAGATAAGCCTGGCCGAATCTACCCCACCTACTTGATCAAGACCTTCGGTGCGACCTCGGCGGACGTGAGGTTCAACCGACTCCCCACAGTGATCCAGAAGGCAAAGGCAGCCATCTCCTGTGCCGATATCGACGGGTTTCTGATGTGCGCCTTAGAGAGGCCCCCACTGATGACGGGCTTGATGTTTTGCGACCCTCGGCAGGAATTTCCTGAAGGGTTGCCTGTACGTACACCACCTGTGGTGGAGAGGTTTTACAGGGAGGGCTATCAGGTCGTGATGACTCAGAGTGGGGCTCAGTATGTGATTGCCCATTGGTACTACCAGAACGGTGCCCTGCGGCCATTTATTGAGGTGCACTGATATGTCAGATAGCCGGGTGGATGAGCCCATCAGCGTCGTTTGTGCTCGTACCAAAACGTTGGCTTGCCAATTACTGGATACCTCAGTGCGACAGCTTTTGACGAGCATCTGCAGTGTCTTGTCGGGGTGGTCTATGGCGAGGTAGGGGTCGGTTTCCTGACGGGGCCTGGATCAGAACATCGCCTATCGAAAGGCAATGGGAGCATGAGTGCTACAGCCTCTTTCGCACCTTCAATGGTAGTACCTACGTAGTGTGCGACTGGTTAGCGCAGGATTTGAGGCCGCGCTTCACTCGTCACTGAATCAGGTGGAGTCATGGCTTGGCGTAGAAGCAAGACGCAGCACGGATTGCACACACTGTGAGCGGAGTTGGGAGAACCGATAGACGCCACAGGTGACGCGACAGGTGAGGACACAACAAGGTGAGCGTAAGGGGTGTTGGGACGTTGAAATGGTAGATGCAGTATTGGTGAAAAACCTGTTGCTTCAGACAGGTGAACGGATACATGGAAACAGTGGGCCAGATGCAACGTTGATTGAATTGGCTATGTCCCGTTCAACAGGAAAAGCAGTCTGCGTGGTGAAGGATTGGCTGCTGCTGGATGTCATGGTCTCAGACCAAGATGAGGATTCGCTGCGAGGCCAAGGGCTCCAGCCCACGGTGTTGTTCGCTCGTGAGATTCTGTTCGACAGTCGCTGCCATGGTGCTCGATCGGGTGCACTTAGATCTGGGTTCCAGCGTTCCCATGATTCAGCGTCATTTGAAACGCCGGACGTGATTTATCTCTTGGCTGGCACAGGTCAGCGTAAGCATGCGAGCGTACCAGCACTGTTGGCATTGGACAGATTGAGCTGAAAATGGTCGGTGGCAGCAACCCCATTGCAAGTGGGCAAGGTAGCTTCCTGAGGGCGCCATGCGATAGCCCGTCGACACTGCAAATCAGTTCCGCCCGTGGCCAGCATGAGGGGAGAAATTGCCCCGCGTTCGAAGGACGGCGACGGAGTAGGGACGTGAGTGAAGCTGGGCGCTGAGCGGGCAATTCTTGTCTAGAAGAGACATTTCTTTTCTATCCAAGTCATCTTTGACAGAGCGCCTCTGTCATTTCGCAAAAAAAACGGAGTGGTTATATTTGAGAACAACAGAAAAAGCAGCGTCAGGAGACCCACCATTTAGCTCCTGAAAAACGCAGTGCTGGCCGTTCTGGCTTTTGCTCTGGCTTTGCTTCGTGATCGTCAGAAACGTCATGTTGGATGCCTCCCCGCAGGGGTGGCATGGGGGAATCGCCCTTTGGCCGCAAGGCCGCTGCTTTGCTTTTGCAATCCAAAAAGCCATTTGATTAACAAACTTTTTGTTAAGTTTACTGTTAGTGAAGTGGGACAGGTACGCCTGCGATTTGGAGTGCTATGGATCTGGCGGTGGAGCAGCAGGTTTGGAGGCTGATGCAACAGTATTGTCTCGATGATTTTCAAGCCCAGCTGATAAAGGCGCTGCGAAGCTATAAGCGAAGGCCGGGCTACTCGGCATTGACCCGGTTGCATGCTCAGCAGGTCGGAATCGGGGGCATTCAGGTGCTCACGGCGGCATTGCGCGCGCACCCGCATTGTCACGCTGAGGTGGGGGAATCGGGCTTCATTCAGCTACGTCTGCCCCTGCGAATGCACCTTTGCCAGCACTTACACACTCACCTGATCCAACACTCAATGGCGACAGAGCCGTTGCTGGAGGCATACCTCGCCCAAGACGTCGGCCTTTAGCAAGTTCACGGCACCGTGGTCTTTGACCAGGTATGCGCAGCCATAAGGTCATCCTATGCTCGACCCTCATCAGTTACGCGATCAACTACGCAGTGTGGTGGATCGCCTGACTACTCGCGGCTTCACCCTTGATGTCGCGCACATGGAATCATTGGAAGGGCGCTGCGAAGCGGTGCAGACACGTAACGAGAAACTCCAGGCGGAGCGCAACGTACGCTTCAAGGCAATCGACCCGATAATGGCCAAGAGCTCTGACTATGCATTGCGCATGGCGCACGGGGAGCGTGCAACCGATGAGCTCACCGCAGGAAAAGTCGAGCTGGATGCCATACAGGCCGAACTCACTGATTTCTTGCTGACCATCCCCAACCTGCCGGATGACCTTGTGCCCGTAGGGCGCGGTCAAGATGATAACGTTGAGGTACGCCGTTGGGGCATGCCTCGTCAGTTTGATTTTGAAATCAAGGATTCAGTGTCCCTGGTTACGCTAAGCTGCGGGTTAGATCTTGACGCCGCCTAAACGTTATCCGGTGCACATTTCTCGTTGTTGCGCGGCCCGATCGCTCGTCTGCACCGTGCCCTGGCGCAGTTCATGATTGAGATGCATACCAGCCTGCACGGCTATGAGGAGACTTATGTTCCCTGCGTCGTTCAGAGTTCAGCCCTGCAGTGCACTGGCCTGCTCCCCAGGCTCGAAGAAGACCTGTTCAGGGTGGTGAGCAACGGCACAACAAGCGGTTACCTCATCCCATCTGGTGATGTAGCGCTTATGAACCTGGTCGCCGGTAAGATCCTCGACGCTAAGCAGCTGCCACTGAAGCTGCTGGCCCACACCCCGTGTTTTCGCAACGAGGCGGGGAGGTATGGCCGAGATACGCGTGTGACGTTCAGGGAGTATCAAGCCGAGGAAGTCGCGCTGGTGAATATCGTGGAACCATCGGCCTCCATGTCGGCCTTGGAGGAGATGGTGGCCTGCGGTGAGCGCGCTCTGCAGGGCCTAGAACTGCCATATCGCATTCGAGTCGTATGCACAGGTGACCTGGGCTTCAGTGCCTTGAAAAGCTATGACCTGGAAGTATGGATGCCGAGCATGGGCAGATATCGAACCGTCGGATCTTTCAGCAATGCGGGTGACTTCCTGGCTCGACGGATGCTGGCCTCTTGGCGTACCTCGGCAACCAGCCAGCCAAAGCTGGTGCACACAGTGAGTAGCTCAGGCATGGCGGTCGGCATACTCCTGAAGGCGATCCTGGAGAACCATCAGCAGGTTGACGGTAGGATCCGCATACCGGCTGTGCTTCAGCCCATGATGGGGGGCGAGACCGTCTGATTATCTGTACTTGGTGGCGGCTTCAGGGCAGGCGCGACGGAATCAGCCCGTTGTGCAGGGATGTATAGCTGCTCGCTCTCACTGACGCGGCTGTGTTCATAGCCGCGTCAGCAAATTCTTCGATTGACCCATCAGCTTTCTTGCTCAGACTCAGTATCGCGAGCGCCTCTCTTGAGGGACTGGATCAGGCGCTTGAAACCTCTGGTCTCGGAGAATTTTTTGTACAGGGCCGGGGTGACCGTGGACAGCTTAGCCACTGCCTCCCCCATCGTGCTCCGGAGTTCAGGTGAATACTTGAATGCAGCGATCTGCTCGGCCTTGGCATCAAAGAACTTGGCCAGAGCTGGAAGCCCCTCAGGATCCCGGCTGAGGTAAGCCAGGAAAAGGACGATCCGCTGCACCTCTTGTGGATTCGATGGCTGGACGTCCGGAATCAGATGGCCATATTTTGCTAGCGGTGCGACGAAATCATCAGGCTCTACAGATTCAGCGAAGAGCAGCGACCTCAGGCGAATCCCGACAACATCCCGTTGCTGGGTGTCTAGAGCCTTAAGCAGCGTATCCACGATAGCGTAGTGTTTTGCTCCCCACGGAGAAGTCATCGACCCGTTGGCAAGAGAACTGAATATGTTGATCAGGGCGTCGATGACGGCAGCAATCGTCGGAATGGAAATGTGCTTCTGCACTATGGCGTCAATGACTACCAAATACTGCCTAGCCCCCGTAGAGATGATCTGAACCCACTCATCACGCGTACGCTCTGCACTGGTAATCTGCTCGACGATACCCAGCCGCGCTTTCGGCAGTACCGTCTCATCCGACTCCATGATGACGCTGATCAACTGACAGTCCGCGTTGAGAATGTCCTGGCAGTTTTTCTTTACGTACTCGTCCCACGGAGTCAGCCAGGTGGCGACATCACGCACAGGCACCCCAAAAGGCTCTACCGCTTTTGTCAGGACGCTGAAGTTAGCTACTACCCAGCTGTGATTTAGCGTCCCGATTCGCCGTTCTTTGATGAGGTGAGCCAAGAAGCAACTGATCGAGTCGCCCACCTCTTCATTGAGCAGCAGTTCGAACAGGGCACCTGTTTTTAGCGTTGCATTCGCGAGCGCACGGAAAACCTGGGACTCAATGATTCCGTCCAGATCCTGCAGCCTAGCCAAGGCTTCCGCATCCGCTTGGCGAATGTAGGTAATTGCTGCGACAGCCTTGATCAAGGGGCTTGCGTTGTTAGCAAGCAACGTGGTGATGGTGGTGGCAATAACCTGATCAACGCTGGTGGCGAACGCCAGGCCTACCACCGCATTCTCGACTTCGCCGGCAGCACCAACGAACTTTGCAAGCATTGCGGCATCCGCAGCAGAAATGCCACCGGTGACTCCGCCGCCAAAATTGCGATCTGCGTACAGCCATTCGAGGGCTGGGACAACCGCCTCGATGGGTAACGGCACCCGATCAAGCGGATGGTCTGGGCAACTGACCAGTTGCAAGTGCGCCTCAGGTAGACCTGAGCTCGCAAAGCTGAACGCTTGGGCTTTGATCACTCGCAGATGGGCCATATCGGGCAGCAAGTGCATAAGATGCTCTGCCCGATTTACAACGACCTCCTCGAACTCCAAGCCTTGAGCTTGAAGATAGAGATCGTACTCCTCCATGAGATTCCAGGCCGGCTCCAGCTGCTCTTGATCGAAGCTGGAATTCAGCATTTTCATCAGGTTGGACTCCAAGCGATCGCCATGCCCTGTAAGCAGGCGCCCAGCCAGTCCGTGTGCCTTGCAGTAGCGGACAGCTTCGTAAAATTCTTCAGACCCGGTGTGCGACTCACTGAAGAGCTCCAACTGCGCGGTGTTGAACAGATCCATCAGGGGGGCAATCCATTTCCCTTGATCAGCTTGGTGCGCTTGGGAAATGGTTGGCAGCAGGGAGGCCAACACTGGCCGCTTAGCGATGAGTCGCTTCATGGCGTCAGAGAAGCCGAACAGCGAAGTGAGCCTGGCCAAGTCCTCATGATCGTTGTTAGCGAATGCCTCTGCCAATGGCGAGTCCAAAAGCTCAGCGATCGCGATGTCGCCCGATGTCAGGTAATGAATCTGCAGAAACTGGATTTGCCAACCAGTCTCCATGGAGTCACCAAGGGTGGTGCTCAGCAAGGCTTTGGTGTCCTTGGCGAGTTCGATTTGGGCTTTTTGAGCTTTCTCTATCTCCTCCAGATAGGTAGCCGAAAATCCATCAGTACGCAGGATCTCCCCCAGCGAGAGTTCCGCATATTTGCAGAGCAAAAGATAACCGGCGATGGCCAAAAGGCTGATTTCCTCGCCTACAACCAGGGCTGTAGTGGCGATATCGTTAATGAATTTCTTCTGCAGCCGTGGCGTAACTAGGTTGTTTGCCATGGGACTGTGGCGCTGTAGCAACTGTGCGCTTTGCTCGACGATGCTCCCACCGTTATCGGGGAACGTGTGGTTCCACAATTGGCGAAAACCGTCTTTCCACCCCGAGGTGATGACAGGTGGCGAACGGAACACGACCGGGAATTTCTTCGCTATAAAGTCCTTGCTGTCGTACCGACGGTCACCATCAGCCTTCAAGTATTCCGCAACCTTAGTCGAGCAGAACGGAACAATGACGGTCAGGTTCGTGGCCTCCGCAGCTACTGCGATGAATATCTCCAGGTCACTCCAAACCGAACGCAGACTGTCCTTGGGCAAGCGATCCAAGTTGTCCAGGATGATGACGAAACGCTTATCTTCGACCACCTTCAACTGCTCAAGGAGCGTCCGCTTCAGATCCAGAGGCGTCACCTCCTTGCCCACCTGGATCTTTTCCTCGATATGATCATCGCTGGAGCCTTTGAAGAGGCTCAGAAGGCTCCACTTCTGACCACCGACTTCCACCTTCCTGTGGCAGTACTTAGCGAGACCAAGGATCAAAATCGGGCTGAAGAACGAAATGAGATGCACACCAATCAGCCACCAAAAGGGATCGCTCAGAGTGTTGGTGAGTGCGGCTGCTTCGGGGGACGTGCCAGTGA
This sequence comes from Pseudomonas sp. 51_B, assembly GCF_017491595.1. Lineage (NCBI taxonomy): Bacteria > Pseudomonadati > Pseudomonadota > Gammaproteobacteria > Pseudomonadales > Pseudomonadaceae > Pseudomonas > Pseudomonas sp. 51_B. Next base: position 16,006 of record NZ_JAFGYW010000011.1, read on the forward strand.
TGGCAGCATGAGAGCTACGCGAAAGCGCGAAAAGCTCTCGAAATGAAGTCGCGGCAAAAAACAGGCTGGCGACGAGGGCCAGCGCCCAGGCACTGACCCGGCTTGTCGTCCGTTTGTTGTATTCGAACAAACGTCCCAGTGCTCGATCCCGAGAAGCCTTCAGGGCCTCTGCGTCTTTGCTCACATGAGGTACTTCTTGGAGCACCTCATTGGTGAAAAGCTCGATGAAGTTGCTCTTCGTCGACCCCTGGTAATTTTGCTCGCAATCGAAAAACCATACCCGAAAATCGGGATCGGCAGCCGTCAGCTTTCCCTTCAACATGTTCAGGATCGAGCTCTTGCCGGAGCCAAACTCACCGTCAAGGCCCACGACTTTGGAAGGCTTATCGCTCACCAGATGGCCATGCATTGCATTTGCCACCTTGTCGTGGCTGCCACCAGGAAACACATCCTGGCTTGCAGGATGCTCAGTGTGGAAATTAATCAATCGCATAGAAATCCCTTTTGCCCTCGCGGAAGAGGGGCGAGCGCGCTCAAACACTGGGCATAGGCGAATTCAACAAAGCGACGTGCGCTCAAGCCGAAACACCATATGTAGTGGTGGCCAGATTAATAACCACAAGATAGTGGTATCCTGTATGGATGGCAAGCGGCCATGCGCTCTACAGCGAGCCGACAAGCTGCCAGTTCGAGCGTTCGAACGGCAAGGGCCGTAACTGGCTCTTAACTTGGTCGTTTTCGATGGGTAAAGTCCATCGCCCAGGTACCAACGCCTAAAGTCGAGTTCGAAAGGTGAGATGGCCGGACGCTTACGTTGAAGCTTCAATCTTCATCGTTGATCGTGGTGTTGGTGTAGAGGAAATGGTTCGACTGGCCTCTCTCCAGCCAGACACGAAGCGCGCGCTCTACACGCGCGTGCAACTGTTCAAGCCTGAGTGTGATGTCCTCGGCAAACATGTATGTCGGCAGGCTCCAAGGCATTGAGTCGACAAGTACCTCAAACTCGAACATCTGAACCGCTGGGCCAGAAGCCAACCCCTTGCTGCGCGCTTCAGTGGCAGCTTTTTGCATATTGCGAGCTTGGACGCGCATGAAGGAATTCAATACGACGATTCGGTGTGCACGAATCAAGTCGAGTAGCTCGTCAACTTCCATCTCGGAGTCATCGCTGATGAAAACTTGCCGCATCCGGGCTCCTGGTTGTTTTTGGGTAGCAGCGCTTTCACCGTAAATCTGAGTGTTCTGTTGCGGCTCAGCTCTGATCGGCTTTTTTCCAGATGTCGCTCACCGTCGACCAGGGCATGCCGAGCTCATCGGCAATCTGTTGCCTCGTCTTGCCGGCTGCTTTGGCCTGAAGCACCTCGTCGACCTTCGAGGGATTGGTGCGCCGGCCCCGTTTGTGGGTGATGACTTCGCCATCTTTGTAATGCTGGTCGATCTGCGCGTCGATATTGAGCTCGGCAATCCGCAGCATCTCGTTCTTCAGATATGCCAAGTATTGATCCAGTGATTCACCACGCTCAATCCGCGAGGCGTAGCCAAGCAACGCCACCGGATCGTGCCCAAGCCGTTGGGCAACGAGCTCCAGGGTGTCGATGGTGGCGCTCGCTTTAGCGTTTTCCAAATTGTGCGTATGACGAGCCTCAGCTGCTCCGGAAAGCTGTTCCTGGGACAAGCCACGAGCGATCCGGACGAGCCTCAGCACTGCAGCCAACGGGCGTATGAGTGGCATGTGGAGTTCCCAAAAGGGAGGATAGAGCCACATTGCCTGTCACGGAACTATGCAATATAGTGCTAAATACCGTGGCAAAGAGCCATCGGTTGAGCGTTCTGAACGGCCAGGGATCGGCAGGCTCGCCCATGCACTGCAAGGATGAGCAGCTCGTCCTCCGGCTATGAGAGATCGAATCCTGAGCATCAGCTAGCCGCCGTGGCATCAACGGCCAGCGACCTGTGGTGGCCATTGGTGTTAGCCCAGGGTGAGAAAAGGGAGTACGTGCAGCAATGTCGGACATCAGCGTTGTAAGTGGGAAGCTCGCCGTGGTCGGCCCTTCCAGCAATAAACCGGATGGCAGCGAATACACCTACCTGCGGATCACGCAGAAGGACGGTAGCACACAGCTGGTGAAAAAGGTTGGAGTAGGGCACCTGGTTGAATCGCATGTCAGGCCAGGCCTTGAAGGCGACTTCCACTTCGTCAAATTGGGTCGTCTGGGGCAGATCCTGTTTGCTGTCAAAAGCTCAGCTGGGGAGAAGATCTACGAGCAGGATGGCTTCGCCACGTGGATCAAAAAGATGCGCTGGTCAGCGGCTGTCTTGGCGCTGCTGTTCCTTCCTCTGAGCTTCATCGCGTTGTTGATGGGCGGCTTTTTCGGGATCGTCGTTCCCGTAGGCTTCGTCTACATCATCTGGAAGTTGACGGTGTCGTTCCCTCGCGTGCTCAAGGAGAGCTACTTGCGAGGCCACCTGAATCAGTATGGATTCAGCAGCTGAGCCTCATGGCGGGAAGGCCATCCCCTTCCCGCCAAACCTCGTGGCCTTTTCTGCTGGGCCGGGGGTTTTGACGTCGAGACTTCACGACCGTAGCGAGTTCATGAGCGTGCCAGCTCGACGGTGTGCTGGGGACGAGCTGGACTAGAATATCCCTCTGCGAGCCGGATCGGCTCACAATGCCGTTCTGAACCTCGGTTTGCGGTCGCCGTGAATCTCAATGCACCGGAGTGGCAGCCATGAGAGATTTCAGTAGCGTACTTCACCCCGATCACGCCATGTATACCGAGGCGGTTGAGGCGTTGAAGCGCTATCACGAAGCTCAAGCAAACGGCGTGGCAGGGCCAGCGCTCGAACGCCTTCAGCAGTCACAGATTACCAACTCCGAGCGATGGGCGGCCCGTCTGCGACGAGCCACTAATTACTGCTTAACCTGGCGATCCAGCGATAGGGCGATACACCCAAGCCAGGCAATAGGCCTGCGCCACGTTCGCTCTGATTTTTATGGGCCTAGCTCAGCTCCCAGTGACCCTCATCTTTCTTCGTGATTCCTGCGCGCTGGTCAGGTTTGTGCCGATGCCGGACGATGTAGAACAGATCGCGGAACACTTTCGTCACGTCGGCTACATAGCTGTGGCCTAGGCCGAACATGTCCTTACCAGCACTGGAGACATCGATGGTCGACAGGTGATCCATAACTAGGGGTGGATTGGCGCCGCCTGCCCTTGGATTGCTGTGCACAAGCTGAGACGCAGTGATCGCTCGATCATGGCGGGATGCATAAAGCGTTACTTGCTCATACAGGTTGAACACCCGTCCGAACTGCTTAAACCGCTTTGCGTCGACGTCTGGAGCAGCAAGGATGATCTGGCTGATCGGGGTAGCGCCTGGCTTGTTTTCCCAATTTTCCAGTACAGCGAGAAGCGCCCGATTCCCCATGCTGTGGGCGACAATGTGCAATGACGTCAGGCCCAGGTTTTCTGTAACGTTCTTCAGATATTCCTTCAGATGGGCTGCTGACCAATCTACCGTCGCCTCGTCGGCAGGGTAGCCAGTCGTACTGCCCAGTGACGCCCATGAAAAACACAGCATCAGACCTGGGAACTTCAGGTCATGGCACAGCTGAGCAGACCGCCACATTGCCGCGTCGAAACTCACGTTGTACCCGTGGATGAACAGCAAGCCCTCACGGCTAGTGGATGTTTCGCTGAGCTTCGCGAGATAGGTCTTGGCGTTGTCGTACCACTCTTCCAGCTCAAAAAGAGCACAGTTGTGAATGACGATGTGCTTGTTGGGGTTCCCCTTTGAGGTAGAAGGCCACAACACGGGCCGTTCCAGTTTGCCTTCCTTATGGATGTGAGGGATGGAAACCTCTGCGATGCCATAGGACACGACGTCATCACTGCGGAACCCGCCAAACCTCACAGTCCTTGCCGATTCCAACAGGCGATCCGTTCCGAAGTAGACGGCGTATTTCGTGAATTTTTGATCGACCGGAGCTCGGCTGTAGTGGATGGGGTAGGGGTCGCTGCCGAGCGATGCACCAATGCTGTCCTCTCGCTGTGCCATGCATTCTTCATACTCCACCATATCGTCAGGGACGCTGATCATTCGCTTGACCGCTGCCTTGAATGTCGGCTGCCTGATCGTGGATAACGCCGACGCGAAGCCATCGCTCAGTAACTGTGTAGCCTCCACAACGTCCGTCAGCAACTTCAGCTCATCTGCTCGTTGGATGAGCTGCGTAAAGGCCTTCTTGGCCCTGCTGCCAGTGACCCTGTCGTGCAGGACATCAATGAACATACCCGCCGGCGCCTTTCTCCAGCATAGGAGCACCTGAGATGAACTCAGTATCCGCTTGTACGAGTTATAGGTGGCGAAGTTGATGTAGAGAATCGCGAGCGCGATCTTGAGGTCGTCCGGACTGCGGAAAGGCATTTCCATATGTGAGCTCTGTTGAAAAAGCCCAATCTAGTGCTGCTTTGCCATCATGACAACCGGTTCGCTATTGCCACGCGGTGAGGTGCCACGCAGCTGTCGGAAGGCTAAGTGCCATCATTTGATGGACTCAGGCAGTAGAATCCCCTAGATTCTCGGCAAAATGTCACGGACGTCGAGATGGATTCTAATGATTCGGGTGGTGTAGCCGCCAAGCACGGTTTCCTGTTCCAGGACTGCGTTGCCGCTTTCCATGTCACCCGGATGCTCCGCGACAAGACCATCCGCAGTGTCCGCTGCGAGGTCACGGACGATATCGATATCGTCTCCGACGGCTACGTCGATTTTGTACAGGTCAAAAGTACCGAGAAGACCCGTTGGAACATTTCGGACATTGTCAAAAACGGGAAGGGTGCCGACAAGAAAACCATTCCTTGCAGTTCGATCCTGCACAAATCGATGCAATGCGAGTCAGACTCAGGCCTGACACGGCGATACTCGATCGTCACTGAAGACAAGGTCAACAAGACCCTGGAGTATCTGACGATCAAGTCCTCGGCTCGGAAGGGCAAGCCTGGTAGGCAAGAGCTGATCGACGACCTCAACGAGCGAACCAAGGACTACCAGACGGCCTCAGGCGTTACCGTCGCTGATTGGGTTGATGCGGCTACTTGGGAGGTGTATCACACCATTCGCGAGCTGGAGCTATTGGGGATAGCCAACATTCGAAGGTCGTCCGAAGATCTGCACGGCGTTACCCTCAGCTCTGAGGCTGCTGCTGAAGATATTTGGTGTTTGATCCTCGATACGGTGACCCGCAAGGGCGAGCGTTCCCGCCGTATCCACAGTGCTGACGACAAGTCCTATGTCAGGTCAGACCTTTTTGAGTGGTTTAACCAGCGGGTGGTGGATGACCAGACCAAGGCAGGCCGCAAAATCTACGTCAAGCGTAAGTTGCCTCACATCCTCACTCCCTTCAGAGCCCCGATGGCTTCGGTCTGCGACAAGCGTCAAGGACAGGTACTGCACCAAGAATATTTTCTGAGCCAATACCGCTACAAACATATTGCCGAGAACGTGTGCAAATGGCTCGACGAGGTCTTTCTGCGGCCCAGGGAGATTGCCGATATACACAAGCTCACACTGCTGGAGAAGCGCGAGCGGCTGCGTACATCTGTCTTCAAGTCGCTTCACGATGTCCGAGAATTCCTGGGGCGAGTGCTGCTCCACGCGACCATCCGGCAACATCACGAAAGCCAGCCAATCCCCTGCATGCTGCACGTTGAAAACCCTGGGGAAGAGAGAATTCTCGAAAACGTGCACATTGTTCGTCGTGCATCGGAAGGTGATCAGCTTTGGATCGGCTTCAGCGAACTGGTAACCGAAACTGACATCTCTGTGCGGTTGCCGGAAATCCGGAATGAGCTCTATGAGGTCATCGAGGAATGCTTCGATTCGGCGCGTAGCAAAATACTGGACGTCAAGGACGATGAGTATCTGCTGCGACATGACATCGACGAAATCCTGGACGGCAGTCGTCCTTTGGACGCACACCTCGATCGCTTCAGGTTCGTACTGTTTGTTGGTTATGACTCCTGCTTGGTAACCGACCCTGAAACCCCTGGGCATGAAGACGAGCTACAGCGGGAAACGGCAGCCCTGTTTGAAGAGTTCGCCGCCGATCTTGTAGAGGGTTCGCCGTTTGGGCAGTTAGGCATCCACATCTTCATTTACCCCGCACCAAGCCTTAAGCAGCTAGCCAGGATGGTCGAAAACAAGGTGAGGGAAGTGGTATGACGCAGGTCTATGAGCAAGCGAAACACAGCCTTCAAAGCAAGGACTTCTCGTCTTTCAAATACTTGGCTGTGATCAACAAGCTGCTGTCCAACCCAGTGTCGTATGACCTGGGACGTGACTTGATCGTCCGAGCACTCGATGCACGTGAACGCTTCTCTGAACACACCACCTTGCTCAAAAATATGGTGAGAAAGTCCGGGTTGTTCCCTTACCTGAAAAAGGAGTTCTCCGACCTGACATCGGATGAGCTGAGGGTGCTGGATCTGTACCGTACCCCCTTCTCGGACAACTTTGTTTTCCACTCGATGCAGTTCCACATTTTTGATCTGCTCAAAGCAGGGCGCAATGTGGTGCTCAGCGCACCTACCAGCATGGGCAAGAGTGCCATCGTCGATTCGTTGCTGGGCCTGGGTGAGCTGAAGCGGCTTGTCCTGGTGGTGCCGACCGTGGCGCTTGCTGACGAGACACGGCGTCGACTCCAGGTCAGGTTCGGTGAGCGGTATCAGATCATTCACCACAGCTCGCAGGAATGTCATTCCGACCGGGCTGTGTACGTGCTCACCCAGGAGCGCGTGAACGAGCGAAACGACATCGTCGACATCGACCTGTTCGTGATCGATGAGTTTTACAAGCTGGCGTTCCGGGAGCTCAAGAACGGTACAACGGACTACAAGGACGAGCGCGTCATCGAGCTCAATATCGCGCTGAGCAAACTGCTTAAAGTCTCCAAGCAGTTCTACCTCACTGGGCCGTTTATCAACAGCATTCGCGGCCTGGAAAACCTAGGCTACCCACACACCTTCGTCTCCAGTGACTTCAACACCGTAGCACTCGACGTCCACACCTTCGGCATCAAACCCAACGATCAAAAAAGCAAGCTCAAGGCGCTTGGAGAGATCGCCCAACACTGCGGCGAAGCGACAATCATCTACTGTAAGTCGCCTACGGTTGCAGGCATCGTGGCGCGTGAATTGATCCGGTATGGCTATGGCAACCCGACCAGCAATCCACATATCGATTGGGTGAGCAAGGAGTTCGATCCCGAGTGGGACTATGCCGTGGCATTGAAGCACGGTATTGGCTTGCACTTCGGCGCACTGCCCAGAGCGCTGCAGCAGTACACCGCTGACCAATTCAACGCGGGCAATCTGCGCTTTCTCATCTGTACCTCGACCATCATCGAAGGCGTAAACACCATTGCCAAGAACGTGGTGATCTACGACAACCGCGACGGCAGTCGCAGCATCGACAAATTCACCCACGGCAACATCAAAGGGCGCGCTGGGCGGATGGGTGTGCATTTCGTGGGTACGATTTACTGCCTGGAGGAGATCCCGGAAGACAACCTCAACCAGGAGGTTGAAATTCCGCTTGGTACTCAGGACGTCGAGACGCCCCTTAACCTGCTCGCCAGCGTTCAGCCGGATCACCTCTCTGAGTTTTCCCAGGATCGCTTTGAGGAAGTCTTCGCGAGCGATCGTGTCCCCTTCGACCTTGTGAAAAAGCATTCCTACTTCCGCTTCGAGCAGTTTGAAGAGCTGCAGAGCATGGTCGAGATGATGGACGACACGGAATTCGCCACGCTTGTGTTCCACTGGGGCCCAGCAACCAATTTCCTCAAGACATTCGCGAAAATGATTGCCAGGCTGGTGCCTCATACGTTCAGCCGCAACGGCGTCAGCGTTAATCCGCCAGATCTTCTCATCGCCAAGCTGGCTGGCTACGTCAACGCGACCAGCTATTCGAGTTACCTGAAGAGCCAGATCGAATACGCTCGGCAATGGGTGACCGAGGGGACGAAGCGCACACTCTCCGAAGCATTGAACAACGACCTGAAGATCATCACCAATACCTACGGGTTCACCTTGCCCAAGCTCCTCGCGCTTATGGAGGATGTCGTCAAACACCATGCGCTTAAGCGTGGCATCCACAGCAAGGTTGATTACTCGCACGTCAGAATGGTCTTTGAAAGCTTCCACCTGCCACCCGGTGTGAATGCCCTGGAGGAAATGGGCATCCCTATTCAGACCCTGCACCGCCTGGCTGACCTCATGGATTTCCCTGAGAAGGCGGATGTGGATCAGCTTGGTCAGTTCATTCGAGACAACCAGCACGCCTGGGTGCGATCCGTGGGCTACGTGGATCGGATGTTCATCCAGCGCGCGCTGCGTATTGGATGACTCCAGCCCAGCATTCTGGAAAAGGCGGGTGATGGCCGATGACGCCCTGGTTAGGTTGGCCAGGGCTCTAGTTGTTGCGCAGCCAGATCATCTGTTACGGCGTTCTCAGCGACGTGGTGCGCTTCTCAGCGCTTTCAGCATCCTGCTTGTACATCCGCTCCAAATCATTCAACTGTCTGAGGTAGTCGGCGACCGGTAGGCCTTCCTCCAGCTGGAGCTTGAGGTCGTTGGAGAGCGCAAAATACTTGTCCATGGCAAGCGCCTGGTGCACTGAGCTGAGCGTCTCGGAGTAATTGGCGAGATCTCGGAAGGCTAAGTGGATGTAGTGTTCGACGGACGTCGGATCCAGATGCCCTGTCCACTGCACAACCTCTGCAACAAAGGTTTTGGTGTCGAGCAGCGCCCGACGAAAATCGTCAGCGTTGTTTAGCTTGTGCTGCGCGATGAACTGGGTGAAGACGCGGGTGACCATGGCATGCCTGAACATGTGTGGGCAGATTTGCGACTCGATGCCCGCCAGTATTCGAAGGTAGCGAATTTCATTCGATAGGTGGGTATCGCGCAGTGGTTGACCGTTGCGAGTGGAGACGAATACGTAGCCGTGATCCTTGCCTCCCTTGTAAACATTACGCATCAATTTGCGTCGTGGGCCGTCGATGAACTCATCTAACTTCTTCAGCGTAGGTCTGAAAATCGCTATGAACCGCTCCGCCCCTTCCTCGCGTTTTAACGTATCCAGTCGCAGAACGGGCTCGTCCAACTTCACGGCGTTTCGCACATCTTGCACCTTCAAATTAGCTAGCTCACCCCGCCTTGGCCCCAGGTCGGTGAGCAGCTCGATCATCATCAGGCGGCGCATCTTCACAAAATCAGAGGCCCTGTCCTTGCGGTTGGCCGCTTTGAGCATCTGAATCTGCTCGCTGGTAACGGGGTCGCGACGATGTTCTCGGTGTGACTTGCCAAAGGAATGATGCCAAAGGTAGGCCTTCGGAATCATTTTTCCGCCTCGGACTTTGACGTAAAAGGTCTCCTCGCGCGCCCGGATCGCACCGGTTGGCGAAACAAAGGTTTTGTTCCTGTAAAAGGTACCTACGAACACTAGGAAGTCGAGCCAAACCTTGCCGGTCGCGATCACTGCGTTCTGTGATTTCTTTGGCTGTGCCGGGTTGAAATCTGCCGTCTCCTTTCGGATTTCATCCACGTAGTCGGTGAACTTCATGTCGTTCAGGTTGATCGGGTCAACGCCATCCCGGTAGCACCGTTTAAGCAGTTGCCCCACATGCCCGGCATACGCTCCCATTGAGCCGCCTTTCGTACCTTTACGGGAAAGCCCGTTGCGCGTGCGACCTCGGCTGAGGAGCAGGCTCTGCATGTACAGGTTACCAATCAAGCAGGGAGAGCCGTTTGGCCAGCAAATGAACGGCATGTTTGATGCGTCGCGTGTGCTGATGCGATCCACTGAAAAGTGATTGAAAAAAGTGAAGTCGCCGAGCAACGAATGGAGCTTTTTGCTTGTCACTGCCTGCATGGTCTAGTCCTTCCTGTAGTCGGCGATATTGGGCACCTCTGCAGAAGGACTTGGCACTTCTACGGTATGCAGCGTGTTGAAAGGTGGCATGGCCATGCTCAGCACTGCGCGTACCGTATCGGCTGCGTCCTGGGCATCCTTCTCCCGTTGCAGTGCGCTGGACGCGTCACGAATGTTGTAAAACCACTCGTGACATTCCGCGATGGCTTTGAGTAAAAGCATGTTGGTCTGCCGGTGAAGCTCCAATTCATGCTCCAGCTCGGCCACTTTGAGTGAGAGGCCAGAACGGGTGCGCTTGTTGGAGCGCTCGCCGCGCTTCGCTGCGATTTCAAGCGCTTCCAAGGCTTTGAGCCGCAGGTCATTGAGAGCCTTGAAACCGCCCGGCAGATGCGCGTCGGCATAGGTCTTCAAGGTGTTGAGGCTCATGGGGATGACTTGCAGCGTGTCGCCACGGTCGTCGGTAACCGCGCGCTCCAGTTTCGCAATGCCACCTTGGCTCTTCAGGGCCTTACGCAGATCTTGATCAGAGTGATACTGCTGAGCCCGCTTGATGGCATCCACCAGCAGTGCGTGCAGCCCACGCACCGATGGAGCGGCGCGTGTAGCGAGAGAAATACCTTGACTCATGCAGCCTCCGGAGCACGCACCAGGCGCGCCACAAGTTTGAATTGCTTACCCCGATGATCTTTGAAGTACTCAGGCTCGATCTCCACCCAGCCTTCGTCCATCAACTCCCTGATCTGGTCTTCCAGGTCGTGGGCACTGATCAAGGTTAATTTCTCTGTGCCGTAACGATCCTTCAGCAACTGCGTCAGCTCAACGTAGTTTTCGATGTCACCATGGTGCAGTTGTTCGGCCACGGTCTGAGCCTTCGCGCTGGCCAACACCGCCCCGTCCGTGGACTCCGTGATGTACCGATAGACGTGTTGCGGGTCAGTATGTCCGAGCATCCACTGCAACGTGTCGAGCTTGGCGAAGCTGCCGCAGTAGAAGAACAGCATCGCGAAGAACCGACGCATCTGGTGCTGTCGGAAGTAGTAGCGTTCCCCCTTGGCATTCAGAGGGGTTTCAAAGTAGTCGCACATCAGATCCAGGTTACGATTGTACGTGTATGCGCTTGAGTCGGTCAGTTGTGCTGAACCTTTGAAATTGGGCAAGGCAAACAGCGTTTGCAACTTTGAAATGAAGCCAATCCGGCGCAACACCTTTTGCATACGAATGAGCGTCTTGATCATGTCTGCGGCAATCGGCTCGATCGGCCTAGCTTCGCGGCGACGCATGCCAAACAAGTGGCGTGTGCTCTTGGCATTGCGGAACAGCAGCCACTCTTGCGTCTCATCGAGGCAATCTTCCGCGTTCAGCCCGTATAGCTCACTGGCCCTGCGGGCCATAAGGACGCCTACCGTGAGCTGCACGCAACCCATATATACGGCCATGAGTTCATAGAGGCCGTTATTCGCCCTCAGGTTACCGAAGTAAGCTTCTTTCGTACCCTTGATAATAGAGTGGTAAACCCCAGTGTTGGTTGAGTTTACCGCCAGCGACAACCTTCGCACGCCGAAGGCCGACAGCTTCGGCCCGGCCAATTGTTGCACTTCCTCTGCGGTCAAGAAGCTCGGTGATACATTCCGTTTTTTGCATTCCAGCGCGATTCGGCAAAACGCTTTGGTGAGCTCTTGGCCATGCTCCAGGTGGAATTCGATAGCCTGTCGCAGCCCCGTGAACACCATCTCGGATGGAAGGGTGCGAAATCGCCCGATGGTCGACAGGTCAGGATTGAATTTTTCTGCTTTGACCAAGGCTTCAACCCTGGGGGCAGGTAACTCCAGCTCGTGCAGAACGCCTAGTTGATAAACTGCTCGGCGATAGGTGACATATGTGGTATCACGCATTTTTTCACGTGCACCACTGGTGACAGGAACCCCTCTGTATTCGCGATCTAATTGCGATGCATCATCATTATAAATGAGGATGCTATACATAACCTTCGATTGGTTTTTACCCCACAAAGTCTCCGAATAAATCTCCTGAGATATTTGAACTGTGTTGGGTTGGTTGCCATGGATCTGTGCGTGATAAAAGCCCTGTAGATACAGTGCGGCTCGTACCTGCGGAATTAGTTCATGTGCGATGCCCAATTCATCTTCTGCACGCTGTTCGTCGGTGATCACGGCGAGTTGTGGCTTGGATTTGAGAAGGTCTACTAGCGTTGTCGAGCAAGTGGCTTCTAACAATCGCATGCAGTAATCATGGAGACGTTCGCGCCAGTTATAGATCGACTCAGAAACTTGTGGGCTATTCGCCAATGTTTGAAGGATTTCCTGCAAGTTGCCCGCATTGAGACCTTCTAGGCCATACTTTGCAATTTGATATCGCTTGCCATTGATCAGCAGGAAGTCAATGATGTGGCAGGTACGGCAAAAACGTTGCAGTTGTTGACCCTGCAGCTCATTAGTTTCGGACAGATATCCCGACGAATCGCGCGTGCAGGAAGTAAGGTAATATTTGAAGCCAAGAAGCAGCTTCCTGTTTTTAGGGGCTGTCAGGAGGCTGCCATCTTCGAGTGTGATTCTCCAGTCTAGATATTTGGGCTTTTTGTAGTCAAAGCTATACTCCCAAATGTCCGAATCGAAGTCGTTAATTAGCCAAGTCGCATAGCGATATGCCTCAGTGGGTTCCACTAAGTATGGTGCTAGGAAGGAAAGCTCAGGCGGCAGTTGCTTTTGCATAGATCAAGTCTTCCATATGTGCGGCATTGGCATGTTGACGGGCTACTGCAAGGTATTCATGCATGGTAGTGTCTAAGCGGTCTTCGATTTCCTTTACTACCAAATCGCTGAAACGTGACCAGTAAACGGCTTTGGCACAGATCTGCTTAGCTTCTTTATGCTTGGCTTCTTCTGACTCGTTGGCATTCTGGGTAGCGTTGTTTACCGCAGCTTGAAGCGATAGCAGTGCCGTCAGTACGCCTGTGTCGATCGAGACTACGACTTGATCTGCTTTGCCTGACTGATTTGCGCCTGCCTTGGGCTTTGCTTCTGGCGCTTTGAGATAGTCAGGGTTCTGCAGGTGCTCCGGGATTTCCTTGAGCGCGTGATTTTCCAAGAACCTATGCAGTTCATCCATATCAGCGAAGCGAGCGACTTCCAGCAGACGAGGACTGTCCTTCATCGCGCGGCAGATGATCCCTCGCTGGAACAAGCGGATCCACCGGGTTTGGAAGAACGCCAGGATGGGTTCGGGTAGATAGTGGCTGAGCAGGGTGGACGTGTAACCCTTGTGGCCGAGCGCCCTCGCCATTTCCTCCACGTCGTGATTACGGAGGAAGATTTCAACCGCTGCCGAGGCTCGGAATGCAGTGACTGACAACTGAGTGATGAAGCGCTTGGTAGCTGTCTCGCCACGGTTGCCGAGCGCCATGAACTCATCCACCATTCTTCGCTGGTACTTGATGGTCTTTTGATTTAGCCTCACCGTGCTAGGTACGGTCGGTGTTTTAATTGCTCCGCTGGTGTGCAGAAAAAAGTAACGCCATTGGTCGTTGCCTGCGTGCTTAAGTTCATCTCGCAGTACTTGGGTCATGGAGATCATCAACTTAACCCATTCCGCTTCTTCGTCGGAAAGCAGGATCTTGCGCTCGCTGTTAGGCCCCTGTGCGCGGTCTTTGTAGCCCAGTAACTGGTAGTTCCCTTTTTCTGTTTTTGTGAGTCCGGTTAATTGTCCTTGCTTATTGAATAATTCAAGGTTTACGAAGAAGCCGTCAGTAATATTTGGGTGCCCATGGGTTAGCAACATTTGCAGTGCGAAAATGGTGTCTACTGTAGGAATTCCTAGGAGGCTATGCACTTCGCCCTTTGGTATGGCGCCTAGGAGTGGCGCGTTACTCTTGAGGTAAGTGACGCCATTTTTGAGGTAAGTAGCGCAAATATTTTCTGCGCCCACCTGATCTAATCTCTTGGTATTGTAATTGCCGCCAGTAATAATGGTTCCTCGCGAGCCCAGTTCAAGGCACGCCTCGTAAGCCTCCTTGGCTTTTTGAAGGCGATGCCTTGCCCACTTTAAGACGAGCGAATTGTCCTCGTGAATATCTTTGAACAGAAGCTCAATAGCTTCACTGTCAGTAAGGTGCAGTGGGATTTCGGTGATCAGTTTGTTCTTGACTGTCGTACCATCTGCTTTCTTTTTTGTGTGGGTGAGCGCACCTGGTGTGCGTTTCCCCGGGGGCTTTGGGAGCCCCCATGAAAACGGGCGCGCCCAAACTCCAGACTGGAGGAAGATTTCATCCATTGTGAAGATGAATTTAGAATAAGTTCTTGTCCTGGTTTTGACGTCAGTGCCGCTTTCCACCGCTTTCGTGAAATTGTGAAACATGAAATCAATAAATAACCGCTTGATTTCGAGTGGGCTTTGGAATGTTGATACGGGCCAGCGTTCTTTATGCTCTGATAGGTAGTATAAGAAGGTGTTGAAGTCAGTGTGGCTTGGACTCAGCCTTTTCGCCATGTTTTTGGAGTATCGGTCGAAAATGAGCTCGGCAAACTCTTGCCCATGTGAGTTCCACACGTGAGCGATCGGAAGATACCCACTATTTCCGTTGCGTCCTTGAATCTCCCACCCATTCCAATAGCGCAGCGCTACCGGATCCAGCTTCTGTTTGAGCTTCTTCCAGACGTGTTGGTACTTGCCAATTTTCCAGTCAGCATTGGTGAGCTCCGGAAGCATCGGAACCTCTTCCCGCATCTTGAGCACCAGCTTGACGAAGCCTTTTTGGTGAAGCGCTTTGGTTGGCTGTTGAAATTGGATCAAGGATTCATCATCGAACGCTCCTAGGAAGCCTTGAATGACCTTTTCAAAGCTTGGGTTGGACAGGGAGAGGAAGCTGATTGGAGTGGCTGTTACGTGGCAGTAGACATCAAAGAGCTTGATGAGGTTTACAACTTTTGTGATGAGGACTTTTTCTTCCAAAGCATCGAGGGAGCGTTGCATGAGCGCCAAGACATCAGGAGGGAGTACCGTGATGGGATAGAACTGAAAAATCTGCCTCGTCTTGATGATTGTCAAATCGCTATCCATCGGTGAATTCTCGCTCAAAGCCTTGTGATAGAAGGATTGTGAAACTGTTTGACAAGATGTTGCAAGTGGCAATCTCATGGAGCGCAGCCTGGATGCAGACCTTGCGCTGGCGCTGAGCCTCAACGGCCGGGAACTGCTACGTGATGATCCCCCGCTTAAAATCCTTCTAATGTCGGCGACTCTGGAGGGCGAGCGCCTGTCGCGTCTGCTCGACGATGCCCCTGTGGTCAGTAGCCAAGGGCGCATGCACCCAGTGGATATCCGCTGGGGGCGGCCGTTCCAGCCGGGCGAATTCATCGAACCACGGGTTGTGGATAACGTGCTGCTGGCCTTGGCTGAACAGCCTGGCAGTGTGCTGGTGTTTTTGCCCGGCCAGGCCGAAATCCGCCGTGTGCACCAGAGCTTGCAGGAGGCCCTGGGCCAGCGACCCGACATTCTGCTGTGCCCTTTGCACGGGGAGCTGGAGCTCAGCGAGCAGCGCGCGGCAATCGATTCGCCAGGCAACGGCCTGCGCAAGGTGGTGCTGGCCACCAACATCGCCGAAACCAGCCTGACCATCGACGGGGTGCGGGTGGTCATCGATGCCGGCCTTGCGCGCGTGCCGCGTTTCGACCCGGGTAGCGGCATGACCCGCCTGGACACCCAGCGCATCTCCCGCGCCAGCGCCACCCAGCGTGCCGGCCGTGCCGGGCGCCTGGAACCTGGCGTGTGCTACCGCCTGTGGTCCGAGGCCCAGCATGATCAATTGGCTGCCCACGCCAGCGCCGAGATTCTCCAGGCCGACCTAGCTGGCCTGGCTCTGCAACTGGCGCGTTGGGGCGTCACCCCAGACCAACTGCGCTGGCTCGACCAACCGCCAGCGGCGGCGTTCTCCCAAGCCCAAGACTTGCTGGCGCGCCTGGGTGCATTCAAACCGGGTAGCCATGGCCTCTTGAGCGAACATGGCCAGGCAATGGCCGAACTGCCGGCACACCCGCGCATTGCCCACCTGCTGCTGCGTGGCCAGGACTTGGGCCTGGCGAGCATGGCTTGCGAGATTGCGGCCTTGCTCGGTGAACGAGATATACAGCGTGGCGGTGGTGCCGATCTGCACAGCCGCTTGGCATTGGTCAGTGGTGACGGCAAGGCCAGCCGTGGCGCCCTGGGCGGTGTGCAGCGCGCCCGGCAGCTTGCGCGCCAGTATCGCAACCTGTTGCGCGGCAAGGCCACGGCCACGGTCGCCGACCCTGAGCACGCACGCTGGCTCGGTGGCTTGCTGGCGCTGGCCTATCCTGACCGCGTGGCGCAGCAGCGCCGCCAGGGCAGTGCCGAATACCGCCTGGCCAACGGCCGTGCCGCCCTGTTCGCGGAAGTGGACGCGCTGATGAAATGCCCGTGGCTGGTCATCGCTGACCTTGGCAGCCGCCAGGGCCAACGCGAAGAACGTATCTATCTGGCGGCCGAATTCGACCCGGCGCTGTTCGATGATGTGCTGGCAGAACAAGTCGAGCGCATCGATATCCTTGACTGGGACGAGCGTGAACAGGTACTGCGTGCCGAACGCCAGACGAAGGTTGGTGAGCTGGTACTGAGCCGTGAACCTTTGCCCGGCCTGGACGACGACGCCCGCGCCCGAGCGCTGATTGGCCTGGTGCGACGCAAAGGCCTGAACCTGCTGACCTGGACCCCGGAGCTGCGCCAGTGGCAAGCACGGGTCGCGCTGTTGCGGCAGCTGGACCTCAACAGCGAAGGCCGGAGCCAATGGCCTGATCTGAGTGACGAAGCCTTGCTGGCGAGTCTGGACCAGTGGCTGCAGCCCTACCTCGGCAAAGTGTCGCGCCTGAGCCACTTCGCTGCCCTGGACCTGCCCTCGATCTTGCGCAATCTGCTGCCCTGGCCGTTGCCCCAGCGCCTGGACGAATGGGCACCGGCCCATCTGACCGTGCCGTCCGGTTCGAACATCCGCCTGGACTACAGTGAGCACCCGCCGATCTTGGCCGTGCGCCTGCAAGAGCTGTTTGGCCTGGCCGATACCCCACGCATTGCCCAGGGCCGTCAGCAGGTAAAACTGCACCTGTTATCCCCAGCGCGGCGTCCAGTGCAAGTGACCCAGGACCTGGCCAGCTTTTGGCGTACCACCTATGCAGAGGTGAAGAAGGACTTGAAGGGGCGTTACCCGAAACATTATTGGCCCGACGACCCGCTGGTGGCCGAAGCTACCGCGCGGGCCAAGCCGCGCGGTACCTGAGCCGAATATTTTTACGTGCGCTGTTGAAGCAGGAAAGTGATGGTTTCACCTTCTTTGGTATTGAGTAGATACATGGTCTGGCCGCTGCGATGCGGCGTGTCCTTGATGGCACCCACACGGTAGCCTTGATGATCGCGCAGGTAGCAGACCAAACCGTGTTCGGTCAGCTGAAGTGGCTCGATCTTCCAATAATCTGTAACGTTGGTTCGCTGGTAGAAGCCTAAGTAGCTGTTATGGCTCAGGCCCAGCTTCTTGGGTGGTTGAGTCTTGCTTGCCAGGCTTATGTGGTAGTGCAGGCGATCGTCTGTCTGCGAGTCGAAGGCAAAATCCATCGCGATGGATTTCTCAGTGCCGCCGGCCATCAGCCAGTCGTATTGGGGGGCGATTCCCCAATTCCATTTATCGTGAGTTCTGCTCAAGCGCAACGGCACGTAGCCGCCGGTGGCGATGGCATGCAAGCGGCCGGTGAACGACCTGGCGTAAGCGTCTTGGATTTGCGAGTCCATAGCGGGTCTCCGTGTGATGAAGACCCAACCCTATGGCTTGTACGCGGTGCCTGGGAGGCAGAATGGCTTCCTCTAGGCCGTGGTCCATGCACCGCTCAGGCGCTTGCTTGACCTTCGAGCAACATGAACAGGCGGTACAGCACTACGGTACTGAACAGCTGCAGGAAGCCGCTAAGGCTATCCAAGGCCAGTTGCACACCTGGCGCAGGCTCGGGGAAGGCCATCATCAGTAGCCCGTCGATCAGCCAGATCGGTGCCAGCACCCCCAGTACGCAAATCATGATGCGCATGAAGTGCCCAGTGGTCATGCGTGCGCTTTCGCGCATCGATTGCACCACCGGTAGGCCCCGCAGTACCAGCAGGTATTCGGCGAACACCAGGTTGATCATGATCCACACGCCGGGGAACACCAGCAGTGCCAGGCCGGCCATGATCAGCAGCGAACTGATCAATACCAACAACGCCAGCTGCGGCCACAGTTGCACGGCGCGGGCGAACAGGTCGCGTTTGGGGATTGGCTGGCCGTTGCTGCGGGTATCCAGGTAAAGGATCAGCGCCGCGCTGTAGAGCGGGTAGAACAACAGGCTGATCAGCATGCCGTAGGCGGCAGAGGCCTGATCACCCAACTGGCGATACAGCAGTTCGGTGGTCAAGGCCTCGAGCACCACCAGCGGCAGGCACAGCGGGATGATGCTGGCCAGGTGACGGCGGAAGAAGTACAGGGAGTCGCGTAGAACGCTCAGCGGATTCATCAGTCAACATCGCACGGCAGTAAAAGCTGGGGCCTAACTTTAGCCTAGAGCGGTCGTTGGCTGAAAAAAGTTTCACCCGTACGATGATTGAATCTGCGGCCCGTGCGCCCCATCTTTGGCATGTCCGATGTCCTGCTCACCCCACGAGGTAGCCCAATGAACACTGATGAACAAACTCTGATCGACGGCTTGTTCGGCCGCATCAAGCAAGCCGAAGACCCCAGCCAGCCGCGTGATGCCCAGGCGCAGGCGCGGATCGAGGAGCATGTGCGCCAGCAGCCGGCGGCGCCTTACTACATGGCCCAGGCGATTCTGGTTCAGGAGGCGGCGCTCAAGCGCCTGGACGAGCAGAACAAACAACTGGAAGCCGAGCTCAAGCAGGCCCGGGCACAGCTTGAGGCCACGCGGGCGAGTAGCGGCAATGGCGGCGGTTTCCTTTCCAGCATCTTCGGTGCTGGCGCGCGCACGCCAGAGCCGAATCAGCCGCAGCGCCCTAGCACGCCGGTCGCCTCCGGCGGCGGTTGGCGCGAGCCAAGTGCGCCAGGCTTCTCTGCGGCGCAACAGCAACCACAGGCTCAGGCGCAACCTTCAGGCTTCGGCGCGGCGCCGGCCCGCAGCGGTGCCAGTAGCTTCCTGGGTGGTGCGATGCAGACCGCTGCTGGGGTTGCCGGTGGCGTGTTGCTGGCACAAGGCATCAGCAGCCTGTTCAACCACCACTCGCAGCCTGAGGAAGTGGTCGAGGTGATCAAAGAAGAGCCGACCCCGGCCAGCGACAGCGGCGGCTGGAACGACCAGGGCGGGCAACAGCAGGTCGCCGACAACAGTGACTGGAACAACGACCAAGGCGGTTGGGCCGATAGTGACTACGGCAACGACGACGGTGGCTTCTTCTCGGACGACGATACCTTCGTCTGATCGCTCTGGCATACTGGCGGCAATTCGAGGGGCGCTCTGCGCCCCTTTTCATGTCGAGGGTATGTGGTGAAAAAGATCGCGCTGTTCGCCGATGTGCAGAACCTCTACTACACCGTGCGCCAGGCCCATGGCTGCCACTTCAACTACACCGCGCTGTGGAAGGACGTCAGCCGTGAAGGCGAGATCGTCGAGGCCGTGGCTTATGCCATCGACCGGGGTGATAGCAAGCAGCAGCAATTTCAGCAGATCCTGCGCAACCTGGGGTTCGACGTACGCCTGAAACCGTTCATCCAGCGCAGTGATGGCTCTGCCAAAGGCGATTGGGACGTGGGCATCACCCTGGATGTGATCGATGCGGCCAGCCGGGTCGACCAAGTGGTTTTGGCCTCGGGGGATGGTGATTTTGACCTGTTGCTGGAACGGGTCATCCAGCGCCATGGTACCGAGGCAGTGGTGTATGGCGTGCCTGGCCTCACGGCGTTGTCGCTGATTCGCGCTGCCACCCGCTATGTGCCTATCGAGGGCGCGCTGTTGCTCAAGCACTAAGGTTTTTTTATGGAACGTATTGCGGTCATCGACTTTGAAACAACGGGCATCTCCCCCGGTGCCGGCTGCCGTGCCACTGAAGTGGCGGTGGTGATGCTCGAACGCGGGCGGATCGTCGAGCGTTATCAGAGCCTGATGAACGCTGGCGTGCCGGTGCCGGCCTTCGTCGCCGGGCTGACCGGCATCACCACTAGCATGCTGCGCAATGCGCCACCTGTGGACCAGGTGATGAACGAGGTCGCCGAATTCGTCGGGGAAACGCCGCTGTTAGCCCACAACGCCGCTTTCGACCAGAAGTTCTGGGACTACGAACTGGGCCGCATTGGCCGCAGCCGTCAGCAGCCCTTCGCCTGTTCCCTGCTGCTGTCGCGGCGCCTGCTGCCGGCGGCGCCCAACCACAAGCTGGGTACCCTGACCCGTTGGGCTGGGCTGCCGAACACCGGTACTGCGCACCGGGCGATGGCCGATGCCGAGATGGCGGCCAACCTGCTGCAACATCTGGCAGGTGTGCTGCGCCAGGCCCATGGGGTCCAGCAGCTTTCCCACCAGCTGCTGTGCCGGTTGCAGAAGACACCCGCAGCGAAAATGCGTGAAGCGTTGGCCAAGCTTGTGTGACTGGCGGTACGAAAGTGTGCCGTTAATTTCGCACTGATTTGTAACTTATCTTCCATTGCACGCAGCCCTAAACTCGGTCGCCCGAAAACGGATTTCTGAGTTGTCTGCCATGCCTGCCTCCCGTCGCTTTCCACTATTGCTCGTTGGGGCCTTTCTGGCCCTTTACCTGGTCTGGGGTTCCACCTATTTGTTCATCCGCATTGGTGTCGAGTCATGGCCACCGATGCTGATGGCGGGCGTGCGCTTTTTGATCGCGGGCAGCCTGCTGTATGGCTTTTTGCGTTGGCGCGGGGTGCCAGCGCCGACCTGGCGGCAATGGCGAGCGGCAGGTGCCATCGGGTTTCTGCTGCTCAGCTGTGGCAACGGCGGCGTGACCGTGGCCGAGCATGCCGGTGTGGCCTCGGGCGTAGCGGCGTTGGCGGTGGCTACGGTGCCGCTGTTCACTTTGCTTTTCGGCTTGCTGTTCGGCCATCGCAACTCGCGGTTGGAATGGGCCGGGATCATGCTCGGGCTGCTGGGCATCGCTCTGCTCAACCTGGGCTCGAACCTGCAAGCCAGCCCGGTGGGTGCGGCGCTGGTGCTGTTCGCAGCAGCGTCTTGGGCGTTCGGTTCGGTGTGGAGCAAAAGCCTGCCCTTACCTCAGGGCCCCATGGCCAGTGCCGCCGAGATGTTGGTGGGTGGCGCGGTGTTGTTGATCGCCAGCGTACTGTCCGGTGAGCGCATGACGCACATGCCCACTGCGGCCGGTTGGGCTGCGCTGGCCTACCTGGTGCTGTTCGGTTCGATTCTTGCCTTCAGTGCTTACATGTACCTGCTCAAGAACGTGCGCCCAGCAGCTGCCACCAGCTATGCCTACGTCAACCCTGCAGTAGCCGTATTGTTGGGCATCGTGTTTGCCGGTGAACAGATCGGCACCGAGGAATGCCTGGCCATGGCGGTGATCATTGGCGCTGTGGTGCTGATTGGCCTGCCGCAATGGCGCAAGGCACCGCAGCCGCCGTTGAACGGCGAAATCTGCAAGTAGCCCGAGGGGATGCGGTAAACTTGCCGCCTTCGCTGAACCCCCTCTGACGGTATTGCCATGAATTTCGCCAAACTCGGCCTGATCGAACCCTTGCTGCGTACCTTGCAGCAGCTCGACTACACCACGCCCACCCCGGTCCAGGCCAAGGCCATCCCTGCCGTGCTGGCTGGTCGTGACCTGATGGCCGCAGCCCAGACCGGCACCGGCAAAACAGCCGGCTTCGCGTTGCCTGTGCTGCAGCGCCTGGCCCTGGAAGGTGAGAAGGTCGTCAGTAATTCGATCCGCGCCCTGGTGCTGGTGCCGACCCGCGAGCTGGCCGAGCAGGTGCACAACAACGTGCGCGAATATGCGGAAAACCTGCCGCTGAGCACCTATGCGGTGTATGGCGGGGTCAGCATCAACCCGCAGATGATGCGCCTGCGCCGTGGCGTCGACCTGCTGGTGGCCACCCCCGGCCGTTTGCTCGACCTGTTCCGTCAGAACGCGGTGAAGTTCAACCAGGTGCAAACGCTGGTGCTCGACGAAGCCGACCGCATGCTCGACCTCGGCTTTGCCGAGGAGCTGCAATCGGTCTACGCCGCCTTGCCGCGCAAGCGTCAGACGCTGTTGTTCTCTGCCACTTTCTCCGAGCAGATCCGTGTGCTCGCGGGCCTGGCTTTGAACGATCCGCTGAGTATCGAAGTCAGCCCGCGCAACGCTGCGGCAACCACGGTCAAGCAATGGCTGGTGCCGGTGGACAAAAAGCGCAAGGCGGATTTGTTCATGCACCTGCTGCGCAAGCAGCGCTGGAAGCAAGTGCTGGTGTTCGCCAAAACCCGTAACGGTGTCGATCAACTGGTCGAGTGCTTGTTGGCCGAAGGCGTGAATGCCGACGGTATCCACGGCGACCGCCCGCAAGCCACCCGGCAGCGCGCGCTGGACAGCTTCAAAGCGCGGGAGGTGCAGGTGCTGGTGGCGACCGACGTCGCCGCCCGTGGCCTGGATATCGACGACCTGCCGTTGGTGGTCAACCTCGACCTGCCCATTGTGGCCGAGGACTACGTGCATCGTATCGGCCGTACCGGCCGCGCCGGTAACAAGGGCGAGGCGATTTCCCTGGTATGCGCCGATGAAGTGCAGATGCTGTCGGCCATCGAAGTGCTGACCCGGCAGACCCTGCCGCGCCATGAGGAGCCTGACTTTATCCCCGAGCACCGGGTACCGATGACCGATGCCAGCGGCCAGGTGATCAAGAAACCGAAAAAACCCAAGAAGCCGAAAGAGAACAGCGCTAAACGGGGGTTGGGACGTTGGATGGACAGTACCGAGTCGGGGCCGGCGGAGCCTTCGGTGAAGGCAGTGCGCAAGGTGCCGAGTTTCAACAGCGGGCCACGCAAGCGCAAACCCTAAGCAGGCCCATTGGGAGCGGGTTTATCCGCAAAAAATTCGCCGCGGTGGATGGCACGGGCTGCGCCCGTGTTCGCGGCTAAGCCCCTCCCGCAAGTCAACTGCGTTCAACTCTGGGCTTTCAGCCAGCTTGCAGCAGCGCGTCCGGCCTTTAGCCCACTGGCGAAACACGCCGTCAGCAGATACCCCCCGGTCGGTGCCTCCCAGTCCAGCATCTCGCCGGCACAGAACACACCCGGCAGTGCGCGCACCATCAACCCTTCGTCCAGCCCCTCGAAACGCACACCACCGGCACTGCTGATGGCTTCGTCCAGCGGCCGTGTGCGTACCAGGGTGATCGGCAAGGCCTTGATCGCTTGTGCCAGTGCCTGGGGCTGCGCGAAGGTCGCCTGGTCAGTCAGCTCGCGTAACAGCCCAGCCTTT
The DNA here is from genome assembly GCF_017491595.1 of Pseudomonas sp. 51_B. NCBI lineage: Bacteria > Pseudomonadati > Pseudomonadota > Gammaproteobacteria > Pseudomonadales > Pseudomonadaceae > Pseudomonas > Pseudomonas sp. 51_B. The sequence continues at coordinate 39,406 of NZ_JAFGYW010000011.1, forward strand.
ACCCCGTCGATTCCCAACTGGCTGTGCAGGTGCTTGGCCATCGACCTTGACCCACGAGGCTTGGCCAGCGCCTGGACGATTTTTTCCACAGGCTTGTCCGGTAGCAGGTCAAGCAACAGACGAGCCTGGCCTTGTTGTTCGATCGCCTGGCGCAACGGCGCCGACCAGGCGTATACCAGGCTGCCTTCAACGCCTTGCGCAGTGAGAATGAACTCGCCTTTGCGCGGCGCCATGCCAGGCACGCTCAACGCGACGTTCTTGAGCGGCGCGCCTGCGTATTTATCCACAAGCACGTCGCTCCAGCCTGCCACTTCGAAACCACAGTTGCTGGGCCGCAAGGGCGAGATATCCACAGCACGCTCGGCCAACACCGGCTGCCAGGCGCCGTCCGAACCAAGCCTGGCCCAGCTGGCGCCACCCAGGGCTAATACAACTGCGCTAGCTTCGACCTGCAATTCCCCCTGTGGATAAGCGATCCGCAAGCTCCCGTCTGAATTCCAGCCCAGCCAACGGTGGCGGGTGTGGATAACCACGCCTTGATCGCGCAGGCGCTTGAGCCAGGCGCGCAGCAGCGGGGCAGCCTTCATGTCGGTGGGGAACACTCGACCCGAAGTACCGACGAAGGTGTCGACACCCAGACCGTGAATCCAGCGGCACAGGGCATCGGCATCGAAGTCGCGCAGCAGCCCGTCGATTTGGCCTTCACGCTCGCCATAGCGCGAAACGAACTGTGGATAAGCCTCCGAGTGGGTGATGTTCATACCTCCCACACCCGCCAGCAGGAACTTGCGGCCCACCGAAGGCATGGCATCGAACACCTCCACTGCCAGGCCTGCCTGGGCCATGGCTTCTGCAGCCATCAGGCCAGCGGGGCCGCCACCGATGACAACGGCCAGGGGAGGGGATGCAGGGGACAATTCGGGCATGGTGGGCAGCAGCTTGTGGAAAAGGCCGCGTAGTTTAGCGCAGCACGGGGCGCTTGAGCACTGGTCAAAAAATAATCAGTGCTCTGCAGGCCAGGCCATTAAAGGGCTACAGCGCCTTTCCCGCAGGTTATCCACAAGCGGTTCCACAGTCATTGTGAACAACCCATCACCCGCGCCGCGCTGTGGTGAAGAATGCCGTGACGCTTGGCCAGAGCTTCGCGGTCCTTGCTGTAGCCTCCACCGATCACGCCGACCACCGGAATATCGCGCCCCAGGCAGTGGCGCATTACCTTTTCGTCCCGCGCGGCCAGGCCGGCGTCGGTCAGTTGCAGGTAACCCAGCGCATCGTCCTTGTGCACATCCACGCCCGCGTCATACAGCACCAGATCGGGCTGATACAACGGCAGCAGGTAGTTCAGCGCATCTTCCACCACGTTCAGGTAAGCGTTGTCGCCCATGCCCCTAGGCAAGGGAATGTCCCAGTCGCTGTGGGCCTTGCGTGCTGGAAAGTTCTGCTCGCAGTGCAGTGACACGGTAATGGCCTCGGGCGTGTCATGGAGGATGCGGGCAGTGCCATCGCCTTGGTGCACATCGCAGTCGAAGATCAGTACCCGATGTACACGGCCGGCCTCGAGCAGGTAGCGGCTGATCACCGCCAAGTCATTGAAGATGCAGAAGCCCGCCGGGTAGTCGTAGTGCGCATGGTGGGTGCCACCGGCCAGATGGCAGGCGATGCCGTGCTGCAGCGCCATCTCGGCGGTCAGTAGCGAGCCGCCAACCGCCCGCACCGTGCGCCGGGCCAGTGCCTCGCTCCAGGGCAGGCCGAGGCGGCGTTGGTCTTCGCGCGACAGCTCACCGCTCATGTAGCGCTCGATGTAACCGCGGTCGTGGGCCAGGGCAAGGATATCGTTGGGGCAGATATCCGGGCGCAGCAGGGCTTGGTCGGTAGTCAACCCGCTTTCGACCAGGTGATCGTGCAGCAGGCGGAACTTGTCCATGGGGAAGCGATGCTCGGCGGGGAATTCCGGGCTGTAGTCTTCGTGGTAGATCAGCGGCAACGGCATGGGGAGTTCGCAATCGGGGCCAGCGCTGATCTTGCCAGTTATCGCCCCGTACTCGCCAATACCCGTTGCCAATCGGGTTCGTTCAAACGGCCAAGAACGCGCGCTTTACCCTTGGCGTCCACCGAAACGAACAGCGCACTGGCGTAGTTGCTCTCGCGTTCACCCCCGGCAACGCCTTGCTGGCGAGCAAAGTGGTCGATGCAGCCGTTGTGGGTCACCAGCACCAGGTTATGCCCCGCACGTTTGTGCGCCAGGGACTCACTGGCGAACTGATTGTCGCAGTGCTCCAACCAGGCTTGGCTCGTTACGGCCTGGCCAAGAATGAAGTGCGCCGTTTGCTGAGTGCGCAGCTTGGGGCTGGCCAGCATATCGGCGCCGGCCAGGCCCAGCTTGCCCAAACCCTCGCCCACCCGCGCGGCGGCCTCGCTGCCAGCCACGGTGATACCAGTGGGGTCGCTCAAGCAAGGGCCGGGGGCGCTGTCGCAGCGCTCGGCGTGGCGGATCATCACGATTACCGCGCCGTCGGCCCAGTCCTGCAGCAGGCCGCTGTCGCTAAGCTGTTGTTCGTTTCCAAGGTCCACGATAGGGGTCCTCGTCGCTAGCCAGGTAGTGACCGCCGCGAGCATCACGCATATACCGACAACAGCACCCAGGGCCTGGCGCGACATGCGCCACTTGCGAGGTGCGTTGATGGCGGGGTAGCCCAAGGTACTGCTCGGATGCATGCGTCACTCCAATGGCGCGGCGGTAGTTGCTGGGCATTTTGCGCAGCCAGCTGTGGGGCTACGGTGAAGGGGGTGTGAAAAATGCGTTCCGGTGGCTGCCTGCTGGGTGAAACCCCTGGCCGCGCCTACGCTGTAAGATGCCCCACCGCAAAACCGGAGTTCGCCCCATGACCCCAATCCTTCAACTGGAAAGCGCACGGCTGGTGTTGCGCCAATGGCACGATGATGACCTGCGCGAGTTCGCCGCGATGTGTGCCGACCCCCAGGTGATGCGCTATTTCCCGGCGCCGATGACGCGCCTGGAAGCTGCTGCGTTGATCGGCAGGGTTCGCGGGCACTTCAACGAATACGGCTTTGGCCTGTGGGCCTTGGAGCGCAAGGACAGCGGCGCGTTTATCGGCATGACGGGGCTGTTGAATGTCAATTTCGATGCGCCCTTCGCCCCGGCGGTGGAGATCGGCTGGCGTCTGGCGCGGCGCCACTGGGGGCTGGGGTTCGCTAGCGAGGCTGCGTGGACCTGCCTGCGCTGCGCTTTCGCCCAGTTGCGCGTGGAAGAGGTGGTGTCGTTCACCAGCAAGAGCAATTTGCCGTCGCAGAAAGTCATGCAGGCCATCGGTATGATCGAAGATGTCAACGGCAGCTTCGAACACCCGCGGTTGCCCATTGGCCACCCTTTGCGCCCCCATGTGCTGTACCGCATCGACCGTGCGCATTGGGAGCAGACGCTGCGAACGGAATGACTGGCCATGCGCGGTATCTATAGCAAAGCCTGTATCATTTGCCGACTGTAAGGTGCTCGCCGAAAACGTTCAGCGCCTGTGAAACCGAGCATCGCGAGCAAGGCTCGTTCCTACAAGGAGAACCCCCGATGAGTCACGTGTTGGACGACTTGGTCGACCTGTTGAGCCTCGAGCCGATCGAGGAAAACCTGTTCCGTGGCCGCAGCCAGGACCTGGGCTTCCGCCAACTGTACGGCGGCCAGGTATTGGGCCAGTCACTGTCGGCTGCCAGCCAGACGGTCGAGGATGCACGCCATGTGCACTCGCTGCACGGTTACTTCCTGCGCCCAGGCGATGCAAGCCTGCCTGTGGTGTACTCGGTCGACCGCGTGCGCGATGGCGGCAGTTTCAGCACCCGGCGGGTGACGGCGATCCAGAAGGGCCAGCCAATTTTCACCTGCAGTGCGTCGTTCCAGTATGACGAAGGAGGCTTCGAGCATCAGGTGCAGATGCCCGATGTGGTGGGCCCGGAAAACCTCGCGACCGAAGTGGAGCTGGCCAGCGCCCATGCCGACAAGCTGCCCGAGCGCATCCGCGACAAGGTGCTGTGCGCCAAACCGATCGAGATCCGCCCGGTGAGCGAGCGTGACCCGTTCAACCCAAAACCCGGCGACCCGGTCAAGTACGCCTGGTTCCGCGCCGACGGCAGCCTTCCTGACGTGCCCGCGCTGCATAAATACCTGCTGGCCTATGCCTCCGACTTCGGTCTGTTGACCACCTCGCTGCTGCCCCACGGCAAGTCGGTGTGGCAGCGCGACATGCAGATCGCCAGCCTCGACCACTCGCTGTGGTTCCACCGCAACCTGCGTGCCGACGAGTGGCTGCTGTATGCCACAGACAGCCCGTGGGCCGGCAATGCCCGTGGCTTCTGCCGCGGTAGCATCTTCAACCGCGCAGGCCAGTTGGTGGCGTCGTCCACCCAGGAAGGCTTGATCCGTCACCGGAAGGACTGGGCATGAGCCTGAGCGAGATTCGCAACTGGGTGTTCGACATGGACGGCACCCTTACCGTAGCGGTGCACGACTTCGCGGCGATCCGTGTAGCCCTGGACATTCCGGCCGAGGACGACATCCTCACCCACCTGGCCGCGCTGCCAGCGGCGCAGGCGGCGCAAAAGCATGCGTGGCTGCTGGAGCACGAACGGCAGTTGGCGGTCGATTCGACAGCGGCTACCGGGGCGGTGGAGCTGGTACGCGAGCTGGCCGAACGCGGCTGCCGGCTGGGTATCCTGACCCGCAATGCGCGGGAGCTTGCCCATGTGACGCTGCAGGCCATTGGCCTGGCTGACTGCTTCGATGTCGAGCACATTCTCGGGCGCGATGAGGCACAGCCCAAGCCGAGCCCCGATGGGCTGCTGAAAATTGCCAAGGGCTGGGGCGTGGCGCCCCAGGAAATGGTGATGGTCGGCGACTACCGCTTCGATTTGGACTGCGGGCGGGCTGCGGGTGCGCGCACGGTGCTGGTGAACCTGCCGGACAACCCATGGCCTGAACTGGTGGATTGGCACGCGGCCGATTGCCGGGCACTGCGGATGATGCTGGGCTGAACTGTCTGTTGTTCGTGCAGGGCTCTTCGCGGGTTCGAGCTGGCCCTGTGGGGCCGGGTTTACCTGCGAAGAGGCCGGCACAGGTAAGTCTGCACTGGCTATGCTGAACGCCAATCCTCATTGGCAATGGAGCCTTGGTCATGACCAGTAAAGCCATTTTTGTACAACCCGGCGGCGGCTACGACAAGGTCGAAGTCGGCACCTGCGAAGCCCCGGCGCCCAATGCCGGTGAAATCACCGTGCGGCTGCAGGCCAGTTCCCTCAACTACCACGATTTCGCTGTGGTGAGCGGCATGTGGGGCCCGAGCGAGCGGCGTATCCCCATGGCCGACGGGGCCGGCGAGGTGGTAGCGGTTGGCGCGGGTGTAAGCGAGTTCAAAGTTGGCGACAGCGTCGTCAGCACATTCTTCCCCGACTGGCTCGACGGCCAAGCCAATGTCGAAGGTTTTGCCCGTGTGCCCGGCGACGGCATCGATGGCTATGCCCGGCAGCAGGTCACCGCTGCGGCAACCTCTTTCACCTTGGCGCCTCGGGGTTTCAGCCATGCCGAGGCGGCAACATTGACCACCGCCGGCCTTACCGCCTGGCGTGCGCTCATGGGCGATGACCACCTCAAGCCTGGCGATACGGTGCTGGTGCAGGGCACGGGGGGCGTTTCGATCTTCGCCCTGCAGTTTGCCAAGCTGGCAGGTGCCACGGTCATCGCTACATCATCCAGCGACGCCAAGCTCGAACGCCTCAAAGCCCTCGGCGCCGACCACCTGATCAACTACCAACGTACCCCAGAATGGGGCGAAAAAGTCCGTGAGCTCACCGGCAATCGCGGGGTCGATCACGTCATCGAAGTAGGCGGCCCGGCAACGCTCGAGCAGTCGATGATCGCCGCGCGCATTGGCGGGCATGTGTCGCTGATCGGCATCCTTACCGGCGTGGCCGGGCAACTGCCGCTGGTACAAGCGCTGGTGCGGCAGATCCGCCTGCAAGGTGTGCTGGTGGGCAGCCGCGCGCAGCAGCAGGCGATGATCCGGGCGATCGATGCCAATGGTTTGCGGCCAGTGGTGGACAAGCACTTCGAGCTGGAACAGATCGTCGAAGCGTTTCGCTACCAAGAGAGCAACCGGCATTTCGGCAAGATTTGCCTGACTTGGTAGAACTGTAACGAGGCTTGGACAAGCCACTACATTTGCGTACATCGGCAGGGGAAGGCGGCTGGCTAGAATGCGCCGGACCAGATGCGACTGATTCTCCACAAGAGGATTCCCCCGATGTACCGCCTTTGCCTATTACCCCAGCGCCTGCTGCTGGCGCTGTTGTTGCTGGCTGCCCTAGCGGGTACCGCCCGCACCGCCCATGCGCTGGAGGTCACCGATGTGCTTGGGCGCAAGGTTGAAGTCGACCACAGCCCGCAGCGCATCGTGCTGGGTGAAGGGCGGCTGTTCTTCGCCTTGGCGCTGCTCGACCGCGACAACCCGTTCCAGCGGGTGGTGGGCTGGCAGAACGATATGCGCCTGCTCGACCCGCATACCTATGAGGTTTACGCCAAGCAATACCCCCAGGTCGCCAAACTGCCCTTGATCGGGCAGGCCTCGGAGCAGAGCGTTAGCGCCGAGCAGATTCTTGCGCTCAAGCCGGACCTTGCGATCTTCAGCATCGCCGGCGAAGGGCCAACCCAGCACAGCCCGGTGGCCGACTTGCTGGAGAAGGCTGGCATCCCGGTGCTGTTCATCGACTTCCGCGTGCACCCGATCCGCAACACGCGGGTCAGCATGCAAGCGCTAGGCACATTGTTGGGGCGTGAACAGCAGGCGCAGGCTTACCTGAGCCTGTATGAGCGCCACCTTGCGCGCATCAATGAGCGCGTGGCCACGCTGGCGGCTGACCAGCGGCCGAAGGTGTTCCTGGAGTTGCTGCCAGGTGTCTGGCAGGCGCCGGGTCATACCACTGGCAAAAGCGGCTTGGGTAGCGTGATCGAAGCGGTCGGCGGGCATAACATCGGTGCCGATGTAGTGCCGGGGGCCCTTGGGGATGTCAGCGTCGAATATGTGCTGCAGGCCGACCCTGATGTCTACATCGCCACCGGCAACCGCGCACCGGGCGTGCTGCTTGGGGCAGGTGTCTCGCTTGAAACCGCTCGCCAGAGCCTGGCGAAGATCACTGCCCGGCCCGAATTCGCGCCGCTACGGCCCATCCAGGCGGGGCAGGCTCACGGCCTTTGGCATGACTTTTACAACTCGCCCTTCAACATCCCTGCGATCGAAGCCATGGCCAAGTGGGTGCACCCTGAGCGCTTCAAAGATATCGACCCGCAGGCCACCATGGGCGAAATCAATCAAATGCTCAAAGTAGGCCTGGACGGCCAGTACTGGGTCGACGCCAAGTGACCGCGTTGGCTCATGACGGTGCGGCGCGCGCCGCCTGGCACTACCGTCGTCTGCTGTGGCGGCGGGCCTTGCTGGTGTTGGCGTTGGCACTGCTGTTGCTGCTGTCGGTGCTGTGCGACCTGGCCAGCGGTGCGTCGGGCATGGGCCTTGGGCAACTGCTGCATGGCATGCTCGACCCGGCCACGCTGAGCGCAACCGAACGGGTGATCATCTGGAACGTGCGCCTGCCGTACTCGCTGATGGCCGTGCTGGTGGGCGCAGCCTTGGCCCTGGCAGGCGCCGAAATGCAAGCGATCCTCGATAACCCGCTGGCCAGCCCCTTCACCCTTGGCGTGTCGTCGGCGGCAGCGCTTGGAGCATCGTTGGCGATTGCCTATCCACTGGCTATCACCTGGCTGGCGCCGAGCGCGCAGGTGACGCTGATGGCTTTCGCCTTCGCCTGCCTGTCGGTGGTGCTGCTGCAGGCCATGTCACGTTTGCGCGGTGCCGGTGTAGAGAGCCTGGTGCTGTTCGGTATCGCGCTGGTATTCAGCTGCAATGCGCTGGTTTCGCTGCTGCAATTGCTGGCCACCGAGGACGTGTTGCAGCAACTGGTGTTCTGGACCTTGGGCAGCGTAGCCCGGGCCGACTGGCAGAAACTGGGCATTCTGGCCTTGGTGCTGGCGGTGCTACTGCCGTTCTCGCTGCGTGCAGCCCCGGCCATGACATTGCTGCGCATGGGCGAGGACCGCGCGCGCAGCTTTGGTGTGGATACCCGGCGCCTGCGTTTTGCTTCGCTGCTGCGTATCAGCCTGCTGTCGGCCACGGCGGTGGCGTTCGTCGGCACCATTGGTTTTGTCGGCCTGGTCGGGCCACACATAGCGCGCCTGCTGGTGGGTGAGGATCAGCGGTTTCTGCTGCCGGCCAGTGCGCTGGTAGGGGCGCTGATGCTGTCGCTGTCGTCGCTTGCCAGCAAGTTGATCCTGCCTGGTGTGATCGTGCCGGTAGGCATCGTGACGGCACTGGTCGGGGTGCCGGTGTTCGTGCTGCTGGTGTTCCGTCGGGGGCGAAAACTGTGAGCTTGCTGATCGAGGACGTGGCGGTCGCCTATGGTGCGCGGCAGATCCTGCACGGGGTGAGCCTGCCGGCACTGCCGGCCGGTAGCCTGGTGGCGCTGGTCGGGCCGAACGGTGCGGGCAAGTCGACCTTGCTGCGTGCGCTTGCCGGGCTTGAGCGCATGACTGGCAGTCTGCATCTGGATGGCCAGGACGTGAACCGGCTGAGCTTTGCCGAGCGTGCGCGCCGTTTGGCCTATATGCCCCAGCAATTGCCACCGGGGATTGCCCTGGGGGTGTTGGAAAGCATTGTCGCGGCGCTGCGTGTGGCCGGTGAAGACGACTTGCTACGTAGCGCCTACGCGGCCCTGCGTCACCTGGGGATCGAGGCGCTGGCCGAGCGTTCCCTCGATAGCCTGTCAGGTGGCCAGCGGCAACTGGTGGCGCTGGCCCAGTTGTTGGCGCGTAACCCCCAGGTGCTGCTACTGGACGAGCCGACCAGTGCGCTGGATCTACATTACCAATTGCGGGTGATGGGGGCGGTGCGCGAGCGGGTGGTTGCGCATGGCTCGTTGGCCGTGGCGGTGCTGCATGATATCAACCTTGCTGCCAGCCATGCCGACTGGCTGGTGGTATTGCGCGAGGGTAGGGTAGTGGCCTGCGGGGCACCCCAGCAGGTGCTGCAACCTGCGCTACTGGCCGAGGTGTATGGCGTTCAGGCGCGGGTCGAGCGTTGTTCGCAGGGGCGCTTGCAGGTGCTGGTGGACCGGGCCCTGGCTTGATGCACTGCAGCACTCAATCTGGCAGTAGTCGGTCCCGACTGTTGGACAGGTGCAGGCAGATCGCTGCCCGTGCGGCATCCGGGTCTTGCCGGCGGATGGCATTGAGAATGGCCTCGTGCTCAAGGTTGGCCAGGTACGCATGCCGCGCCAGGTTGGCCCCGGCGCGTTCGGCCAGGGCCACACGGTTACGCGGGATCAGGCCGTTGCCCAACTGCGCCATCATCTCGCTGAAGTACAGATTGCCGGTGGCTTCGGCGATCAACAGGTGAAAGCGCCGATCTGCCTCAATGCAGCTGTCCCCGGCCGCCGCTCGATCCTGGTAGTCATCCAGCGCCTTGCGCATGCGTGCCAGCTGTTCGTCACTGCGGCGCACCGCAGCCAGCGCAGCTGCCTGGCCTTCCAGGCCGATGCGCAGCTCCAGCAGGTCACGCACGCTCGCCGCATTCTCCGCGCCCACCCGCAAACCTGCAGGGCCCTGGCGCTCCATCACGAAGGTTCCGATGCCATGGCGCGGCTCTACCAGGCCTGAGGCCTGCAGTTTCGATAGCGCTTCGCGTACCACAGTGCGGCTGACACCGTGCTCACGCACCAGGGTGTTCTCCGAGGGCAACCTGTCCCCTGGTTTGAAGGTGCCCAACAGAATCTGCTGGGTCAGGCTCGATACCAGGTCGTGGGTGCGACTGTGGCTACGTTTTACGCTGGCGTGGTCCATGGCAGTTTCCGGGGTAGGTCAGCTTGTATGACAAGTTAGCCTGGCAAAATTTTTTTTGCAGGATTTTTTCATCTGTGTGTCGGTCTGTTACAAGCCTTTATAGACACGATCGACTCAATTAGCTTTTTTAGCTGCTTGTATTAAGCAATTTTCGCGATGATCGGCATCTTGTCGTACAACCTCGCGAGGCATATGCTCCGTTCCACTGTCATGTCAGACAACCTCGACCCGCACAAAAACAATTAGTGGGAGATCTACCTGTGAACGACACCCTCGCTCCGTCTGCCCGGAATGAAGGCGACGCTTTGGCCAGTGCCGTGGCCAAGGTCAAACGCCATGTCCTGCCGCTGTTCGTCATCATGTTCATCGTCAATTACCTGGACCGCGTCAACATCGGCTTCGTCCGCCCCCACCTGGAGAGCGACCTGGGCATCAGCGCCGCTGCTTTTGGTTTCGGCGCCGGGCTGTTTTTCATCGGCTATGCATTGTTCGAAGTGCCGTCCAACATGTTGCTGCAAAAGGTCGGTGCACGGCTGTGGCTGACCCGCATCATGTTCACCTGGGGCCTGGTGGCCACTGCCATGGCCTTCGTGCAGAACGAAACCCAGTTCTACGTGCTGCGCTTTCTGCTGGGGGTCGCCGAAGCGGGCTTCTTCCCTGGGGTGATCTACTACTTCACGCGCTGGTTGCCGGCCGCCGAGCGCGGCAAAGCCATCGCCATTTTCCTCAGCGGCTCGGCCCTGGCATCGCTGATTTCCGGCCCCTTGGCCGGCGCGCTGATGCAGATCCAAGGGTTGGGCATGCATGGCTGGCAGTGGATGCTGTTCATCGAAGGGATGGCCTCGGTAGCACTGTGCTTCTTCGTGTTCTTCTGGCTCGACTCAAAGCCTAAGGATGCCAAATGGCTGAGCCCGGCCGAACAGCAGGCGCTGGAAGCGACCATCGACCGTGAACAACGTGAGCGTGAAGCCGCCGGCGCGGTGAAGCCATCGGCCTGGAGCCTGCTCAAGGACCGCCAGATCCTGCTGTTCTGCCTGATCTACTTCTGCATTCAGCTGACCATCTACGCTGCCACCTTCTGGCTGCCCAGCATCATCAAACGCATGGGCGACCTCAGTGACCTGCAGGTCGGCTTCTTCAATTCCATCCCGTGGCTGATCTCGATCATCGCCATGTACGCGTTCGCCGCTGGCTCGTCGCGCTGGAAATTCCAGCAGGCGTGGGTGGCAGGTGCCTTGGTGGTTGCGGCCATCGGCATGTTCATGTCCACCACCGGCGGCCCGGTGTTCGCCTTCGTTGCGGTGTGCTTCGCGGCCATTGGCTTCAAGTCGGCCTCGTCGCTGTTCTGGCCCATCCCCCAAGGCTACCTGGACGCACGCATCGCTGCGGCCGTGATCGCCTTGATCAACTCGGTCGGTAATCTCGGCGGCTTCGTTGCCCCTACCACCTTCGGCCTGCTGGAGCAGCAGACCGGGTCGATCCAGGGCGGCCTGTATGGCCTGGCCGTGACCTCGGTGCTGGCAGCCATCGCCGTATTCTTCGTACGCATTCGCCCAAAGGGCGCCCCCACTGACGAGCTCAAGGCACCTTCGGCCTTGGGCCAGACCCACTGATCACTGCGAGAAAACAATGATGAATATGCAGACCAACCCCGCCGTTCATGCACAAACCCCTGTGGTCACAGAGCTGCGCGTGATCCCCGTGGCAGGCCACGACAGCATGCTGCTCAACCTCAGTGGCGCCCACGGCCCTTACTTCACCCGCAATGTCGTCGTGCTGCGTGACAGCGCCGGCAATACTGGCCTGGGCGAAGTGCCGGGTGGCGAGGCCATCCGTCAAACGCTGGAAGACGCTCGCAGCCTGGTGGTCGGCCAGCCGATCGGGCACTACCAGCGCGTGCTCAATGCCATGCGCCAGACCTTCGACAGCCGCGATGCCGGCGGGCGCGGCCTGCAAACGTTCGACCTGCGCATCACGGTGCACGCGGTGACGGCCATCGAATCGGCGTTGCTCGACCTGCTCGGCCAGCACCTGAACGTGCCAATTGCAGCTTTGCTTGGCGAAGGCCAGCAGCGCGATGCGGTGAAGATGCTGGGCTACCTGTTCTATATCGGTGACCGCCAGCAGACCGACCTGGCCTACCGTAACGAAGCCGATGCCGACGACGACTGGTTCCGCCTGCGCCATGAAAAGGCGCTGACCCCGGAAGCCGTCGTGCGCCTGGCCGAAGCCGCCAAGCAGCGCTATGGCTTCAGTGACTTCAAGCTCAAGGGTGGGGTGCTACGCGGCGAGGAGGAAATGGAAGCGGTCACCGCCCTGGCCGAACGCTTCCCCGAAGCGCGTATCACCCTTGACCCCAACGGCGCCTGGTCGCTCAAGGAAGCCATCGCCTTGTGCCGCGACAAACACCACGTGCTGGCTTACGCCGAAGACCCGTGCGGTGCGGAAAATGGTTACTCAGGCCGTGAGGTGATGGCCGAGTTCCGCCGCGCCACTGGCCTGCCCACGGCCACCAACATGATCGCGACCGATTGGCGGCAGATGGGCCACGCCATCCAGTTGCAGTCGGTGGACATTCCCTTGGCCGACCCGCACTTCTGGACCCTTCAGGGCTCGGTGCGCGTGGCGCAGATGTGCAACGACTGGGGCCTGACCTGGGGCTCTCACTCCAACAACCACTTCGATATTTCGCTGGCGATGTTCACCCAGGTCGCTGCGGCGGCGCCGGGTGACATCACCGCCATCGACACTCACTGGATCTGGCAGGACGGCCAGCGCCTGACCCGCGACCCCCTGCGCATCGTCGATGGCCATGTGCGGGTACCGGCGCGGCCGGGGCTGGGCGTGGAACTGGACGAAGACCAACTGGCCAAGGCCCACGAGTGCTACCGCAACATGGGGTTGGGCGCGCGCGATGACAGCGTGGCGATGCAGTTTTTGATCCCAGGCTGGCGCTTCGATAACAAGCGGCCTTGCATGGTGCGTTGAGGCTGCCGGCCTGTTCGCGGGTGACCTCGCTCTCATGGGTTTTGCACAGGCTTGCGGGCCTGGACAGTTCCATACCTGTGGGGGCGGCTTACCCGCGAGCAAGCCACCGCTATCTACCCAGCTTCGAAAAATGCCCGCGCCATCTCTACAAAACCCTCAAGCACGGGGTTCGGATTATCCCGGCAAAACGCCAGGAAGATCTCAGCCTGCTGCTCCATTCCCTCCAGCGGCTTGAACACCACCTGTTCAAGGCGCAGCGCCTGCGCCGAAGCCGGTACCACAGCACACCCCAACCCGACGTTGACCAGGCCCAGAATCGAATGCGTCTGCCCCAACTGATGCAGGTAGTGCGGCTGCACCCCATGCTGGGCAAACAGGTTGGCAATGCGGTCATGGAAGTACCGCCCCTCGCTGGCGCTGTACATCACGAATGCCTCGCCGTCGAAATCGCTCGGCCTGAGCTGCTTGCGCGCCGCCAATGGGTGCCCGGCGGGCAGGGCAGCGAGGAACGGTTCGCGGTGGATCGGCAGGTATTGCACGCGGGCGCTTGGCAACACCTGGCGTACCAGGCCGACATCGATCAGGCCCGCTTCAAGGTCATGCACCTGGGTTGCCGACACCCGTTCGCGCAGCACCAGTTCGATGTCAGGCAAGGTGTGCCCGGCATGCACCAGCAAGCGCGGGATCATGCTGTAGGCGCCCACGGCAGTGAAGCCCAAGGTCAGTCTGCCTGCTTCGCCATGGGCGATACGCCGCGCCGACTGGCTGGCCGATTCAGCTACCTGCAGGATGCGCCGGGCATCCTGCAAAAAACTTTGCCCTGCCAGGGTCAGCCGCGCCTGGCGGTTATTGCGTTCAAGCAACAGCACGCCAAGAGAGTGCTCCAGCAATTGGATCTGCCGGCTCAGCGGGGGCTGGGTCATGTGCAGGCGTGTGGCGGCGCGGCCGAAGTGCAGCTCCTCAGCGACAGCGACGAAACAGCGCAGTTGGTGCAGCTCCATGATTCAATTCCTGAATTATTCAATCCAGTATCTATATTAGACCTGTATCAAATACGGGCCTAGCATCGAGTCATGTCTTCGAACTGCCGGAAGCCCAGCATGCACAACCCTACCATCGACATACTGCTGACCCAGCCTGTGCCAGAGGCCATCGATGCCGAGCTGGTCAGCCGCTACAACGTGCACCGCCTGTACCAGTACGAACAACCGCAACAGTTGCTCGCCGAGGTTGGCCCGCGCATTCGCGGCGTAGTCACAGGTGGCGCCAAGGGCCTGTCGAATGCGTTGATGGACCAATTGCCGGCTCTTGAAATCATTGCCATCAGCGGAATCGGTACCGACGCCGTAGACCTGCACCATGCGGCTGGCCGCGGCGTTCAGGTCACCACCACGCCGGGCGTGCTGACCGCCGATGTAGCCGACCTTGCCATGGGCCTGATCATCAGTAGCTTGCGCCGCCTGGGCGAAGGTGAGCGGCTGGTACGCGACGGATTGTGGGGCACGGTCAACTTGCCCCTGGCGCGCAAGGTCAGTGGTATCGAGTTGGGCATCGTCGGCCTGGGCGAGGTTGGCAAGGCCATCGCACGGCGCGCAGCAGCATTCGACATGGCCATTGCCTACAACGGGCGGCGCGAGCAGCCAGAAAGCGGCTACCGCTATGAGCCTGACCTGGTGGCCTTGGCACGCTCGGTGGATGTGCTGGTGGTCGCGGCGTCTGCCGATGGCGGGCAGGTGCTGGTGACGGCCGAGGTGCTCGATGCGCTGGGGCCGCAGGGTCATCTGATCAATGTGGCGCGCGGCAAGCTGGTGGATGAGCAGGCGTTGGTGGATGCCTTGCGTGAACAGCGCATCGCCGGGGCCGGGCTGGACGTATTCGTCGACGAACCCAACGTGCCCCCGGCGCTACGTGACCTCAATCAGGTGGCGCTGCAGCCGCATCGTGGCAGTGCCACGCTGCAGACCCGGCTGGAAATGGGCCGCATGGTGTTGAACAACCTAGAAGCCTGTTTCCGTGGCGAGGCGCCGCCGAACCGCGTCACCGGGCGTTAGGGCCTCTTCGCGGTTAAAGCCGCGCCACGGTAAGTGCGCAGGTGCTGAAAACTGCGTAGGCCATAGGGCTTCGCGGGTTCAGCCGCGAAGCGGGCAGCACAGGCAACACAAGGCCCACGGGCCATACCTTCACACAAGAACAAACGCTTCCCACGAGAAGCAAGAGGGGCCAAATGAACAGCAAATCCGCCGTCGCCGCATCGCAGGCCGGGGCCGGGATCGGTCGCCATCGCTTCCTGGTCCTGGCGCTGATCTTCGTCATCACCGTCATCAACTACGCCGACCGCGCCACGTTGTCGATCACCGGCACCGAGGTGCTCAAAGACCTTGGCCTCGACCCGGTGATGCTGGGCATGGTGTTCTCCGCCTTCGCTTGGGCCTACGCCCTGGGCCAGGTGCCGGGGGGCTGGCTACTCGACCGCTTCGGCGCGCGCCGGGTGTATGGCATCAGCCTGATCCTCTGGTCCCTGTTCACCCTGCTGCAAGGCACCGTCGGCTGGCTGGGCCTGGCGGGCGTGTCGGCGGCCGTGGCGCTGTTTTCTATGCGCTTCATGCTCGGGTTGGTGGAGTCGCCAGCGTTTCCGGCCAATTCGCGCATCGTCAGTTGCTGGTTCCCCACCCGTGAGCGCGGCACTGCGTCGGCTTTGTTCAATTCCGCGCAATACATGGCCGTAGTGGTGTTCGCACCGTTGATGGCGTGGATGACTCACACCCTGAGCTGGGAGCAGGTGTTCATCTGGATGGGCGTACTGGGGCTTGTGCTCAGCGTGGTGTGGTTCCGCTTGTATCACGAGCCCCACAGCGCACCGGGGCTCAGCCGCGAAGAGCTGGATTACATGCGCGAAGGCGGGGCCCTGGTGGACCTTGAAAAGGAACGTAAGACGGCCAAGAGCAAACCGACCCGCGTCGAAGTCGCCCAGCTGTTCACCAGCCGTAACCTGTGGGCGGTGTACATGGGCCAGTACTGCATCACCGCGCTCACTTACTTCTTCATCACCTGGTTCCCGATCTACCTGATCAAAGGCCGTGGTATGACCATCATGGAGGCCGGCTGGGTCGCCGCATTGCCAGCCATCTGCGGCTTTACCGGCGGGATTCTCGGTGGTTTCGTCTCCGACTACCTGATTCGCCGTGGTGTGCACCCGTCCAAAGCGCGCAAGACGCCCTTCGTGATCGGTATGGCGCTGTCCACCACGCTGGTGCTGGCCAATTATGTGGATGGCAACGCCGCGGTCATCGCCCTGATGACCCTGGCCTTCTTCGGCAAAGGGCTGGCGGCCGTGGGCTGGGCGGTGCTGTCGGATGTGGCACCGAAGAAGATGGTCGGCCTGTGCGGCGGTGTCTTCAACGGCATTGGCAACATCGCCGGTATCGTCACCCCGCTGGTGATCGGCTACGTGGTCGCCAGCACTGGCTCGTTCCACAACGCACTCTGGTTCGTGGCCGCCCATGGCGTGCTGGGGATCTTCGCTTACCTGTTGCTGGCCAAACGCTTCGAGCGTACTGGGCAGGCGTAGGCAGACGCCTGAGCAACAGAGGCCCCGGGATACCGGGGCTTTTTTTTGCCTGTGCGCACACATCCAAATGAAAACTGAAAGCCCCGGGTGGCAGCGTTGGCGCGATTGGACAGGCCATGGGCGACATTTGGCGTTTCTGGAAATCCGCTGTCGTGATCGAACAGTTCTGAGGCGTTCTCGTGTAATTTCCCACAGCCTTGCGGGGCTTAAATGAAGCCCGAACCTCACCAGCAGCTTGCTCTGTGACCTGTGCCCAATACCAACAAACAAGCACCTGTATCCTGTCGACTTATTGATTTGAAAGGAGATATTTTCGCCTCCCTCTGCCCGCCCTTCCTTGTGTCAGCAAAAAGAGAACAAGATCAATGAACACCGTGGGATCCGATGGCAACCTCGCGCAAGGTTTCAAGCCACGTCATGTAACGATGCTGTCCATTGCGGGCATCATCGGTGCCGGACTTTTCGTAGGTTCCGGGCACGCCATCGCGGCGGCCGGGCCAGCTACCATTCTTTCGTATTTCGTCGCCGGGACCTTGGTGGTGCTGGTGATGCGCATGCTCGGCGAAATGGCCGTCGCACACCCAGACACTGGGTCGTTCTCCACTTACGCAGACCAAGCCATCGGCCGTTGGGCCGGCTATACCATCGGCTGGCTGTACTGGTGGTTCTGGGTACTGGTGATCCCCATCGAAGCGCTGGCGGCAGGGCATGTGCTCAATGCCTGGTTCCCCGATATCCCCAGCTGGATCTTCGCCCTGGCCTCGGTGCTGCTGCTGGCAGGCACCAACCTGTTCAGCGTGGCCAAGTACGGTGAGTTCGAGTTCTGGTTCGCCATTCTGAAGGTCACGGCGATTCTCGGCTTCATCGGCTTGGGCTTCGCCGCGCTGATGGGCTGGCTGCCCAACCGTGAGGTCAGCGGTTTGAGCACGCTGATGGCCGAGCACGGCGGCTTCGCGCCCAACGGCTGGTCGGCGGTGGTCGGCGCCTTCATCACCGTGATGTTCAGCTTCATCGGCACCGAGGCGGTGACCATCGCGGCGTCCGAATCCAGCGACCCCTCGCGCAACATCGCCAAGGCCACCCGTTCGGTGATCTGGCGGATCAGCACTTTCTATATTCTGTCGATCTTCGTGATCATTTCCGTGGTGCCGTGGAACGACCCACAACTGGCAGTGGTGGGTTCGTACCAGCGTGCACTGGAAATCATGAACATCCCCAGCGCCGGCTTCATGGTGGACCTGGTGGTGCTGGTGGCCGTGACCAGCTGCATGAACTCGTCGATCTACATCGCCTCGCGCATGATGTACTCACTGGCCAAGCGCGGTGATGCACCGGCGTTCCTCAACAAGACCTCCAAAGTGGGTGTGCCCCGTGCGGCGGTGTTTGGTAGCACCTTGATCGGCGCCGCCATCGCCATCCTCAACTACTTCGCACCCAAGGGCGTCTTCGAGTTCCTGCTGGCCAGCTCCGGCGCCATTGCGCTGCTGGTGTACCTGGTTATCGCCATCTCCCAGTTACGCATGCGCCGCCGCCTGGAGCGCGAGAACACCGAGTTGAAATTCCGCATGTGGCTGTTCCCGTACCTGACGTGGGCGGTGATCATCTTCATCGCTGGCGCATTGGCGGTGATGATGTTCACGCCCGAGCACCGCGCAGAAGTGAGTTCGACCCTGGGCCTGGCGATCGTGATTTCCTTCCTGGGCATCGTCACCTCGCGAGGCCATGCGCAGGCGGTTGGTGTGCGGTCGATGGGGTGATGCGAGTGAACGTGCAGTAACGAAAAACGCCCTCGAACGGGTGGTGCCAGTTAGTCGAGCCAATTGCGGGTGCAACTAACTGGCACTGCCCTGTTGAGGTGTTTTGCAGTTTTGGGGCTCCGCAATGGGGCCTTCATTGCAAACGCCGCGCAGTTGTGGCTCATTGCAACTATCTTTTCTATTCCCCACAACTATTTGTAAGGGCAGATGTCATTTCTGCAGGCCGGCGGACACCTGGGGATGCCGGCCTTAACGCATAGGAGCGAGAAGCATATGGCAGCACTGCACGGCGGCACGTTGGAAGCGATCACCACCCATCAGGCACAGCTGCTAAATGAGTGGACTGCAAGCCTCGAAGCCAGCGGCGCCACCCGTAACATCAAGGAACAGCTACTCGCCCAGGAAACCCGCGAATTTCTGCAGGCGCTGATCAATGGCCTGCAATCGCAAAGCGGCAGCGACCTGAACGCTGCCGGTTGGGACGAAGCCCGGCGGTTCCTGGAGAAACTGTCCGCCAGCCGCGCCCAGTTAGGCCATGACTCCCACCAAACCGTCTACTTCATTTTCGCCCTCAAAGGGCCGCTGTTCGGCTTGCTACAGGCGCACTACAGCGCTAACCCTACGCAGTTGGCCGAACAGCAATGGGTGCTTTCCGAGCTGATTGACAGCATGGGCATGCACACCATGCGTACCTTCCAGAGAACCCGCGAAGCCGTGATCAAACGCCAGCAGGAAGAGCTGCTGGAGTTGTCCACGCCTGTGGTCAAACTGTGGGACGGCGTGCTGGCGTTGCCGCTGATCGGCACGCTGGATTCGCAACGCAGCCAGACCGTGATGGAATCGTTGCTGCAGCGCATCGTCGATACCGGTTCGGAAATCGCCATCATCGACATCACCGGCGTGCCCACCGTCGACACGCTGGTGGCCCAGCACCTGCTGAAAACCGTTACCGCGATCCGCCTGATGGGCGCCGATTGCATCATCAGCGGCATTCGCCCACAGATCGCCCAGACCATCGTGCACCTGGGGCTGGACCTTGGCACCCTGACCACCAAGGCCAACCTTGCCGACGCCTTGAAGCTGGCCCTGTCGCGTATGGGTGTGAGCCTGGCCGAGCAGGTATAAGCCATGGAACGCATCCCGATTCTGCAAATGGGCGAATACCTGTTAGTGACCATTCAGGTCGACATGTATGACGAACTGGCCATGCGCTTGCAGGACGATTTGACCGACCGCATCAGCAGCACCTCGGCCCGTGGGCTGTTGATCGACATTTCTGCACTGGACATGGTCGACTCGTTCATCGGCCGGATGATCGCCGACATCGCCAGCCTGTCGCGGCTGATGGATGCCCAGGTGATGCTGGTGGGCATGCAGCCGGCAGTGGCCATCACCCTGGTCGAGCTGGGCCTGACCTTGCCGGGTGTCAGCACCGCGCTGAACGTCGAACGCGGCATGCAGCGCTTGAGCCAGACAGTGAGGCGCACATGAACGCCGAGCAAAGTGGCACCCTGCCGGTACGTATCGAGCAGGATGTGGTGCTGGCTCGTCAGCTCACCCGCAAGCTTGCCGGTGAGTGCGGCATGCGCCTGGTCGACCTGACCAAACTGGTCACCGCCGTCAGCGAACTGGCGCGTAACACCGTGGTGTATGGCGGCGGTGGCGACATGGACTGGCAAGTACTGCAAGAGCCGGGGCGCACCGGCCTGCGCCTGGTGTTCCGCGATGAGGGCCCCGGCATTCCCGACATCAAGCTGGCCCTGACCGATGGCTGGACCTCCGGCAACGGCCTGGGCCTTGGCCTGACCGGCGCCCGGCGGCTGGTGGATGAGTTCGAACTGGATACCGCACCCGGCCAGGGCACACGGGTGACGATCACGCGATGGGCATAAGCATTCAAGGCAGCTGTACGCTAGTGCTGCCCCTCGAAGACAGCAGCCAGATTGGCCATGCCCGGCGCACGGCGCAAAAAATGGCGCAGCATCACGGTTTCTACGATGAAGACGCTGGGCGTGTGGCCTTGCTGGCTACAGAGCTGTGCAGCAACGTGCTCAAGCACGCCCAGCGCGGCGAGCTGCACCTGCGAGCGCTGCCAGTCGCCAACGGGGTTGGTATCGAACTGCTGGCCGTGGACCGCGCCCAGGGTTTCGATGCCACAGCTTGCCTGGCAGACGGGTTTTCCACGGGCGGCACCCAAGGCATCGGCCTTGGCGCCATCGCGCGCCTGGCCCAGGTGTTCGATGTGTACACCGACCAGCGCGGCTCGGTGATTCTGGCGCGGGTTTACCCACGCAACAGCGCCTGTGCTGACCTGCGCATCGGCGTCAGTCACCATGCCCTGCACGATGACCCGGCCTGCGGTGACACCTGGCACGTGGCGATCGATGGCAACCGTCTCAGCGCCCTGATGGTGGACGGCCTGGGTCACGGCCCGGACGCCGAAGCGGCAGCCCACGCAGGCGCCCAGGCTTTCGCCGCCGACCCGTTCGTAACCCCGTTGCTGCTGATCGAGCGCCTGCACCAGGCGATGGCCGGCACCCGCGGCGGCGCTGTGGCCATTGCCCAGCACGACACTAGCAATAGCCGCTTGACCTTCACCGGCATCGGCAACATCGGTGCCAGCCTGGTGGGCGGTGTGCACGCCCGTGGCCTGGCCTCACACCCAGGCATTGTCGGTAACCAGTACCGCAAGGCGCAGGCGTTCGACTACGCTCAGGTGAATGGCAATTTGCTGGTCATGTACAGTGACGGCTTGCAGTCGCGCTGGAAACTCGACGACTACCCGGGCCTGGTGCATCGCCACCCGGCCGTCATCGCGACCGTGCTGCACCGTGATTTCTGCCGAGGGCGGGATGATGTAGCAGTGCTGGTCGTCGACCTGGAGCCCACCTATGGCTGAACCCGCTACCGACCAGGCGGCATTGGTTGCCAGCCTGCAAGCCGAAAACGAAGCGCTGCGCGCCGAGCTGGAAGAGACCAACCAGGGCGTGCTGGCGCTGTATGCCGAGCTGGACATTCAGGCCCAGCAGCTGCGCCAGGCCTCTGACCTGAAGAGCCGCTTCTTGTCTTACATGAGCCACGAGTTCCGCACACCGCTGGGCTCGATCCTGAGCATCACCAGCCTGTTGGCCGATGAGCTGGACGGCCCTTTGTCCGAAGAGCAGCACCGCCAGGTTGCATTCGTCAGCACTGCCACCCGCGAGCTGTCGGACATGGTCGACGACCTGCTGGACCTGGCCAAGATCGAGGCCGGGCGCATTTCCATCTCCCCAGCCTGGTTTGACATGCTCGACCTGTTCGCCGCCCTGCGCGGCATGTTCCGCCCCATCGTCGAAGGCGGTGCGGTGGACCTGATTTTCGAAGAGCCGGTAGGCCTGCCCAGGCTCTACACCGACGACAAGAAGCTGGCGCAGATACTGCGCAATTTCGTTTCCAACGCGTTGAAGTTCACCTCCCGTGGCGAGGTGCGCGTATCGGCTCAGTTGCAGGGTGAAGACAAGATCCGCTTCGCCGTCAGCGACACCGGCATCGGCATACCTGAAGAGCTGCTCGGGAGCCTGTTCGAGGACTTCGCCCAGGTCGATTCGCCGCTGCAGAAGCGCCTGCGCGGCACCGGGCTGGGCCTGTCACTGTGCAAACGCTTCGCCATTTTGCTCGGCGGTGAAGTGGGCGTGACCAGCGAGCCCGGAGTAGGCTCGTGCTTCCATGTGACCATCCCGCTGGCACTGGCCCAGGAGAATGCCGATGAGAGCTGACCTGCGCCTGCTGATCGTCGACGACAACACAGCCACCCGCTATGCCTTGCGCCGACGCTTGACTGCGCAGGGTTACCAAGTGCTCGAAGCCGGCACCGGCGGCGAGGGGCTGGCGTTGATCGGTGAGCAGCACCTGGACGCGCTGATCCTCGACGTCAACCTGCCCGACATGAGCGGCTTCGATGTGGTGCGCCTGCTGCGCGACAACGAGCGCACCGCCTTGCTGCCAGTGATTCACGTGTCGGCGGCGTCGATCCAGAGCGGTGACATCATCACCGGCCTGAACGCCGGCGCCGATGCCTACCTGATCCACCCAGTGGACCCGGACGTATTGCTGGCCACTCTGCGTACCTTGCTGCGGGTGCGTGACAGCGAACGGGCACTGCGTGAAAGCGAAGCGCGCTTCCAGGAAATTTTCCGCGGTGTGTCGGCGCCGATCGCCGTGCTCGATGCCGAGCTCAGGGTGCATGAGTGCAACCATGCCTTTTCCCAGCTGGTACAAGACAACCACCAGCCCGATTACCTGCGCGACTGCTTTGCCCCGCAGCAGGATGCGGCACTGTGCGAACTGCGCGAGCACATCGGCGCAGGTGCGCGCTGGAAAGGCCAACTGGGCATGCTGGTGAACGGCCAGCCCCGCGACACCGAGTGGCAACTGTCACCCTACCGCACGCCTGGCCTGTGCCTGGTGTTCGTCGAAGATGTGACCGAGCACCGCCACCGCGAGCGCTTTCACCTGGCCCGCCTGGACGACGCCACCAACCAGCTGGCCAAAGAGGTGGCGGAACGCGCCCGCACCGAAGCCTTGCTGCTGCAACTGCAGAAGATGGATGCCTTGGGCAGCCTTACCGGCGGCATCGCCCATGACTTCAACAACCTGCTGACCGGTGTGATCACCAGCCTGGAGCTGATTCGCAAACGGGTTACCGAGGGCCGCACGGAAAAGGTCCCCAAGTACATCGAAGCGGCGCTGAGCTCAGCCAGCAGCGCTGCCGCGCTGACCCATCGGCTGCTGGCCTTCGCCCGCAAGCAGCCGCTGGACACCCGCCCGGTGGACGTCAACCAGCACGTGCATTCCCTGGAAGACTTGCTGACCCGCACCATCGGCGAACGCATCACCCTGATTCTCGAGCTTTCCAGCTCATCCACCATCGCCCTGGTGGACCCGGTGCAACTGGAAAGCGCCGTGCTCAACCTGGTGATCAACGCCCGCGATGCCCTGCCCAAGGGCGGGCATATCTGGGTGTCGACCTGCATGGCACAGGTTTACGGCGACCTGAACCTGCGCGACGGGGCCTATATTGCGGTCACCGTCCGTGACGACGGCTGCGGCATCGAGCCTGAGCTGCTGGAAAAGGTCTTCGACCCATTCTTCACCACCAAGCCGGTGGGGCAGGGCACCGGGCTTGGCCTGTCGACCATCTACGGCTTCGCCCGCCAGTCGGGTGGGCATGTGGCGCTGCGCAGCGTGCCGGGCGAGGGCACCGAAGTCACCCTGATGCTGCCCGCCACCCAATCCGCCGCCACGGCCCCACACCGCGAAGCCACAGAAGACGCGCAAGGCAATGGCGAGCATGTGCTGATCGTCGAGGACATGGCCTCGGTGCGCGTATCGGTGGCCGAGGCCCTGACCGATGCCGGTTACCGCTGCACCCTGGCCTCGACTGTGGATGAGGCACTGCAGCACCTGCGCCAGGAGCCTGGCCCAGACCTGCTGCTGACCGACGTAGGCTTGCCCACCCTGAGCGGCCGCGAACTGGCGGACTTGGCCCGCGCTTGCCGGCCCGCGCTGCCGGTGGTGTTCATGACCGGCTACGCCGACGAAGCGCGTGACCGCCAGGCGTTCTTGGGCGAGGGCATGGATATGCTGGTAAAACCCTTCCGCCTGAGCGAATTGCTGGGCACGGTGCGCCGAGCGATTGGGGCTGAGCGCCAGTAACCCCCGGAACTGAGCAAGCTCGGCTAGGCTTCCCCGCTCCGGGGTGGGCGATGCACCATACTGGACGTCTTCCTGGACGCCGGCTTCGACAGCCCCGCCTTTCGCAGTAATGCTGTTCACTTAAGCATTTGAGTCCAGGCATGGGGTCGAAAAAATTCGATACCGGTGATCTAGTGTCGGGTTTTTTTGGGGTTCAATTTGAGCCTTTTAGCGCCTGTGAGATCGAGCGCCGCCCGCGCGGTGCTCGATCTGCGCTCCACCGAAGAGCTCACGCCAAGCCTCCAGGCTTAAGTGAACAGCACTACACCTTTCGCAGAGACTTCGGCATGGCCCCCAGCACGTTCAGGCAACAGCCGAACTGGCAGACCTGGCATGCGTTTTTCAGCATTCCTCATTTCACCAGGAGCAATGCCATGCACCCTCGTATCGTCGACTTTGCCCAAGTGCGCGTCGCCGCACTGGAACACCAAGGCCCGCCTGCACAGCTGGACCAGACCGTGGAGCAGTTCATTCAGTGGCGGATGGCCAGTGGGCAGTCGCCAGTGGGTGAAAGTCGCACCTTCGGCATTCCCTACGGCAACCCGGATACCACGCCAGCCCAGGCGTTTCGCTTTGATATCTGTGGCGAGATAAAGGGGGACTTGGCGCCGAATGAATATGGAATTCGCGAGTGGGTGATACCTGCGGGGCGGTGTGCGGTGGTGCGGCATGTGGGGTCGCCGGATCATATTGGCGAGAGTATTTATCCGATTTATCGCGACTGGTTGCCGGGGAGTGGGGAAGAGCTCAGGGATCAACCGTTGTTTTTTGAGTATTTGAGTGTTTTTCCGCAGAGGCCGGTGGAGGAATGTGAGACGGATATCTATGTGCCGTTGAGGTAGGGCGAGGGCGGGGCCACTCCCATGGTGGGTTTTGGGAGTGGCCTTGGCTGTTGAGGCTTTGACCTTCAATGATTGCCGTGTTGGCTAAGCCGACTCTCGAAGTATTGCGCGGTCTCTTTGTCAGTACAGTACAGGTAGCAACCCTTCATCCCCCTTGTCATCAGCGTTCGGTACGTGTTTTTGATGATCAGGTCTGTTTCACTTTTCGCGAGGGCGGGTTGCTCTTTCATCATTTTTTTCCAGCCGCGAATCGACTTATCGTGCTTGTCGCGCTGCTCTGGAGAGGTCACTACCTGACCGTCACGTACGACCAGATCTGGTCCGATAATCACCCCGATATAGTCGACTTCCAAACCTTGGCAAGTATGAATGCAGCCAATCTGCTCGATGGAGTTCTCAGCGATGATCCATAGACTGCCATCCTGATCCAGGTTCCATTGGCGTTTATAGTTGCCAATCACGATATCAGCAGCAGTTGGGTCTTTCTTGCTCAACCAAGGCCAGCAATAGCCCGCGACCACACGAGCTTTGTTTCCGTGGTTTTTTTCTTTGATTGCTTCATGCATCGCCCGAGGTGAGTCGAACACCTTAAATTCGTACTCTTGAGTCTCAAGGGTCGGATTTGCCGTCGAGCGAATTCCAAGCGTGTCATCCAACCATGCCAGGTAACCGTCAGAACCACTGCAGCGAAACTGCGAAGACAGCACGTGTTCTTCAACCACAGCACCCTTGGCTTTCGCAAAGGCGCGAATCGCCTGCTTGCTGCCGATATCGCTCAAGGTTACGCGCTGGTCCTCATCAATGAAGAAAATGGAGCATTTCGCTGAGTCAATCAGCTCCTTGATCTGGTTCTCCCCAAGGTTTCCATAAAGCCCGCTTTTCTCATTCAGCCGGTGAGCTTCGTCCACGATAAGCGCGTCGAATGTGTTGGGCTCAGTGTCGATAAATGCCCCAGAGCCTGAAAAGAAATTCGAGAAATGGCTGCGCTTGAGGGTGCCAACCAGTTTGCTTTCGTAGACCTTGCGAGGGGCGGCATTCTTGGAGACGTATTTGCTCATCAGCTTCAATTCGGTGAGCTTCACCAGCAGATTGATGGCCAGGACAGTCTTCCCGGTGCCCGGTCCACCTTCGATGATCATCACCTTGGGTGCTTGGTCCGAAGCCTCGCTTGCCGCCGCAAGCGCCGACTCAAAAATTGCTTTCTGATCGTCAATCAATACGAACTCGGGTTTGCCTTTCATCAACCCCGCGAGGGCTTCGGCTAGCGCCTTGGATGGGCGAATTTTTCCTTCGGACAGCTCGTACAGCACCTCTTTGTTGTCGCCATGACTTATGTGCTTTTTCAGAAAAGTTCTGAGTTTACTAAGCTCTTCCGGGCCTTTCAGGAACAGCGGAGCTTTGCTGATGTGGGGCTCATAGTGGGCTGAATCTATGACCCCGTCGCTGACGTAGTTATGGAGGTAGGCGCACGGACGGATTTCGATGCTTTTGTCGTACACCGCCTCGTTGAAGCCTTCCAACAGCGCTGCATAGGACCATACCTGATAGGACGGGTGAATGGTCTCAATGAGGCCGCCACCCAGCGCTGTTTTGACGATGGCGTCTTTGGTCGTGGCGTTGGCCTTGCTCCATTGCTTCAGCTCGATAAGTACGGCCTTTTTTGCCTGTTTTTCGTCGCGACCGGTAAGTAGAAAGTCGATTCGCTTCGACGACTGCGGAATGTGCAATTCGATGGCCAGGCCCGCATCGCTCGGCAGCCCCTCATCTCTAAGGACCTTGGCCATGTACGTTAGGGACCCTTGCCACGACCTGATTTCCGAGGACGCAACGTTCTTGCCTGTAGCTTCCTTGTAATGCCTGAGGATCACCTCCTCAATGTCATCGTTATCGTTGTCTTTAAGAAATTGCTGTTTGGTCGCAGCGTAAACGATCACGGGTTGTCCTTAGGTGCGTGTTGGTCAGAGTCGGTCGTACTTTTTGCTGGTGCTTCTGGCTTTATCTACGGGGTACTTCTGGCCGTTAGAAGCGAGTTTCCGTGTCACCGCCTCGTTGAGGTCGATGCCGAGCACGCTGCTTAGGCGAACCAGGTACATCAGTACGTCCGCCAGCTCGTCCTTCACGGCTTGGCCGATTTCGGGATCTGTTGCGGCGGAGATCGAGTCGGCATCGCTCATCCATTGGAAAATCTCGCACAGCTCGCCTACCTCGCCAGTGAGAGCAAGGATGAGATTTTTGGGAGAGTGGAATTGCTGCCAGTCGCGATCATCTGCGAAGCGCTGAAGGGATGCGGCAAGCTTCACTACGTCAACCAGTGGCGCGGATAAGCTGTCTGAGTCACTCACGGAGTTATCTCTTGGGCGTCGGTGGGGGAAATATGTAGGAAATCCGGCCTTGGATTGTAAGAGTTTTTGCTGTGTCCGCAGATTTTTTTGATTTTTCGCCTGATGGCTGCCGGCCGGATTGCTCACCAATGTTCGCTATCTGCCGTTTTGCAATGGCAGCAGCGTCGCAACGCCGTTTAATTGTTTACACGGACTTGAGGGCAGTGTGGCGCCTGGTTGTAGGCATTCCTGCACGACCTTCGCCTTGAAAGATATGGGATTAGAGCTTCGTTGGCCCATGGCAACCGTTGCGATAAAGAGGATCGCTTCCACTCAAAATAGGCGGACAATACCGCCGTCAGGTTGCTGCAGGGCAGCGAGATACGGTGTATCTGGCGCACGAGCGCTATATGTGTAAAAGCATCTATCACCGGGGAGGTGACTGTACGAGCTGCCGGATGCGAATCGCCCTTGGGGAGAACCACCGCGGGAGCGGCGTGACCTTGAAAGCTCGGGTCACCTGGGGTGCTGTCAGCGGCAACCTTTGCACGGGCTGTTCTACGCCTGTGGATAAACCCGACCAAGGACAGAAATTCAGCAGTCTTGGGGGCGTGAAAAGCGGTCAAAGTGCTTTGCCCGTTGGAATAACCATCTCATACAGAAGCCTGATTACGACTGATATTCATCGCCCAGGCTCATCTCGGTGGGTTGAGAAAGCTATCCCGGCCGATGATTTAAGTCGGTTGCCCGTGCCGTTGCAGCAGCGGCTCCGATTTGGCCAAAAACAATCATTAGCCTGTTCAGCGTCAACCAAATAGGTTGCCCCATTTCGCTGTTTGTGGTCGGGTCTCGACGATCAGCGAGCTCCGCTAAAAGTTTGTGTTGGCACCTAGGATTGTTAGGGCCGCTTCGCGGCCCCTGGCCATCAAGAAGCTTTCGCCATCCCCAACTCGGCATCATCCAATAGGGCCTTGGCCAATGCGCTGAGATAGTAGGATGCCCACAGCAGTTGGGGCTTGTCTTCCATCAACCCGTCAATGCTCAAGTCGCGCACATAGCCCATTAATTCAGACGCTTGCTCACGAGCTGCCTGGCAGGGGATGCCAGCCTCGACGCGGAAGAGTGGGTGGGTTCGTTCCTCCCCTTGAAAGAACGTTGTTTTGCCGACGGTGAAACAGGTTTCATCAATGGCCATTGGGTAATCTCCCTGAAGTTGTAGATGCCTGGCCTAGCCAATCGCAGCCAAGCTGGGCGCACATCGATCCATGACTGTACGAGTGCAAGACCAGGCAGCGGTTTTTGCGGATCAGTGCTGCGTCCGCGGCTCGCTGGGCTTTTGAATCTGAACAAGCGCGGCTTCGAGCAATTTGCGCAACGCATCGGGCTCGTGCATCGAGGTCATGATCAATGCCGACACAGGCGACTTGGGCTGCATCAGCATGGCCCGCTGCGCGACGGCTTCTGCGCATGGCGCTGAGTCGGCGGCCAGTATCAGTTTGCCTTCAAGGAAATGGAGAAGGTGGGGTGGGTCGGGAACGATCTTCAGTATGGTCTTGGCCTGTTCGAGTGGGGCCACCACCGCTCTGCTGTCAAACAGAAAGGCGGCAGCTGTGCATGGGTTGACAGACCGGGAACAGACCAAACCGGCGCACACGAGGTGCCCCATGACAGCTGCCATAAAAAAGCAAAGCCATGTGGTGTGTTCAGGGCGGCCTGTCAATGCCGGCCGTTGCGCGCAACGACAGGCCGACACTAGTACCTAGCCCTGAACACCACAATGGCTGGGAGTATCTTTGGGAAATGCCCTACAAGATAGGGGTGAAATCTGATTTTGACCGTAACAGGGTGTTACGCAATTGACAGATGACAGGCATAAAAAAAGACGCCCTGGGGCGTCTTCTTCTTCGGATTTGGTGGAGCCGGGGGGATTTGAACCCCCGTCCGCCAGTACTCCGCTGTCGGTACTACATGCTTAGCCGTGTCTACTGATTTAATCCGCAGCCGCCCGACGGGCAGGGTGCTTTGGATGAGTTGGGTAAGTTTTAGTCGCTTTGCCCCCAACGTGCTACACGACGATCCTGTTCTGTATGACAATCATTTCGGGTTTACAGGCATCCCCTGATGATTGCTGGAGCCGAAGCTACCAGGAGAGCGGGCTCAGCTGCTTACGCAGCGAGAGCGTAGCCCTCGTAGTTTTCGTCATTGGCAACTATAGAAAGTTGCAACAGTGGATTTACGAGTTCTGTTACCAACTCGGCATGCACCTAGAGTTTCGCTACCGGCGTCGAATCCTGATCGGCCCCACACTAGCTCTTGGCTAACGTACCTTACGGCACGTGAAACGGAGTATACGCCATTGCGCGGGCAACGTCGACAGCTGGTCCTGTTGCCCGCGCTGTCTAGCTTCAGGCGCCGCCGCCGCCGCCAGCCGAACCGCTGCCTTTCTCGGTCTTTTCCAGGCGCAGCAGTACCTTGCTGGTGATGGCGATGCATTCTTTCGTGTCGCCAGAAGCCTGGGCGGCTTTGGCTTTGTCGACCTGTTCGGTCAGGGCTTTGTCCAGGCCTTCAGCGGTAGCGCCCGCGGTAGCCATGCTGTCGTCGATCTTCTGCAGGTTGGTGGTGCACAGGTCATCGGCGGCGAAAACCGGCGAGGCCAGGAGGGTTGCGGCCGCGAAGAGGGCCGAAAGCGCGGTACCTTTCATAGGTGTCTCCTTTAATGGCCGCTGGGAAGTGGGCCTGTAAAGGTGGACTGCTGCGGTTTGGCGAGGGTTCAATCGCAGTGATGGCTTTTGGCTTTGGAAGTGGATTGGGCGGCGAAATAAATGGGATGGCGCGGGCGTTGCCCGTGTTCACGGGTCAGCCCACCCCCACCGGTGGTGGGGGCGGGTTACTGTGCGGCCTGGGGGGTTAAAGGCTGCGTGGGCGCGTGACGCGGTCTACCAGGTAAACCAGGCCGTGATAGTCGATGCCGCTGTGGCTGGAAAGGCCGATTTCGCAGGTGCGGCTGGTGGAGATGCCTTCGCTGCAATATTGCACGGCGTCTTTCAGGCTGCGCAGCGAGTGGGCGTTCAGCTCGGGGGTGGTGAAGCCTTTATCGCCGGCAAAGCCGCAGCAGTGGATGCCTTCGGGGATCACCACCTGTGTGCTGCAACGCCGTGCCAGGTCGATCAGGGCCTGGCTTTCGCCCAAGTGCTGGGTGCTGCAGGTCACGTGCACGGCCACTGGCGCTTGCTGGGGGGTGAACTCCAGTTTGTCGAGCAGGTGGGTGCGGATGAAGCGCACCGGGTCGTACAGGTCTAGCCGGGTTTCACCCAGGTCTTGCACCAGGCGCAGGGTGCAGGGGCTGGTGTCGCAGTAGATCGGGTCCAGGCCGCCGCGGCTGGCGTGCAGCAGGGCGTTGATCAGCTCTTGGCGTTTGTGCTCGGCCTGTTCGGGGTAACCCTTGGAGGCGAACGGCTGGCCGCAGCAGAGGCTATCGGCGTTGTCGGGGAACACCACTTGGTAACCGGCTTTTTCCAGCAGGGCGCGGGTTTTGTCGAGCAGCGAGCTTTGCTCGCGGTCGGCGTAGGCAGGGCCCATCACCCGGGATACGCAGGCGGCCAGGTACACCACGCGGGGGCGGGCGTCGTTGCTCGCTGGGCCCACTGCCGGGGTGCGCAGCGGCTGTGGCATGGCAGCCGACCACTGGGGCAGGCGGCCTTTGCTGGCTTTGCTCAGCGTGGCGCTCAGGCTGGCCAGGCGCGGCGCGCCGAGCAGTTTGCGGGCGGTGTTGGCGGCGGTGAGGGTGAAGCGCGCGCCAGCCAGGGCTGTTTGAAAATGCTCGGCCAGCCAGTCGGCGGCTTTGCCATGGGTCGCGGCCTGGCTGCGCAGTTTTTTCACCAGCTCGCCTGTGTTGATGCCAACCGGGCAGCGCTGGGCGCACAGGCCGGTTGCGGCGCAGGTGTCGATGCCCTGGTACTGGTAGGTTTGCAGCAGGGCGCGGGTGTCGATACCGGCGCGCTGCTTGGCCTGGATGTCGCGCCACATCACGATGCGCTGGCGGGGGCTCAAGGTCAGGCCTTTGGAGGGGCAGACCGGTTCGCAGAAACCGCACTCGATGCACTTGTCCACGATGGGGTCGGCAGCGGGCAGGGGCTTGAGGTTTTTCAGGTGAATGTCGGGGTCGGTGCTTAGCACCACGTCGGGGTTGAGAATGCCGTTGGGGTCGAGCAGGCGCTTGAGCGTCCACATCAGCTGGTAGGCATCGGCGCCCCATTCCAGCTCCACGAAAGGCGCCATGTTGCGGCCGGTGCCGTGCTCGGCCTTGAGCGAGCCACCGAACTCCACCGCCACCAGCTGCGCTACGTCGTCCATGAAGGCCTGGTAGCGGGCGACTTCTTCGGGGCTGTTGAAACCTTGGGTGAAGACGAAGTGCAGGTTGCCCTCAAGGGCGTGGCCGAAAATGATCGCTTCGTCGTAGCGGTGCTTGTCGAACAGCTGGAGCAGGCGGTTGACGCCTTCGGCCAGCTGCTCCACGGGGAAGGTGACGTCTTCGATGATTACCGTGGTGCCGGTTTGGCGAATGGCACCGACGGCGGGGAAGGTGTCTTTGCGGATCTTCCACAGCTGGTTGTAGACGGCTGGGTCTTCGCTGAAATCGACTTTTTGTTCCAGCGGGTAATCGTCGATCGAGGCCATTACCTGGTGCAGTTGCTCGTGCAGCAGACTTTGGCTGGCGGCGCGGGACTCGATCAGCAGTGCGCAGGCATTGCCCGATAGGCCTTTGACCCATACTGGCATGCCGGGCATGTTCTGCACCGAGCGCAGGCTGCGGCGGTCGAGCAGCTCCACGGCGGACACGGGCTGGCGCTTGAGCACGGTGACGGCGCGGCAGCAGCTTTCCACGCTGGGGAATACCAGCAGGGCGCTGGCCTTGTGAGGGTGATCGGGCACCGTGTTGTAGGTGACGGCGCTGATGAAGCCCAGGGTGCCTTCCGAGCCGACCAACAGATGCTGAAGGATATCCAGCGGTTGGTCGTAGTCCACCAGGGCGTTGAGTGACAGGCCGGTGGTGTTCTTCAGCCGATACTTATGCCGGATGCGCGCGGCCAGTTCGGTGTTGGCGCGGGTTTCGCGGCCTAGGCGGGCGAGGGCTTCGAGCAGTTCGGCGTGGCTGCTTTCGAAGGCCGCGACGCTTGCCGGGTCTTCGCTGTCCAGGCGAGTGCCATCGGCCAGTACCAGGCGCAGGCCGGCGAGGGTGTGATAGCTGTTCTGCGCGGTGCCGCAGCACATACCGCTGGCGTTGTTGGCGACGATGCCGCCGATCTTGCAGGCATTGATCGAGGCCGGGTCAGGGCCGATCTTGCGCCCATAGGGTGCTAGCCAGGCGTTGGCCTGGGCGCCGATCACGCCGGGTTGCAGGCGAATCTGCTCGCCTTGGCCACGGATGTCGCGGCCATTCCAGTTGTCGCCCAGCACGATCAGCACCGAGTCGCTGATAGCCTGGCCAGACAGGCTGGTGCCAGCGGCGCGGAAGGTGACCGGCACGCGCTCGCGCTGGGCCAGTTGCAGCAGCGCCACCACTTCGTCTTCGCTTTCCACGCGCACCACCAGCTTGGGGATCAGCCGGTAGAAGCTGGCGTCGGTGCCGAAAGCCAAGGTGGAGGTTGGGTCGTCGAAACGGCGTTCGGCCGGGATCAGGCGCTCGGCATCACGCAGAAACGCAGCGGGCAGGCTCATGCAATCTCCTCACGGGGCCGCGGCGTCTGGCGCGCGGCGTGCCCCGGTCATTCAGGCGGTACGGGAGGGGGCGCTCAGGCGCCCAGTTCGCGGACCAGCGAATCGCGGTTGATTTCGCTGATCGACTTGGCGCCGGTGAGCACCATGGCCACGCGCATTTCCTTTTCGAACAGCTCAAGCAGGTTCTTCACCCCGGCCTGGCCATGCACAGCCAAGGCCCACAGGAAGGCGCGGCCGATCAGCACGGTGTCGGCGCCCAGGGCGATCATGCGTACCACGTCCAGGCCACTGCGGATGCCGGAGTCGGCGAGGATCTTCAAATCGCCTTTGACCGCATCGGCAATCGCCGGCAGTGCGCGGGCGCTGGACAGCACGCCGTCGAGCTGGCGGCCGCCGTGGTTGGACACGACGATGCCATCAGCGCCGAATTTGACTGCGTCACGGGCGTCGTCGGCGTCGAGGATGCCTTTGATGATCATTGGGCCGTCCCAGAATTCGCGAATCCATTCCAGGTCCTTCCACGAGATGGAAGGGTCGAAGTTATTGCCCAGCCAACCGATGTAGTCGGCCAGGCCCGTGGGGTTGCCACGGTATTTGGAGATATTGCCCAGGTCATGGGGCCGGCCCATCACGCCGACGTCCCACGCCCATTGGGGGTGGGTCATGGCCTGCAGCACGCGGCGCATCGGGCCGTTGGCGCCGCTCATGCCGGAGTGGGCGTCGCGGTAGCGGGCGCCGGGTACTGGCATGTCGACGGTGAACACCAGGGTTTTGACGCCAGCGGCCTTGGCCCGCTCCAGGGCGTTGCGCATGAAGCCGCGGTCTTTGAGCACATACAGCTGGAACCACATCGGCCGGTCGATGGCCGGCGCCACCTCTTCGATCGGGCACACCGACACGGTGGACATGGTGAAGGGGATGCCGTGGGCCGCTGCTGCGCGCGCGGCCTGCACTTCGCCCCGGCGGGCGTACATGCCGGTGAGGCCGACTGGGGCCAGGGCCACGGGCATGCTCAGGGTTTCATCGAACAGTTTGGTTTCAAGGCTCAGCGCAGACATGTTCTTCAGTACGCGCTGGCGCAGGGCAATGCTGGCCAGGTCCGAGACATTGTGGCGCAGGGTGTGCTCGGCGTAGGCGCCGCCGTCGGCGTAGTGGAACAGGAAGGGGGGCAGCTTGCGTTGGGCCGCGGCGCGATAGTCGGTGGAGGCGGAAATGATCATGGATTCTCGCAGCGTGGGTTGAAGGCGATGCCGAGCGCGTCATTGCGCCCGGCCCCTTTCAC
Source organism: Pseudomonas sp. 51_B (assembly GCF_017491595.1). Lineage (NCBI taxonomy): Bacteria > Pseudomonadati > Pseudomonadota > Gammaproteobacteria > Pseudomonadales > Pseudomonadaceae > Pseudomonas > Pseudomonas sp. 51_B. Next base: position 73,564 of record NZ_JAFGYW010000011.1, read on the forward strand.
TTTAGTGATGAACCAGCATGCCGGTCAGCCAATAAGCCTGAATCAGGGTGATCAGGCCGACGATGGTGGCGAAGAACAGGCTGTGTTTGACGGTGAAGCGGAACAAATCCGACTCCTTGCCAACCAGGCCAGTGGCGGCGCAGGCCACGGCGATGGACTGCGGCGAGATCATCTTGCCGGTCACGCCGCCGCTGGTGTTGGCCGCGACCAGCAGGGTGTCGTTGACCCCGATCTGGTGCGCGGTGGTGGCCTGCAGCGAGCTGAACAGCGCGTTGGAAGAAGTGTCGGAGCCGGTCAGGAACACGCCCAGCCAGCCGAGGAACGGCGAGAAGAACGGGAAGGCGGCGCCGGTACCGGCCAGTACCAGGGCCATGGTCGAGGACATGCCCGAGTAGTTGGTGACGAAGGCGAAGGCCAGCACCATACCGATCGACAGGATCGGCCAGCGCAGCTCCCAGAACGTCTCTTTGAAAGTGGTAAGACCAGTTTTGAAGTTGATCTTCAGCACGGCCATGGAGATCAGCGCCGAGAGGAAGATGGCGGTGCCGGTGGCCGAGATCGGGTCAAGTTTGAACACCGCAGGCATGGCCGTAGGTGCGGTGACGATCGGCGCGGTTTTGATCACCAGCTGGTCGAGGTGAGGGATCGCGAAGTTGAACACGAAGTTGTACATCGCACCGCCCGGAGCGAAGGCCGCCTTGAAGGGTTTCAAGGTCCAGATGGTCACCAGCACGGTGAGGATCAGGAACGGCGACCAGGCCTTGAAGATTTCGCCGAAGCTGTAGGGGGTCGGCTGGCTGCCGCTTGGCTGCACCACCGCAGCGCCGACGCTGGCTTTGGCTTCGGCGAATGCGCGCTTGGGCTGCCACACTTTCAGGAACAGCGTCAGGCAGATCAGGCTGGCCAGGGCCGAGGTGATGTCTGGCAGCTCGGGGCCGATGAAGTTGGAGGTGAAGTACTGGGTGACGGCGAAGCTCAGGCCAGCGACCAAGGCGGCAGGCCAAGTTTCCTTCACGCCACGTAGGCCGTCCATCATGAATACCAGCCAGAACGGCACGAACAGCGACAGCAGCGGCAACTGGCGGCCGGTCATGGCGCCGATGTGGAAAGCGTCGATACCGGTGACCTGGCCGGCCACGATGATCGGGATGCCCAGGGCGCCGAACGCCACAGGGGCAGTGTTGGCGATCAAGCATAGGCCGGCGGCGTACAGCGGGTTGAAGCCCAGGCCAACCAGCAGGGCCGCAGTGATGGCGACCGGTGCGCCGAAGCCGGCTGCGCCTTCGAGGAAGGCACCGAAGCAGAAGCCGATCAACAGCACTTGCAGGCGCTGGTCGTCGGTGATCGACAGCACGGAGCTGCGGATCACTTCGAATTGGCCGCTCTTGACCGTGAGTTTGTACAGGAACACCGCGGCAACGATGATCCAGGCGATGGGCCAGAGGCCGTAAAGGAAGCCATAACCTGCAGCAGCCAAGGCCATGTCGACAGGCATCTGGAAGGCGAAGATAGCCACCAGGATCGACAGGGCAAGGGTAATGCTGCCTGCCAGGTGGCCTTTGAGGCGGAACACGGCCAGGGCGAGGAAGAAGAACACGATAGGGATGACCGCCGCCAGCGCGGACAGGCCGAGACTACCAAGCGGGGTATAGAGTTGTTGCCAGGTTTGCATATGGGGTGGCCCCTAATTGTTGTTGGTCAGGCACTGGCATTGGATAATTGGTAAGACCAATTTACAATGGCTGGTCGCTAGGTTAAAAGCGCGGTTAGGGGTGTGTCAATTTGTCCCGTGTAAAACCTTGGTCGCGTGGCGATGAACGGCCGGCTGTTTCATTGCGAAAATCGTCGGCTGAGGCGTGCTGGGGCGGCGCGGATCGGCGAGAATAGGCAGCCCGCTGAATAGGTCGGGGTTTGTGGAGAGCAAGTGATGGTTTTTGATCAGGTTCGCCAACGGCGCCTGTCCGACGATATCGTCGATCGGTTGGAAGGGATGATCCTTGAAGGCACGCTGACGTCTGGGCAGCGGTTGCCGGCCGAGCGCGTCCTGGCCGAACAGTTCGGGGTGTCGCGCCCGTCACTGCGCGAGGCGATCCAGAAGCTGGTGGCCAAGGGGTTACTGGTCAGCCGCCAGGGCGGGGGCAATTACGTGGCGCAGGCCCTGGGCTCGACGTTCAGCGACCCGCTGCTGCAGTTGCTCGAGCACAGCACCGAGGCGCAGCGCGACCTGCTGGAGTTTCGCCATACGCTGGAGGCGTCCTGTGCCTATTACGCCGCCCAGCGCGCCACCGAGCCGGATCGGGCGCGGCTGAAGGAGGCGTTCGATACCTTGCAGGACTGCTATGCGCGGGCCGACGAGGCAACCCGTGCCGAAGAGGGCGCGGCCGATGCGCGTTTCCACCTGGCCATTGCCGAGGCTAGTCACAACGCGGTGTTGCTGCATACGATCAGGGGCTTGTTCGACCTGCTCAAGCGCAATGTGGTGACCAACATTGGTGGCATGTACCAGCAGCGCACGGAAACACGCGACATGCTGATCAGCCAGCACCGCGAGTTGTATCAGGCGATCGTCGAGGGCAGGGCGGAGGATGCCCGGGAGGTGTCCAGCCGGCACATTCTGTATGTGCAGGAGGTGCTGGAAGAAGCGCAACACGAAGCGCAACGCGTGGCACGTGCGGAGCGGCGCAGCGGGCATTGATGATTGTTCGGGGGTGAACCTGCTCCTACAGACAGTGCGCAGGTTCCAAGGCCCTGTGCTAATCCGTGAGGGGCCACAGCTAATGCGCAGATTTCAAGCTCCGTGCATACCCTGTGGCAGCGGGTTCACCCGCGAAGCGGCCGGGCCAGGCTAGTGAAGACTCACTCTTCCTTACCCTTGTTGCGCACCGCCCGCTGAAGCTCGCGGTTGGAGTCGCGTTCGCGCATGGTGTCGCGCTTGTCGAACTCCTTCTTACCCTTGCCCAGCGCGATCTCGCACTTGATCAGGTGCTTGCTCCAGTACAGCGCCAGGGCCACACAGGTGTAGCCCTTTTGCGCCACGGCGGCCTCCACGCGCTCCAGCTCGCGCTTGTTCAGCAGCAGCTTGCGGGTGCGGGTGGGGTCAGCGATGACGTGGGTGCTGGCGGTGGTCAGCGGGGTGATGTGGCTGCCGAACAGCCAGGCTTCGCCATCCTTGAGCAGCACGTAGCTGTCGGTCAGGTGCGCCTTGCCGGCCCGCAGGCTTTTTACTTCCCAACCGGACAGGACCAGCCCGGCCTCGAACTTGTGCTCGATGAAGTAATCGTGTCGCGCTTTCTTGTTTTGCGCGATGGTCCCGGTCGGATGTTTCTTTTGTTTAGCCATAGGGGCGGCATTATAGGCAACTCATCGTGCGGTCGGCTACGGGATTTCGGTGTGCTTGAGCCACTGCAATGAATACCGGACAATACAAAGCCTGTTCTTTGTACAGAACCTGTTTTCGGCACGCTGCGAAGCGCCGCCAACCAGCCTTGGAAGTGATGCCTGGATGACTACCCATATTCAACGCTCCGCCCTGCTGCCGTACCCTGCCCAGGCGCTTTACGATCTGGTCAACGATGTGGCCAGTTACCCTGAATTTCTACCTTGGTGCTCGGCCTCGACGGTGATCGAGGCCAGCGAGACTCACATGCGCGCCAAGCTGGATGTGGCCAAGGGCGGCATCAGTCAGCACTTCGTCACCCGTAATGTGCTGGTGCCGGGCCAGTCCATCGAGATGAACCTGGAGGAGGGGCCGTTTACCCAGTTGCATGGCCTGTGGGTGTTCAAGCCGCTGGGTGATAAAGCCTGCAAGATCAGCCTGGACCTCACCTTCGATTACGCCGGCGCCCTGGTGCGCGCAACCCTGGGGCCGCTGTTCAATCAGGCAGCCAATACCCTGGTGGATGCGTTTTGCCAGCGTGCCAAAGAGCTCAATGCCAAAGGTTGAGGTGGCCTACGCCACGGCCTGAGCGTCAGTAGCTGTTGGTGAGTGCCCCCCCCGCATGGGGCGACCGTGCGTGAAGCGTTGCATTGCTCGGGTATTGCCAGGCAGGTGCAAGGCCTGGATGTCGAGCAGTGCCCAGTCGGTATTTTCGGCAAGCTGGTGGCAGTGCCCACACAACAAAAAGCCCGGACCATGATCCGGGCTTTTTGTTGGAGCCGGCTTTTACTGCGGCGAAGTGTCCAGCGGCGCGGGTGTCGGGACCGGCGTGGTCTCGATGGTATCGATTTCGCGCTGAATGGCTTCTTCCGTCGAGCCTGGTTTGGCTGGTTTTTCTTCCGGTTGCGGTGTGGCTTCCCCTGGCTGGGTAGCTGGGCTGACTGTGGTATTGCCGCTGCCACCAAGGATTTCCTGGTCGCGGCTCACCCCTGGCATGAAGTCACCCGACAGGCTGACCAACTGGTCGCTGTCGTTGAAGAAGATACTCATGCGTTCCTGCTGGCGCTGGCCGCCACCGGGTTGCAGGCTGTACAGATAATCCCAACGATTGGTGTTGAAAGTGTCCTGCAACAGCGGGTTACCCATAATAAACCTTACTTGCCGGCGGGTCATTCCCGGGCGCAATTGGTCTATCATGTCCTGCGTGACGACATTGCCCTGCTGGATGTCGATTTTGTAAACCCCGGGAAACGAGCAACCGGCGAGTGCGAGCAGTCCCGCGAAGGCGAGGCTGTTTAGCAAGAGCTTGGTGTTTTGCATCGGTGGGCGACTTCCACTATCTTGGCTGGACAACGTAAACACCGATCATACCCGTATTAAGAGAAGCTGCGAAGCAGCATCGGCGAGAAAGCTGACCATGGTTGAAAATAGCGAACTGCGCAAAGCCGGTCTCAAGGTGACACTGCCTCGAGTCAAGATCCTTCAAATGCTCGACTCTGCCGAGCAACGTCACATGAGCGCCGAGGATGTCTACAAGGCGCTGATGGAGGCTGGCGAGGACGTCGGTCTGGCAACCGTGTATCGCGTACTGACCCAGTTCGAAGCAGCAGGACTGGTGGTGCGCCACAACTTCGACGGTGGCCACGCGGTGTTCGAACTGGCTGATGGCGGCCACCATGACCACATGGTGAACGTTGATACCAGTGAAGTAATCGAGTTCATGGACGCAGAAATCGAACGTCGCCAGAGGGAGATCGTGGCCGAGCATGGCTACGAGCTGGTGGATCATAACTTGGTCCTCTACGTGCGCAAGAAAAAGTAACGATTTCTCCGTTACCAATAACAAAGGCGACCTTCGGGTCGCCTTTGTGCTTTCTGGGGTAACTCAGGCTTTACCTGACACCACCATCTTGCGAGCGTGGGCGAGGGATTCCTTGGTCAGGTCGATGCCGCCCAGCATTCGAGCCACTTCCTCGACCCGTTCACGTTTGCCCAGGCTGGTCACAGCCGTGTGGGTGGTGTCGCTGTTACGCACTTTGTGCACAAACAGATGGTGATGCCCTTGCGCGGCGACCTGTGGCAGGTGCGTCACAGTCAATACCTGGCCGCGCTCGCCCAGGCGGCGTAGCAACTGGCCGACGATTTCGGCAGTCGGGCCACCGATGCCGACGTCGACCTCGTCGAATACCAGGGTGGGGATGCGTGAGGTCTGCGCAGTGATCACCTGAATTGCCAGGCTGATCCGTGACAGCTCACCCCCGGAAGCCACCTTCGCCAGGGCCTTGAGCGGCTGCCCGGGGTTGGCGCTGACCAGCAGTTCGACCTGCTCCAGGCCATGGGCAGACAGCTCATCGCTTTCATTGGGGGTGAGTTCGATGCAGAACCGCCCGCCTGGCATGCCCAGGCGCTGGATTTCCTGCTCGACCGCAACTGCCAGCTGTTTGGCGGCCTGCTGGCGTAGAGCGCTCAGCTCCTGCGCCTTCTGTTTATAGTGCTGGGCAAAAGCGGCCAGCTCCTCGCCCAAGCGCTCGATGGACTCGTCACTGGCGTTCAAGCCCTCAAGTTCATCCATCAGTTGCTGCTGCAGCCGCGGCAGCTCGGTGGGGTGCACGCGGTGTTTGCGCGCCAGCGTATAGATGGTGTCTAGGCGCTCCTCCAGGGCTTGCAGGCGCATGGGGTCGGCATCGAAATTGTCGAGGAAGCGGTTGAGCTCCCCCACTGCTTCTTCGACCTGGATTTGTGCGCTGGCGATCATGTTGGCCGCCTCGCCCAACGCGCGCGGCGCATTGGTGGCGGCACCCAGCCGGTTGAGGCTGGCGGTGAGGGCGCTGAGCACGTTGCCCGAATCGCTTTCGCTGCACTGGTCGATGACCTGGCGGCAGATGCCGAACAGGGCTTCGGCGTTGGTCAGGTTCTTGTGCTCCTGCTCCAGTTGCTCCAGTTCGTTTTCGCCCAGGCCGAGGTTGTCGAGCTCTTCCAGTTGGTAGCTGAGCAGTTGGTGGCGGGCGCGTTGTTCGTCGCCGGAGTTGCTCAGCCGTTCGAGCTCCAGGCGTGTCTGGTTCCAGCGCTTGGCGGCCAGCTGCACCTGGCGGGAAAGGTCGACGGCGCCAGCGTATTCGTCCACCAGGCGGCGGTGGGTGTCAGTTTTGAGCAATGACTGGTGTTCGTGCTGGCTGTGGATGTCGATCAGCAGCTCGCCCAGTGCCTTGAGGTCGCCAAGCGGGCAGGGCGTGCCGTTGATGTACCCGCGGCTGCGGCCTTCGGCGGTGATGACCCGGCGCAGGATGCAAGGGCCGTCATTGGCCAGGTCGCGCTCTGCCAGCCAGGCATGGGCTTCGGGGATGTCCACCAGGTCGAATGTGGCCAGGATGTCTGCCTTGTCGGTGCCGGGGCGCACCACGCCGCTGTCGGCGCGGTCGCCCAGGGCCAGGCCGAGGGCGTCGAGCATGATCGATTTGCCAGCGCCGGTCTCGCCGGTGATGACCGACATGCCGCGGGCGATTTCGAGGTCGAGGTGTTCGACGATGGCGTAGTTGTGAATGGACAGGTGCACCAGCATGGTGGACGGCTCCCGAAGTTCAGGTCTGGTTATTTATACAGTACTTTTTTCAGACCTGCCAATGCCCCTTAGCGGAAACTGTTGCGGCCGGCAAAAACCTGCTTGCCCCTTGAAGCTGGTTTTTCCGGCCCCATATAGCCCGCAGACACGGCGAGCTTTGCTCGTACAACAGAAATTGCGGAGGAGAGAACCCATGGCTGACGAACAGCTGAATGAAAAAGACCTTAATGCCGAGGAGGCTGGTGCAGTGGATAACGGCGCCCGCGTTCAGGAGCTCGAGGAGCAGCTGGCCGCCGCCAAGGATCAGTCCCTGCGTGTTGCTGCCGAAGCGCAGAACAGCATTCGTCGCGCCGAGCAGGAGGTCGACAAGGCGCGCAAGTTCGCCCTCGAGAAGTTCTCGGGCGACCTGCTGCCGGTGATCGACAGCCTGGAAATGGCCTTGACCCACCTCGACCCTGAGGATGAGCAAGTCAAGAATACCCGTGAAGGCGTCGAGCTGACCCTGAAGATGTTCCAGGACACCCTCAAGCGCTACAACCTCGAAGCCATCGACCCGCACGGCCAGCCATTCAACGCTGAGCACCACCAGGCCATGGCCATGCAGGAGAGCGCGGACGTTGAGCCTAACAGCGTACTCAACGTGTTCCAGAAGGGTTACCTGCTCAACGGCCGCCTGCTGCGCCCTGCCATGGTGGTGGTAAGCAAGGCCCCGGCAGCCGCGCAACCTTCTATCGATGAGAAGGCTTGAAATCTTTCCGGGCATCCCCATTTAAGTGTCAAGCACTCAAGTATTACCGCAGTTGGCTAGAAACAGCCGCTGCTGAAAAATTCAAGTTTCGGGAGAGTTAACATGGGCAAAATCATCGGTATCGACCTGGGGACCACCAACTCGTGCGTCTCCATTCTGGAAAACGGTAACGTCAAGGTCATCGAAAACGCCGAAGGTGCGCGTACTACCCCTTCGATCGTGGCCTACGCCAACGACGGCGAAATCCTGGTAGGTCAGTCGGCCAAGCGTCAGGCTGTCACCAACCCGCACAACACCCTGTTCGCAGTGAAGCGCCTGATTGGCCGCCGCTTTGAAGAAGATGTCGTGCAAAAAGACATCAAGCTGGTTCCCTACAAGATCGTCAAAGCCGGCAACGGCGACGCCTGGGTTGAAGCCAGCGGCAAAGAAATGGCTCCGCCCCAGATCAGCGCCGAAGTCCTGAAGAAAATGAAGAAGACCGCCGAAGACTACCTCGGCGAGCCTGTCACCGAAGCGGTCATCACCGTTCCGGCCTACTTCAACGACAGCCAGCGTCAGGCCACCAAAGACGCCGGCCGTATCGCCGGTCTGGACGTAAAACGTATCATCAACGAGCCGACCGCTGCTGCGCTGGCTTACGGCATGGACAAGGCCAAGGGCGACCATACCGTCATCGTTTATGACCTCGGTGGTGGTACCTTCGACGTTTCGGTCATCGAAATTGCCGAAGTTGACGGTGAGCACCAGTTCGAAGTACTGGCCACCAACGGCGACACCTTCCTCGGTGGTGAAGACTTCGACATGCGCTTGATCGACTACCTCGTCGACGAGTTCAAGAAAGAGTCGGGCATGGACCTGAAAAACGATCCACTGGCTCTGCAGCGCCTGAAAGAAGCCGCTGAAAAAGCCAAGATCGAGCTGTCCTCGGCTCAATCGACCGACGTCAACCTGCCGTACATCACTGCAGACGCAACCGGTCCTAAGCACCTGAACGTGAAGATCTCCCGCGCCAAGCTGGAGTCGCTGGTAGAAGACCTGGTCAACCGTACCATCGAGCCTTGCCGCATCGCGCTCAAGGACGCCGGTATCGACGCCAGCAAGATCGACGACGTGATCCTGGTCGGTGGCCAGACCCGTATGCCGATGGTGCAGAAGGCTGTTGCTGATTTCTTCGGTAAAGAAGCACGCAAGGACGTTAACCCCGACGAAGCCGTGGCCATGGGTGCTGCCATCCAGGGTGCTGTACTGGCGGGTGATGTGAAAGACGTGCTGCTGCTGGACGTCAGCCCGCTGACCCTGGGTATCGAAACCATGGGCGGTGTGATGACCCCGCTGATCGAGAAGAACACCACCATCCCGACCAAAAAGTCGCAGGTGTTCTCGACTGCCGACGACAACCAGGGCGCTGTGACCATCCACGTGCTGCAGGGTGAGCGTAAGCAGGCTGCGCAGAACAAGTCGCTGGGCAAGTTCGACCTGGCTGACATTCCGCCAGCACCGCGTGGTGTGCCGCAAATTGAAGTGACCTTCGACATCGACGCCAACGGCATTCTGCACGTTAGCGCCAAAGACAAGGCCACCGGCAAGAGCCAGTCGATCGTGATCAAGGCCAACTCCGGTCTGTCCGACGACGAAATCGAGCGCATGGTGCGTGATGCCGAGGCCAACGCCGAGGAAGACCGCAAGTTCGAAGAGCTGGCCGCTGCCCGTAACCAGGGTGACGCGCTGGTGCACTCGACTCGCAAGATGGTCGCTGATGCCGGTGACAAGGTCACCGCTGAAGAGAAGACCGCGATCGAAGCTGCCGTGGTTGCCCTGGAAGCCGCTGTCAAAGGCGACGACAAAGCTGCCATCGACGCCAAGGTCGAAGAGCTGTCCAAGGTCTCGGCCCCAGTTGCTCAGAAGATGTACGCCGAGCAACAAGCTGAGCAGCCTCAGGGCGCTGCACAGCAGCCAGAAGCTGAAGCCAAGCACGACGACGTGGTTGACGCTGAGTTCGAAGAAGTCAAAGACGCCGACAAGAAGTAATTCTTGCAGGTTGTCGACCCGCTCACCGGCTTAGGCCGGTGAACTGGTAGGATGTCGCCGCGCGGGGGCTTGCTCCCGCGTTGGCGTATCTGGAATTCGAGATTTTTTACAGCGTTTGTCCGGGCTATCCGTGGCCTCTAGGCAGGCGCTGATGGCGCGGCGCAGATGCCGGACGCCCCAAAAGGTGCAAATGACCTATGTCCAAGCGTGATTATTATGAGGTCCTGGGTGTCGAGCGCGGCGCCACCGAAGCTGACCTCAAGAAGGCTTACCGCCGCCTGGCGATGAAGTACCACCCCGACCGCAACCCAGGCGATAAAGAGTCGGAAGACAAGTTCAAGGAGGCCAACGAGGCCTACGAAGTGCTGTCCGATGCCAGCAAGCGCGCGGCGTTCGACCAGTACGGCCATGCCGGCGTCGATCCGAGCATGGGTGGCGGCGGTGCAGGCTTCGGTGGTGCCAACTTCTCCGACATCTTCGGTGACGTGTTCAGCGACTTCTTTGGTGGCGGGCGTGGTGGCGGCCGTGGCGGTGCCCAGCGTGGCAGTGACCTGCGTTACACCCTTGAGCTGAACCTGGAAGAAGCGGTGCGTGGCACCACGGTCAGCATCCGTGTGCCTACGCTGGTCAACTGCAAGCCATGCGATGGTTCTGGCGCCAAGAAGGGCTCGACTCCTTCCACCTGCCCAACCTGCGGTGGCATCGGCCAAGTGCGCATGCAGCAAGGCTTCTTCTCGGTGCAGCAGACCTGCCCTCGCTGCCACGGCCAAGGCAAGATCATCACCGACCCCTGCACCTCGTGCCATGGCGAAGGCCGTGTCGAGGAATACAAGACTCTGTCGGTCAAGGTGCCGGCGGGCGTCGACACGGGCGACCGTATCCGTTTGTCGGGCGAAGGCGAGGCGGGGACCCACGGTGGCCCGACTGGCGACCTGTACGTGGTGATCAACGTGCGTGAGCACGAGATCTTCCAGCGCGATGGCAAGCATCTGTATTGCGAAGTGCCGATCAGCTTCACCGATGCTGCCTTGGGCGGTGAGTTGGAAGTGCCGACCCTCGATGGCCGTGTGAAGCTGAGAATCCCGGAGGGTACCCAGACCGGCAAGCAGTTCCGCTTGCGTGGCAAGGGTGTAGCACCAGTGCGCGGCGGTGGTGCCGGTGACCTGTTGTGCCGTGTTGCGGTGGAAACCCCGGTCAACCTCAGCCGCCGTCAGCGTGAGCTGCTTGAAGAGCTGCGCAGTTCGCTGGAAGGCGATAGCTCCCATTCGCCCAAGGCCAGTGGCTGGTTCGATGGTGTTAAACGCTTCTTCGGCGATCTCTGACAAGGAATAAGCTATGCGACGTATTGCGGTAATGGGCGCAGCAGGGCGGATGGGCAAGACCCTCATCGAAGCCGTGCAGCAAACCCCGGGTGCGGGGCTGACGGCGGCGGTCGATCGCCCTGACAGCTCGCTCGTCGGTGCTGATGCCGGTGAGCTGGCAGCCCTCGGTCGGATCGGCGTGCTGTTGTCCGATGATCTGGTCAAGGTGGCCGACGAATTCGACGTGCTGATCGATTTCACGCACCCATCCGTCACCCTGAAGAATCTGGCGTTCTGCCGTAAGCACGGCAAGGCGATGGTGATCGGCACCACCGGTTTCACGGCCGATGAGAAGCACCTGCTGGCCGAGGCTGGCAAGGACATACCGATCGTTTTCGCCGCGAACTTCAGCGTGGGCGTCAACCTCAGCCTCAAGCTGCTGGATATGGCGGCGCGGGTGCTGGGTGATGATGTCGATATCGAGATCATCGAGGCGCATCACCGGCACAAAGTCGATGCGCCTTCGGGTACCGCGCTGCGCATGGGTGAAGTGGTCGCCAATGCCCTGGGGCGTGACCTGCAGGAAGTGGCAGTCTATGGCCGTGAGGGGCAGACGGGGGCGCGTGACCGCAAGACCATCGGTTTCGCCACTGTGCGTGCCGGTGATGTGGTGGGCGATCACACGGTTCTGTTCGCAGCGGATGGCGAGCGCTTGGAGATCACTCACAAGGCGTCCAGCCGCATGACCTTCGCCAAGGGCGCGGTGCGTGCGGCGCTGTGGCTCGATGGCCGCGCTGCGGGCCTGTACGACATGCAGGACGTGCTCGAACTGCGTTGAGCTGTTGGCCTGCTTCGCGGGTAAGCCTACGAAGCAGGCCACGCCAATGCCGGCCTGTCGCATTGATGTGTTTTAGAGGCACATATGCGGTAGACCCAAAACGCACTTTTCTGTAAGCTACAGCTTTAGTGTGTCCACTAAAAGCGCGCAGCGAATTGAATTCAGCACATAAAAGCGGGGTGACGTGTCCATACGTCACTCCGCTTTTTTGCAACCTGCGATCGCCCTTTCATGCTTGATTAACGGGAGGTCTTCTTGACAAAGCCAGCCATACTCGCCCTTGCCGACGGCAGTATTTTTCGCGGTGAAGCCATTGGTGCCGACGGTCAGACCGTTGGTGAGGTGGTATTCAACACCGCTATGACCGGCTACCAGGAAATCCTTACAGACCCTTCCTACGCGCAGCAAATCGTTACCCTGACCTACCCGCACATCGGCAACACCGGCACCACGCCGCAAGACGCCGAGTCGAACCGTGTCTGGTCCGCTGGCCTGGTCATTCGTGACCTGCCGCTGCTGGCCAGCAACTGGCGTAACACCCAGTCGCTGCCTGAATACCTCAAGGCTAACAACGTCGTTGCCATCGCCGGTATCGACACCCGTCGCCTCACCCGTATCCTGCGTGAGAAAGGCGCTCAGAACGGCTGCATCCTGGCCGGTGACAACATCAGCGAAGAGGCCGCCATCGCCGCTGCCCGTGGCTTCCCAGGCCTTAAAGGCATGGACTTGGCCAAAGTTGTTTCCACCAAGGAACGCTATGAGTGGCGCTCCAGTGTTTGGGAGCTGAAAACCGACAGCCACCCGACCATCGACGCGGCCGACCTGCCGTACCACGTGGTTGCGTTCGACTATGGCGTCAAGCTGAACATCCTGCGCATGCTGGTCGCCCGCGGCTGCCGCGTGACCGTGGTTCCTGCCCAGACTCCGGCCAGCGAAGTGCTGGCGCTCAACCCGGACGGCGTGTTCCTGTCCAATGGCCCTGGTGATCCGGAGCCGTGCGACTACGCCATCCAGGCGATCAAGGAAATCCTCGAAACCGACATCCCGGTGTTCGGCATTTGCCTGGGTCACCAGCTGCTGGCCCTGGCCTCGGGCGCCAAGACCGTGAAGATGGGCCACGGCCACCACGGTGCCAACCACCCGGTCCAGGACCTGGACACCGGCGTGGTCATGATCACCAGCCAGAACCACGGCTTCGCCGTTGACGAAGCCACCCTGCCGGGCAACGTCCGCGCCATCCACAAGTCGCTGTTCGACGGCACCCTGCAGGGTATCGAGCGCACCGACAAGAGCGCGTTCAGCTTCCAGGGCCACCCTGAAGCGAGCCCAGGCCCGACCGACGTCGCGCCACTGTTCGATCGTTTCACCGATGCCATGGCCAAGCGCCGCTGAGCATTTTGCATCAAGGCCCCGGGCCGGCTCGCGCCGCGCCCGGAAGCGCCTGACCCAGATTGTTCAAGACGGCTTGCCGACTGACCCGCGGATTTGAGTGACAACCATGCCAAAACGTACAGACATCAAAAGCATCCTGATTCTCGGCGCTGGCCCGATCGTGATCGGCCAGGCCTGCGAATTCGACTATTCCGGCGCCCAGGCCTGCAAGGCCCTGCGCGAGGAAGGTTTCCGCGTCATCCTGGTGAACTCCAACCCGGCCACCATCATGACTGACCCAGCCATGGCCGACGCCACCTACATCGAGCCGATCAAATGGCAGTCGGTGGCCAAGATCATCGAGAAAGAGCGCCCTGACGCCGTATTGCCGACCATGGGTGGCCAGACTGCACTGAACTGCGCCCTGGACCTGGAGCGCCACGGCGTTCTGGAAAAGTTCGGTGTCGAGATGATCGGTGCCAATGCCGACACCATCGACAAGGCCGAAGACCGCTCGCGTTTCGACAAGGCCATGAAGGACATCGGCCTGGAGTGCCCGCGCTCCGGCATCGCTCACAGCATGGAAGAGGCCAACGCGGTCCTCGAGAAGCTTGGCTTCCCGTGCATCATCCGCCCGTCGTTCACCATGGGCGGCACTGGCGGTGGTATCGCCTACAACCGTGAAGAATTCGAAGAGATCTGCACCCGCGGTCTGGACCTGTCGCCGACCAAAGAGCTGCTGATCGACGAATCGCTGATCGGCTGGAAGGAATACGAGATGGAGGTTGTCCGTGACAAGAAGGACAACTGCATCATCGTCTGCTCCATCGAGAACTTCGACCCGATGGGTGTGCACACCGGCGACTCGATCACTGTCGCGCCTGCGCAAACCTTGACCGACAAGGAATACCAGATCATGCGCAACGCCTCGCTGGCGGTGCTGCGTGAAATCGGCGTGGAAACCGGCGGTTCCAACGTTCAGTTCGGTATCTGCCCGAACACTGGCCGTATGGTCGTGATCGAAATGAACCCGCGCGTCTCCCGTTCGTCCGCTCTGGCGTCCAAGGCTACCGGCTTCCCGATCGCCAAGATCGCCGCCAAGCTGGCCATTGGTTACACCCTTGACGAGCTGCAAAACGACATCACTGGCGGCCGCACTCCGGCGTCCTTCGAACCGTCGATTGACTACGTCGTCACCAAGCTGCCACGTTTCGCCTTCGAGAAATTCCCGAAAGCCGACGCCCGCCTGACCACCCAGATGAAATCCGTGGGTGAAGTCATGGCCATCGGCCGTACCTTTCAGGAGTCCCTGCAGAAAGCCCTGCGCGGTCTGGAAGTTGGCGCCTGCGGCCTGGACCCTAAAGTCGACCTGGCCAACCCGGAAGCCGCCAACATCCTCAAGCGCGAACTGACCGTGCCGGGTGCCGAGCGCATCTGGTATGTCGCGGACGCCATGCGCTCGGGCATGACCTGCGAGCAGATCTTCGAGCTGACCGGCATCGACATGTGGTTCCTGGTGCAGATGGAAGACCTGATCAAGGAAGAAGAGAAGGTCAAGACCCTGGCCCTGTCGTCGATCGACAAGGACTACATGCTGCGCCTCAAGCGCAAGGGCTTCTCGGACCAGCGCCTGGCCAAGCTGCTGGGCATCACCGACAAGAACCTGCGCCGTCACCGTCACAAGCTGGAAGTGTTCCCGGTTTACAAGCGCGTCGACACCTGCGCCGCTGAGTTCGCCACCGACACCGCCTACCTGTACTCCACCTATGAGCAAGAGTGCGAGGCCAACCCGTCGACCCGCGACAAGATCATGATCCTCGGCGGTGGCCCTAACCGTATCGGCCAAGGCATCGAGTTCGACTACTGCTGCGTGCACGCCGCACTGGCGCTGCGTGAAGACGGGTACGAGACCATCATGGTCAACTGCAACCCGGAAACCGTCTCCACCGACTATGACACGTCCGACCGCCTGTACTTCGAGCCACTGACCCTGGAAGACGTGTTGGAAGTCTGCCGCGTCGAGAAGCCCAAAGGCGTCATCGTTCACTACGGCGGCCAGACCCCGCTGAAACTGGCTCGCGCCCTGGAAGAAGCTGGCGTGCCAATCATCGGCACCAGCCCGGACGCCATCGACCGCGCCGAAGACCGTGAGCGCTTCCAGCAGATGGTGCAGCGCCTGAGCCTGCTGCAGCCGCCAAACGCTACCGTGCGCAGCGAAGAAGAGGCCATCAGCGCAGCTGGCGGCATCGGTTATCCGCTGGTGGTGCGTCCATCCTACGTGTTGGGCGGCCGCGCCATGGAAATCGTCTACGAACTGGACGAGCTCAAGCGCTACCTGCGTGAAGCGGTACAGGTATCCAACGACAGCCCAGTGCTGCTCGACCACTTCCTCAACTGCGCCATCGAGATGGACGTGGATGCGGTCTGCGACGGCACCGACGTGGTGATCGGCGCGATCATGCAGCACATCGAACAGGCCGGTGTTCACTCCGGTGACTCGGCGTGCTCGCTGCCGCCTTACTCGCTGAGCCAGCAAGTGCAGGACGAAGTACGCGTACAGGTCAAGAAAATGGCCCTGGAACTGGGTGTCGTCGGCCTGATGAACGTGCAGCTCGCTTTGCAGGGCGACAAGATCTACGTGATCGAAGTCAACCCACGCGCCTCGCGTACCGTACCGTTCGTGTCCAAGTGCATCGGCACTTCCCTGGCGATGATCGCAGCCCGTGTCATGGCTGGTAAAACCCTCAAGGAGCTGGGCTTCACCCAGGAAATCATCCCGAACTTCTACAGCGTCAAGGAAGCCGTCTTCCCGTTCGCCAAGTTCCCAGGGGTTGACCCGATCCTCGGCCCTGAGATGAAATCGACCGGTGAAGTCATGGGTGTCGGCGACAGCTTCGGCGAAGCTTTTGCCAAGGCCCAGATGGGTGCCAGCGAAGTGCTGCCAACTGGCGGTACCGCGTTCATCAGCGTGCGCGACGACGACAAACCGCAAGTGGCGGGCGTTGCCCGTGACCTGATCGCCCTGGGCTTCGAAGTGGTTGCAACGGCAGGCACTGCCAAGGTCATCGAAGCCGCTGGCCTGAAAGTGCGCCGTGTGAACAAGGTGACCGAAGGCCGCCCACACGTGGTCGACATGATCAAGAACGACGAAGTGTCGCTGATCATCAACACCACCGAAGGCCGTCAGTCGATCGCTGACTCCTACTCGATTCGCCGCAATGCGCTGCAGCACAAGATCTACTGCACCACTACCATTGCGGCCGGTGAAGCCATCTGCGAGGCGTTGAAATTCGGTCCCGAGAAGACTGTTCGTCGCCTGCAGGATCTGCATGCAGGACTCAAAGCATGAGCATTACCAAATACCCGATGACCGTCCAGGGCGCTCGCGCCCTGGAAGAGGAATTGACCTTCCTGAGCAAGACCGAGCGCCCGCGCCTGAGCCAAGCCATTGGCGAAGCGCGCGAGCTGGGCGACCTCAAGGAAAACGCCGAATACCACGCCGCCCGTGAAGAGCAGGGCATGGTCGAGGCGCGCATCCGTGACATCGAAGGCCGCCTGCAGAACTCGGTGGTGATCGACGTCACTACCATCGCTCACACCGGCAAGGTGATTTTCGGCACCACCGTGGTGCTGGCCAACACCGAAACCGACGATGAGGTGACCTACCAGATCGTTGGCGAAGATGAAGCTGACGTGAAACAAGGCAAGCTTTCGAACAGCGCACCTATCGCCCGTGCCATCATTGGCAAGGAAGAAGGTGACACCGTGGTGGTGAAGACACCAAGCGGTACGGTCGAGTACGAGATTGTCGAAGTCAAACACATCTGAGCGGCGCCTGCGGGCGCCATCCCTTGAGGGGATCCTCTGGCAACTGGCCCAGGTTTTCTGGGTCGGTGGCCTTTGGGTGTTCCATGTGGGGTTGGTGCCGGCGCTGAAAGTCAGTGGCCTTGCACCCTTGCTGGTGCAGGATGTCGCCGGGCAGATCGACCGTTGGTTGATCGGCGTGGCACTGCTTGGTTTGCTCACTCAGCTGGCGGTATTGGCGAGAGTGGACGGCCTGGCGGCCTGGTGGCGGCAGTTTCGCGGGCAAATGCTGTTGTTGGGCCTTGCGGCCTGCGTGGGGTACTACACCTTGCGCTACGGTATTTCGGTCGGCGAGCGCTGGCAGATGTTCTGTTTCCTGGTGTTGGGTTTCTCCGGCATCGTGCTGGTAGCCCAGCCGGTCCCGCTCAGGGCGCGCCAGGCGCGCCACTGACTGGGCTCAACCGCGGCCCCTGTGCAAGCAGGCGGTGCGGTGGTTGGCACGGGCTTGGCCCGTGTTCGCAGGTAAGCCCGCTCCCACAGGCATCGCACCGGGCTGTTGGAAAGCCCTAGCCCGTTACTTGTAACGGTGAATGTTGGACAGTTGCTTGTTCGGCTGTGGGTTCTTGCGATAGATCAACGCCTTCTTGCCAATGGTCTGTACCAGCTCGGCACGGCCTGCCTTGCACAGTTCGGCAATGGCGGCGGCACGTTCTTCGCGGTCTTCCGAGCGGATTTCGACCTTGATCAGTTCATGGTCGGCCAGTGCACGCTCAAGTTCAGCGATGACGCCTTCGTTCAAACCGTTGCCAGCGACGATCAGGACCGGCTTGAGGTCGTGACCAATGGATTTGTATTGCTTCTTCTGCTCGTTATTGAGCGGCATAATCTGACCCTTTCCGTCTGATTCTGTAAAATTGACCGGCATTTTACCCGAGGGCCACCGGCTCCGCCCAGTCAATCACCACGCATATCATCGAGGTGCCCCGTGGTACAACGTTCCAAAAGCAGCGCTAACTGGCTGCGAGAGCATTTCAACGATCCTTTTGTGAAACAGGCGCAGAAGGACGGCTACCGCTCGCGTGCTAGCTACAAACTCCTGGAGATCCAGGAGAAAGACCGTCTTATTCGTCCCGGCATGAGCGTCATCGACCTCGGCGCGGCCCCGGGGGGCTGGTCACAGGTGACCAGTCGTCTGATTGGTGGTCAGGGGCGACTGATCGCCTCGGACATCCTGGAAATGGACTCCATCCCCGACGTGACCTTCATCCAAGGTGATTTCACCCAGGACGAAGTGCTGCAACAGATATTGCAGGCGGTCGGTGATTCGCACGTGGACCTTGTGATTTCAGACATGGCCCCCAATATGAGTGGTACGCCTGCGGTCGACATGCCGCGAGCCATGTTCCTCTGCGAGCTGGCCCTGGATCTGGCGACCCGCGTGCTCAAACCAGGCGGGGACTTCCTGATCAAGATCTTCCAGGGTGAGGGTTTCGATATGTACCTCAAGGACGTGCGTAGCAAGTTCGACAAGGTGCAGATGCGCAAACCTTCGTCATCGCGGGATCGTTCCCGTGAGCAGTACTTGCTGGGCAGGGGTTTCAAAGGAGCATGAGGCGAATTGCGCGTTGGTCGATAGTTATTTCCAATCGGCTCTCGCGTCTGGATCGTCCGATCTTCGTGTAGTCTGAGTTTCACAAAGGGTTACAGACGGTGCCTGCGGATGCGTAGGTAATGTAGTAAGTTAGGGCGATGAATATCATGCGAGGCACGGCTGCGTCGTGCGCCGGCCTCAGAGGGTAGCGAATTGAACGACATGGCAAAGAATCTGATCCTCTGGTTGATCATCGCAGCCGTCCTGGTGACGGTGATGAACAACTTCTCCAGCCCTAACGAGCCGCAGACCCTCAACTACTCCGACTTCATCCAGCAGGTCAAGGATGGCAAGGTCGAGCGTGTGACTGTCGACGGCTACATCATCACGGGTAAGCGCACCGACGGTGACAACTTCAAGACCGTCCGCCCAGCCATCACCGACAATGGCTTGATCGGCGACCTGGTCGACAATCACGTGGTCGTCGAAGGCAAGCAGCCCGAGCAGCAGAGCATCTGGACCCAGCTGTTGGTGGCGAGCTTCCCGATATTGGTAATCATCGCCGTATTCATGTTCTTCATGCGCCAGATGCAGGGGGGTGCAGGGGGCAAGGGTGGGCCGATGAGCTTTGGCAAGAGCAAGGCGCGGCTGCTGTCCGAAGATCAGGTCAAGACCACGCTGGCTGACGTCGCCGGTTGCGACGAAGCCAAGGAAGAGGTTGGCGAGCTGGTCGAGTTCCTGCGCGACCCAGGCAAGTTCCAGCGCCTGGGTGGCCGTATTCCGCGGGGCGTGCTGATGGTCGGCCCGCCTGGCACGGGTAAAACATTGCTGGCAAAAGCCATTGCCGGTGAAGCCAAGGTGCCGTTCTTCACAATCTCTGGTTCCGACTTCGTCGAGATGTTCGTCGGCGTTGGTGCCAGCCGTGTGCGTGACATGTTCGAGCAGGCCAAGAAGCACGCGCCTTGCATCATCTTCATCGACGAGATCGACGCGGTGGGCCGCCATCGTGGTGCCGGCATGGGCGGTGGTCATGACGAGCGTGAGCAAACCCTCAACCAGCTGCTGGTGGAGATGGACGGCTTTGAAATGAACGATGGCATCATCGTCATCGCCGCCACCAACCGCCCAGACGTGCTCGACCCTGCGCTGTTGCGCCCTGGTCGCTTCGACCGCCAGGTCGTGGTGGGCTTGCCGGATATCCGCGGCCGTGAGCAGATTCTCAAGGTGCACATGCGCAAGGCGCCGATCGGCGATAACGTCAACCCGGCTGTGATTGCCCGTGGTACCCCTGGTTTCTCCGGTGCCGACCTGGCCAACCTGGTCAACGAGGCTGCGCTGTTTGCGGCACGTGCCAACAAGCGCTTGGTCGAGATGAAAGAGTTCGAGCTGGCCAAAGACAAGATCATGATGGGCGCGGAGCGCAAAACCATGGTCATGTCCGAGAAAGAAAAACGAAACACCGCTTACCACGAAGCGGGCCACGCCATCGTCGGGCGCCTGGTGCCTGAGCACGACCCAGTCTACAAGGTTTCGATCATTCCCCGTGGTCGAGCCCTGGGTGTGACCATGTTCCTGCCGGAAGAAGACCGTTACAGCCTGTCCAAACGCGCTTTGATCAGCCAGATCTGCTCGTTGTACGGCGGCCGTATTGCCGAGGAAATGACCTTGGGCTTCGATGGTGTCACCACCGGTGCCTCCAACGACATCATGCGCGCCAGCCAGATCGCTCGTAACATGGTGACCAAATGGGGCCTGTCGGAAAAACTAGGCCCGCTGATGTACGCCGAAGAAGAAGGTGAGGTGTTCCTCGGTCGTAGCGCTGGCAGCCAGCACGCAAGCGTCTCCGGTGAAACCGCCAAGCTGATCGACTCCGAAGTGCGCAGCATCATCGACCAGTGCTATGCCACGGCCAAGCAGCTGTTGATCGAGAACCGCGACAAGCTTGAAGCGATGACCGAAGCGCTGATGAAGTACGAAACCATCGACTCCGATCAGATCGACGACATCATGGCTGGCCGTACACCGCGTGAGCCTCGCGATTGGGACGATGATAAGAACTCGGGCACTCCAGCAGCCCAGGACGATCGTCCGGAATCGCCGATCGGCGGGCCGGCAGCGCAACACTAAGGGCATCTATGAGCTCAGTGCAGTACCCGACCCGGTTGCCTTGCGGCAACCGGGTTCTTGACCTTTCCCGTACCCATGTTATGGGTATTCTCAATGTCACCCCGGATTCCTTCTCCGATGGCGGTCGCTTTAGCCAGCGCGACGAGGCGTTGCGCCATGCCGAGGCGATGATCACGGCTGGCGCCACCTTGATCGACATCGGGGGTGAGTCGACCCGGCCCGGTGCGCGCGCGGTTTCGGTCACTGAAGAGATCGAACGCGTGGCGCCGATGGTCGAGGCCATCAACAGCCGGTTCGATGTGGTGATCTCAGTCGATACTTCCACGCCCGCGGTGATCCGCGAATCGGCGCGCCTTGGTGCTGGCCTGATCAACGACGTACGTGCCCTGGAGCGCGACGGCGCCCTGGATGCCGCGGCGGACACCGGCTTGCCGGTTTGCCTTATGCATATGCGTGGCGAGCCTGGGAACATGCAGGATGATCCGCATTACGACGATGTCGCCGCCGAGGTTGTGAGCTACCTCGAACAGCGCATGGCGGCGTGCGCTGCTGCAGGTATCCCCGCTGAGCGCATCATTCTTGATCCAGGTTTCGGGTTCGCCAAGACGCTGGCGCACAACCTCAGCCTGTTCAAGCATCTCGAAGCGTTCTATCGCCTTGGTCGCCCGCTGCTGGTGGGCGTTTCGCGCAAAAGCATGATCGGCCTTACGTTGAACCGTCCGGTCGATGAGCGGCTGTACGGCAGCCTCGCGCTGGCAGCATTGGCCATGACCAAGGGTGCCAGCATTCTGCGCGTCCATGATGTGGCCGAAACCGTCGATGTCGTGCGCATGATCGCTGCGGTGCAGAACGCCGAATAAGAACTTTTGGAGTCACTATGAGCAGAAAATACTTTGGTACCGACGGTATCCGTGGCCGCGTCGGTGAGTACCCGATCACGCCGGATTTCATGTTGAAGCTGGGCTGGGCGGCCGGCATGGCCTTCCGCAAGCAAGGCAACTGCCGGGTGCTGGTGGGTAAGGACACGCGTATTTCCGGTTACATGTTCGAATCGGCGCTAGAGGCAGGTTTGTCGGCGGCGGGGGCTGACGTGATGCTGCTCGGGCCGATGCCGACCCCGGCCATCGCGTACCTGACCCGCACCTTCCATGCCGAAGCCGGCATTGTCATCAGTGCCTCGCACAACCCTCACGATGACAACGGCATCAAGTTCTTCTCAGGCCAAGGCACCAAGCTGCCCGACGAAGTCGAATTGATGATCGAAGAGTTGCTCGACCAGCCGATGACCGTGGTCGAATCGAGCAAACTGGGCAAGGTGTCGCGCATCAACGATGCGGCGGGGCGTTACATCGAGTTCTGTAAGAGCAGCGTGCCGAGCAGTACTGGGTTCGAAGGCCTCAAACTGGTGGTCGATTGTGCTCACGGCGCCACCTACAAGGTTGCACCAAGCGTGTTTCGCGAGCTTGGAGCCGATGTGACCGTGCTCCATGCGCAGCCCGACGGCCTGAACATCAACGAGGGTTGCGGCTCGACTCACATCGAATCGTTGCAGGCTGCCGTGCTGGTCGGTCATGCCGACCTGGGTATCGCTTTTGACGGCGATGGTGACCGCGTGCTGATGGTCGATCACACAGGGGCGATCGTCGACGGTGACGAATTGCTGTACATCATTGCTCGCGACCTGCACGAACGTGGCAAGTTGCAGGGCGGGGTGGTCGGCACACTGATGAGCAACCTGGGCCTGGAGCTGGCGCTCAAGGACTTGGATATCCCCTTCGTGCGCGCCAAGGTTGGCGATCGCTACGTGATGGCTGAGCTGCTCGAGCGTGACTGGTTGATTGGCGGGGAGAACTCCGGGCATGTCGTTTGCTGCAATCACACCACGACGGGTGACGCGATCATTGCCGCGCTGCAGGTGCTGATGGCGCTCAAGCGCCGGGGTGAAACCCTGGCTCAGGCTCGCCAGGCGTTGCGCAAGTGCCCTCAGGTGTTGATCAACGTGCGCTTTGGTGCGAGCAAGGTCGACCCGTTGGAGCACCCTGCGGTCAAGCAAGCCAGTGCCAAGGTCACCGAAGCCATGGCTGGGCGTGGGCGCGTGCTGCTGCGTAAATCCGGCACCGAGCCCTTGGTGCGGGTGATGGTCGAAGGCGACGACGAAAACCAGGTGCGCGGCCATGCCGAAGCCTTGGCCAAGCTGGTCACCGAAGTTTGTGCCTGAAAGAGGCTTGCCAGCGCAGATCGGGTTGGGTAAGATCTGCGCCCACTTTGACCGACGAGGTAAAGCATGCGTCGCCCCATGGTAGCTGGTAACTGGAAGATGCACGGTACCCGCGCCAGCGTCGCTGAGCTGATCCTGGGCCTGGGCGATATGTCCGTGCCGAACGGTGTCGAAGTAGCGGTGTTTCCACCCGCGTTATTCATCAATCAAGTCGTTGATGGGTTGCAAGGCAAGGAAATCGCCGTCGGAGCACAGAATTCTGCAATAAAGCCCGAACAGGGCGCGCTGACCGGTGAAGTTGCACCCAGTCAGTTGGTTGAAGCAGGTTGCAAGTTTGTCTTGATTGGCCATTCCGAACGCCGCCAGATCATTGGCGAAAGTGAAGAAGTGTTGAAAGAGAAGTTTGCAGCCGCTCAACTTAGTGGTTTAATGCCGGTGCTTTGCGTAGGGGAAACCCTCGAAGAGCGCGAGGCAGGCAAAACCCTCGAAGTTGTCGGGGGTCAACTAAGCAGTATCATCGACGCGTTCGGTGTTAAGGCTTTTGCCAAAGCAGTAATTGCCTATGAGCCTGTTTGGGCCATTGGCACAGGTTTGACGGCTTCGCCTCAGCAGGCTCAGGATGTGCACGCAGCCATCCGGGCGCAGTTGGCAGCCGAAGACGCCGAAGTTGCCGCAAGCGTGCAGCTTCTCTACGGCGGCAGCGTGAAGGCGGCCAATGCGGCCGAACTGTTCGGCATGCCGGATATCGATGGGGGGCTCATTGGTGGAGCTTCCCTGAACGCAGACGAATTCGGTGCAATTTGTCGCGCCGCAGGAAACTGAACAAATGCTGGAAACAGTTATCGTTGTTTTTCATCTGTTGGCAGCGCTGTCGCTTGTAGTGCTGGTTCTGCTGCAACAGGGTAAAGGTGCGGAAGCAGGAGCATCTTTCGGCGCAGGTGCCTCAAACACTGTGTTCGGAAGCCAAGGTTCTGCAACGTTCCTAAGTAAATTAACTGCTATACTCGCTGCCACTTTCTTTTTGACAGCACTTGGGTTAGGATACTTCGCGAAGCAACAAGCTCACCAGCTTAGCCAAGCAGGTCTTCCAGATCCAGCAGTGCTTGAAGTGAAAGAGCAGCCCAAACCGGCAGTTAATGATGATGTACCGGTGCTCCAGGAGCAGAAGAGCGAAACCACCAGTAAAGGTGATGTACCTCCTCCGGCCGAAGAGCAGAAGTAACGGGTTTCAAGTAGTAGTATTGCCGAGGTGGTGGAATTGGTAGACACGCAACCTTGAGGTGGTTGTGCCCATAGGGTGTAGGGGTTCGAGTCCCCTTCTCGGTACCAATTGAAGCTTGAGAGCCCGCTTTAGCGGGCTTTCTTGCAGGTGAAGGTTTGGATTTGACCCTTGAGTAGGTTAGGTCTTATACTTTCGCCCCAGCTTTGTCGCGGGGTGGAGCAGCTTGGTAGCTCGTCGGGCTCATAACCCGAAGGTCGTTGGTTCAAATCCAGCCCCCGCAACCAGCTTCAGCGGAGCCCCTTTTAAGGGGCTTTTTGCTAGCTGAAGAATTTACGGCGTCGTTGTCCTACGGCGCTTTCAGGGATGGGCGCTTCGCCCATTTTTTATTTGCACAGCATGCACGAGGGGGTTCAGGTGTCGAGCAAGCTAGAACAGTTGCAGGCCTTGTTGGCCCCGGTGGTCGAGGGTCTGGGCTATCAGTGCTGGGGGATCGAGTTCGTATCCCAGGGTAAGCATTCGGTACTGCGCATCTATATCGACAAGGAAGGTGGCATCCTGGTGGACGACTGCGAAGCGGTCAGCCGGCAGGCCAGCGCGATCCTCGATGTGGAAGATCCTATCAGCAGCGAATATACCCTTGAGGTCTCCTCTCCAGGCATGGATCGCCCACTGTTCACGTTGGAACAGTTTGCCTCGCATGCCGGCGAACAAGTGAAGATCAAGCTGCGTTCACCCTTCGAGGGTCGTCGTAACTTCCAGGGCCTTCTCCGTGGTGTGGAGGAGCAGGATGTGGTGGTTCAGGTGGACAACCAAGAGTTCCTGCTGCCGATCGACTCGATCGACAAGGCCAATATTATTCCCAGTTTTGACTGAGACGTGCCGGGCCCGGCGGATTATCCGGGCCCAATGGCTTGCGCAAGGCGAGGCGTACGATGAGCAAAGAAGTACTGCTGGTTGTTGAATCGGTATCCAACGAAAAAGGTGTACCGCCCGGCGTCATTTTCGAAGCGCTGGAGGTGGCCCTGGCCACTGCAACCAAAAAACGTTTTGAGGACGAAGTCGACCTGCGTGTGGAAATCAACCGCCACACCGGTAGCTACGAAACGTTCCGTCGCTGGACCGTGGTCGACGAAAACGACCTGGACGATCCTGCGATCGAAACCTGGCTGGACAAGATCAAGGACACGCATCCGGAAGCCAAAATCGGTGATGTGATCGAAGAAAAGATCGAGTCCATCGAGTTCGGCCGTATCGCCGCGCAGACCGCCAAGCAGGTCATCGTGCAGAAGGTCCGTGAAGCCGAGCGCGCCCAGGTGGTCGACGCCTACCGCGAGCGGGTCAACGAGATCATCTCCGGCACCGTCAAGAAAGTTACCCGCGACAACGTCATCGTTGACCTGGGCAACAACGCCGAGGCCCTGTTGGCCCGCGAAGACATCATTCCACGTGAGACCTTCCGAGTCGGTGTACGCTTGCGTGCCCTGCTCAAGGAAATCCGCACCGAGAACCGCGGCCCTCAGCTGATTCTGTCGCGTACCGCGCCACAGATGCTGATCGAGCTGTTCCGCATCGAAGTGCCGGAAATCGCCGAAGGCCTCATCGAAGTCATGGCAGCCTCCCGTGATCCGGGTTCGCGTGCCAAGATCGCCGTCCGCTCCAAGGACAAGCGTATCGATCCGCAAGGTGCCTGCATCGGCATGCGTGGTTCGCGCGTCCAGGCCGTATCCGGCGAGCTGGGTGGTGAGCGTGTGGATATCGTCCTGTGGGACGAGAACCCGGCGCAGTTCGTCATCAACGCCATGTCGCCGGCTGAAGTCGCGGCGATCATCGTTGATGAAGATGCCCATGCAATGGACATCGCCGTCGCCGAAGACAACCTGGCCCAGGCCATTGGCCGTGGTGGTCAGAACGTTCGCCTGGCCAGTCAGCTGACTGGCTGGACCCTGAACGTGATGACCGAGAAGGACATCCAGGCCAAGCAACAGGCTGAAACCGGTGACATCCTGCGCAATTTCATCGAAGAGTTGGAAGTCGACGAGGAGCTGGCCCAAGTGCTGGTCGACGAAGGCTTCACCAGCCTCGAAGAAATTGCCTACGTACCGTTGGAAGAAATGCTCAACATCGATGGCTTTGACGAAGATATCGTCAATGAGCTGCGCGCTCGTGCCAAGGACCGTTTGTTGACCAAGGCCATCGCTACCGAAGAAAAACTGGCAGACGCTCATCCGTCCGAAGACCTGCTCTCCCTCGAGGGCATGGACAAGGACCTGGCAGCGGAACTGGCGGTGCGCGGCGTGGTTAACCGCGAAGACCTGGCCGAGCAGTCGATTGACGACCTGCTCGACATCGACGGCATCGACGAAGAGCGTGCCGGCAAGTTGATCATGGCCGCCCGAGCCCACTGGTTCGAGTAATTAGGCGCGGCCTGAGGAGAGAAGTGCATGACGCAAGTCACGGTGAAAGAACTGGCCCAAGAGGTCGAGGCACCGGTAGAGCGCCTGCTGCAGCAGATGCGTGAGGCAGGTCTGCCGCACACCGACGCCGGTCAGGTAGTGACCGACAATGAGAAGCAGACTCTGCTGACCCATTTGAAAAGCAGCCACAAGAGCAAGGCGGAAGAGCCGCGCAAGATTACCTTGCAGCGCAAAACCACCAGCACCCTGCGTGTCGCCGGTAGCAAGAGCATTAGCGTAGAAGTACGCAAGAAGAAAGTTTTCGTGCAGCGCAGCCAGGAAGAAATCCAGGCTGAGCAAAAACGTGAGCTCGATGAGCGCCGCGCGGCTGAAAATGCCGCTCGCGAAAAGGTCGAGGCCGAAGTGCGCCAGCGCAATGAAGAGCAGGCTCGCCGTCAGGCGCAAGCCACTGCCTCCACTGCGGCGCCTGCCGCCAAGGGTGAGCCCGCGCCGGCACCAGCTCCAGCTCCGGTCGTGGCCGACGCACCAGCGTCCGAAGACGCCGCAGCCCGTGCTGCCGAGCGCAAGAAGGACGAAGCCCGTCGCAACGAAGGCCGCACCCGTGACGAAGACCGTCGTGGTGGCGAGCGTCGTGGCGAAGCGCCACGTGTGTCGATCAAGGTCAAGGTCAAGGAGAAGGAAAAAGCTCCGACCCCTCGTGCCGCGCCACGCACCACCGATGAAGAGAGCGATGGCGTACGCCGTGGCCGCGGTGGCAAGAGCAAGCTGAAGAAACGCAACCAGCACGGCTTCCAGAACCCGACCGGCCCCGTCATCCGTGACGTGACCATCGGCGAGACCATTACCGTCTCCGAGCTTGCCAACCAGATGTCCGTCAAGGGCGCCGAAGTGGTCAAGTTCATGTTCAAGCTGGGTACGCCGGTCACCATCAACCAGGTGCTCGACCGGGAAACCGCTCAGCTGGTCGCCGAAGAACTGGGCCACAAAGTGACCCTGGTTAGCGATACCGCCCTGGAAGACTCCCTGGCCGAGTCGCTGAAGTTCGAAGGTGAAGTTGAATCCCGCGCGCCGGTCGTCACCGTCATGGGTCACGTTGACCATGGCAAGACCTCGCTGCTCGACTACATCCGTCGTGCCAAGGTAGCTGCCGGCGAAGCCGGTGGTATCACCCAGCACATCGGTGCCTACCACGTGGAAACCGACCGCGGCATGGTCACCTTCCTCGATACCCCAGGCCACGCCGCGTTCACCGCGATGCGTGCCCGTGGTGCCAAGGCCACCGACATCGTCATCCTGGTAGTGGCGGCGGACGACGGCGTGATGCCACAGACCCGCGAGGCCGTTCAGCATGCCAAGGCAGCTGGCGTTCCGCTGGTGGTTGCAGTGAACAAGATCGATAAGCCTGGTGCCGACCTCGATCGCATTCGCAACGAACTGGCCGTCGAAGGCGTAACCTCCGAGGACTGGGGTGGTGACACGCCATTCGTCAAGGTTTCGGCGAAGATGGGTACCGGTGTCGACGAGCTGCTTGAAGCCGTCCTGCTGCAGGCCGAGATCCTCGAGCTGACCGCTACTCCGACCGCTCCTGGTCGTGGCGTGGTGGTCGAATCGCGCCTGGACAAGGGCCGTGGCCCGGTGGCAACCATCCTGGTTCAGGACGGTACCCTGCGTCAGGGCGACATGGTCCTGTGCGGCTCCAACTATGGCCGCGTGCGTGCCATGCTCGACGAGAACGGCAAGCCTGTGAAGCAAGCCGGCCCGTCGATCCCGGTCGAGATTCTTGGCCTGGACGGTACCCCGGAAGCCGGTGACGAGCTGTCCGTGGTTGCCGACGAGAAGAAGGCCCGCGAAGTTGCCCTGTTCCGTCAAGGCAAGTACCGCGAGGTCAAGCTGGCCCGTGCTCACGCCGGCAAGCTGGAAAACATCTTCGAGACCATGGGTCAGGAAGAGAAGAAGACCCTCAACATCGTCCTCAAGACCGACGTTCGCGGCTCCCTGGAAGCACTGCAGGGTTCGCTGTCGGGCCTGGGCAACGACGAAGTTCAGGTACGCGTGATCGGTGGCGGCGTCGGTGGTATCACCGAAAGCGACGCCAACCTGGCGCTGGCTTCGAATGCAGTACTGTTCGGCTTCAACGTGCGTGCCGATGCCGGTGCGCGCAAGATCGTCGAGCAGGAAGGTCTGGATATGCGTTACTACAACGTGATCTACGACATCATCGAAGACGTCAAGAAAGCTCTGACCGGCATGCTCGGCAGCGATGTTCGCGAGAACATCCTGGGTGTGGCCGAAGTGCGTGACGTGTTCCGTTCGCCGAAGTTCGGCGCCATCGCTGGCTGTATGGTCATCGAAGGTACCGTGTATCGCAACCGTCCGATCCGCGTACTGCGCGAAGACGTTGTGATCTTCGAAGGCGAGCTGGAATCGCTGCGTCGCTTCAAGGACGACGCTGCCGAAGTGCGTTCGGGCATGGAGTGCGGTATTGGCGTCAAGAGCTACAACGACGTCAAGGTCGGCGACAAGATCGAAGTCTTCGAGAAAGTCCAGGTTGCTCGTACCCTCTAAGGGAGAGCAGGGCGCCAGCCCCCGCCGCAGGGCGGTGGGCAGTGCCTCAGTAGGTAGCGCCCGGTCAGGCACCCGCCTCACCGGGCGTTTGCCGCTTTAAGTTACAGGTAGCAAGAATGGCCAAAGAATACAGCCGTACCCAACGTATCGGGGATCAGATGCAGCGTGAGCTGGCCGAGCTGATCCGCCGTGAAGTCAAGGACCCACGCGTCGGCCTGGTGACCATCACCGCCGTGGATGTCAGCCGCGACCTGGGCCATGCCAAGGTCTTCATCACCGTCATGGGCGAAGAAGCGCCAGACGCCGTGCAGCAGTCGCTCAAGGCCTTGAACAGCGCCGCCAGCTTCCTGCGCCTGCACCTGGGCCGCTCGATGCAGCTTCGCAGCGTGCCGCAACTGCACTTCCACTTCGATGAAAGTGTCAGCCGCGGTGTTCACCTGTCGGCGCTGATCGAGCGTGCAGTGGCCGAAGACCGCCTGCACAAGGATGCCGACGAGCCGGACGCCAAGGAGTAAGCGGTGGCCCAGGTCAAACGTATCCGCCGCAACGTCAGCGGCATCATCCTGCTCGACAAGCCGCTGGGTTTCACTTCCAATGCTGCGCTGCAGAAAGTCCGCTGGCTGCTCAATGCCGAGAAGGCTGGTCACACCGGCAGCCTCGACCCGCTGGCAACTGGCGTGCTGCCACTGTGCTTCGGTGAGGCCACCAAGTTTTCGCAGTACTTGCTCGATTCCGACAAGGGCTACGAAACGGTCATGCAGATGGGGCAGACTACTACTACTGCCGACGCCGAAGGCGAAGTCCTGCAGACCCGCGAAGTGACCGTTGGTCGCGCCGACATCGAAGCCGTTATCCCGCGGTTTCGCGGGGAAATCCGTCAGGTACCGCCGATGTACTCGGCACTCAAGCGCGACGGCCAGCCGCTTTACAAGCTGGCGCGCGCAGGAGAGGTAGTGGAGCGCGAGGCGCGTTCTGTTACTATTGGCCGCTTGGAGTTGCTCGAGTGCGAAGGCACCCGCGCGCGATTGTCGGTAGGCTGCAGCAAAGGCACCTATATCCGTACCCTGGTAGAGGATATCGGTGAGGCGCTAGGCTGCGGTGCATACGTCGCCGAGCTGCGCCGCACCCAGGCCGGGCCCTTCGCCCTGGCCCAGACGGTTACCCTCGAGGAACTCGAGCAGGCCCACGCCGAAGGCGGAAATGAGGCGCTCGATCGCTTCCTGATGCCGTCCGACAGTGGGCTGCAAGACTGGCCACTGGTGTGCCTGTCCGAGCACAGCGCGTTCTACTGGCTGCATGGCCAGGCAGTGCGGGCGCCGGACGCACCGCAGTTCGGCATGGTCCGCGTACAGGATCACAATGCCCGCTTCATCGGTATCGGTGAAGTGAGCGAAGACGGGCGCATCGCGCCGCGTCGACTGATTCGGTCGGAATGACCGAAACCATCGGCCGAAGCTTGTGCCGAAACCGGTGGGCGAGGGTGGCTGTTAGTAGGCACGGTCACAACTCATTTTATTAATACAGGGTTCAGTCCCTGGCCTATTGGAGCCCGCTTGCGGGATCCGTTGAATTTGGAGAAGCCTCATGGCCCTCAGCGTTGAAGAAAAAGCTCAGATCGTTGCCGATTACCAGCAAGCCGCCGGCGATACCGGTAGCCCGGAAGTGCAGGTTGCTCTGCTGACCGCCAACATCAACAAGCTGCAAGGCCACTTCAAGGCCAACGATAAAGACCACCACTCCCGTCGTGGTCTGATCCGTATGGTCAACCAGCGTCGTAAGCTGCTGGATTACCTGAAGGGCAAAGACACCACTCGTTACAGCGCCCTGATCGGTCGCCTGGGCCTGCGTCGCTAATAGCGGCCTGGTCAGTGGTGTGCATGGCGTGTCGCAAGCTTCGGCTATGCTGCTTTGCAGTATCGCCGTCGGGCACGCCACGCGTATCTGCGAGGTTGGCAGCCTGGTTGTGCTGAGCGGTTTTCCGCGCAGCGGCCAGGCTCCCAACCTCGTGTTGTATCTGGACGGTCAATGGGGCCGATTCCCCGTTCTGCCCAAGAATTCGCAAGAAACCAGTTCCCCCAGAGCCACTGAAAAAAGGTAGGAAACCGTGAACCCGGTAATCAAGAAATTCCAGTTCGGTCAATCGACCGTTACTCTCGAAACGGGCCGTATTGCCCGTCAGGCAACCGGCGCCGTGCTGGTTACCGTCGACAACGATGTCACCGTGCTGGTGACCGTGGTCGGCGCCAAGCAGGCCGACCCAGGCAAGGGCTTCTTCCCTCTGTCTGTCCACTACCAGGAAAAGACCTACGCTGCCGGCAAGATCCCAGGTGGCTTCTTCAAGCGTGAAGGCCGTCCTTCCGAGAAAGAGACGCTGACCTCGCGCCTGATCGACCGTCCGATCCGCCCGCTGTTCCCAGAAGGCTTCATGAACGAAGTGCAGGTCGTCTGCACCGTGGTTTCGACCAGCAAGAAGACCGACCCGGACATCGCAGCGATGATCGGTACCTCGGCCGCCCTGGCGATCTCCGGTATTCCGTTCGAAGGCCCGATCGGCGCAGCCCGCGTTGCCTTCCACGAAAGCACTGGCTACCTGCTGAACCCAACTTACGAGCAACTGGCTGCCTCGAGCCTGGACATGGTTGTTGCCGGTACTTCCGACGCCGTGCTGATGGTTGAGTCCGAAGCACAAGAGCTGACCGAAGACCAGATGCTGGGCGCAGTACTGTTCGCCCACGACGAATTCCAGGCGGTCATCCAGGCGGTCAAGGAGCTGGCTGCAGAAGCTGGCAAGCCAACCTGGGACTGGAAACCGGCCGTTGCCAACACCGAGCTGTTCAACGCCATCCGCGCCGAATTCGGCGAAGCCGTTTCCCAGGGCTACACCATCACCGTCAAGGCTGACCGCTATGCGCGCCTGGGCGAGCTGCGTGATCAGGCCGTTGCCAAGTTCTCCGGTGAGGAAGGCCAGCCGTCGGCTGCTGAAGTCAAAGAGATCTTCGGCGAAATCGAATACCGCACCGTGCGCGAAAACATCGTCAACGGCAAGCCTCGTATCGACGGCCGCGACACCAAGACCGTGCGCCCGCTGAACATCGAAGTTGGCGTGCTGCCCAAGACTCACGGTTCGGCGCTGTTCACCCGTGGCGAAACTCAGGCCCTGGTCGTTGCGACCCTGGGTACTGCACGTGATGCCCAGCTGCTGGACACCCTGGAAGGCGAGAAAAAAGACCCGTTCATGCTGCACTACAACTTCCCACCGTTCTCGGTAGGCGAATGTGGTCGCATGGGTGGTGCTGGCCGCCGCGAAATCGGTCACGGCCGCCTGGCCCGTCGTTCGGTACAGGCCATGCTGCCTGCTGCCGACGTGTTCCCGTACACCATCCGCGTAGTGTCGGAAATCACCGAATCCAACGGTTCCAGCTCCATGGCTTCGGTCTGCGGTGCCTCCCTGGCGCTGATGGACGCTGGCGTGCCGATGAAGGCGCCGGTTGCCGGTATCGCTATGGGCCTGGTCAAGGAAGGCGAGAAATTCGCAGTTCTGACCGACATTCTGGGTGACGAAGACCACCTGGGCGACATGGACTTCAAGGTAGCCGGTACCGCCAAAGGCGTGACCGCGCTGCAGATGGACATCAAGATCAACGGCATCACCGAAGAGATCATGGAGATCGCCCTGGGCCAAGCCCTGGAAGCGCGCCTGAACATCCTCGGTCAGATGAACCAGATCATTGGCCAGTCGCGTACCGAACTGTCGGCCAACGCCCCGACCATGATCGCGATGAAGATCGACACCGACAAGATCCGTGACGTCATCGGCAAGGGCGGCGCGACCATTCGCGCCATCTGCGAAGAAACCAAGGCCTCGATCGACATCGAAGACGACGGCTCGATCAAGATCTTCGGCGAAACCAAAGATGCGGCAGAAGCTGCCAAGCAGCGTATTCTGGGCATCACCGCCGAGGCCGAGATCGGCAAGATCTACGTCGGCAAGGTCGAGCGCATCGTCGACTTCGGCGCCTTCGTCAACATCCTGCCAGGCAAAGACGGCCTGGTGCACATCTCGATGCTGAGCGACGCTCGTGTCGAGAAAGTGACCGATGTGCTGAAAGAAGGCCAGGAAGTTGAGGTATTGGTACTGGACGTGGACAACCGCGGCCGTATCAAGCTGTCGATCAAGGACGTAGCTGCAGCCAAGGCTTCGGGCGTCTAAGCGTCTGACCTGAGAACGAAAAAGGGCCCTTTGAGGGCCCTTTTTTTATGCGCTTCGGGAACCTTTTGCGGACTTGCATCTTGCATGCAGGTTTTTCCTGCTGATTGCAAAATGCACGACAAGCACCTTAGATGAATTTATGTAAGTGTATGATTTATAAGGTAAATACTAAATTCTGAAAGCTGGCACAGCACATGCAATCGTATAAGTACCTGCCGCCAGGACACACGGCGCAGACCTTTCGATAAACAGGAGTGACCCAAATGAAGAAGTTCGCCATTGCTGCCGCTACTGCTACCGCTCTGACCCTGACCATGGCTAACGCAGCGTTCGCCCAGCAGTCCACCCAGGCTCCAATGACCCTGGCTGCTGGCGAGATGACTAAAGCCAAGGAAGCTACCTCGGACACCTGGATCACCACCAAGGTTAAATCCGATCTGCTGACCGAGAAGGGCATCCCAGGCAGCGACATCAAGGTCGAGACCAACAAAGGTGTCGTATCCCTGTCGTCCACCACTGCTGTGACCGAATCTCAGAAAGAAATGGCCGTATCTATTGCCAAGAAAATCAAAGGCGTCAAAGCCGTTTCGGCTGACGGCCTGAAAGCCGAATAAGGATTGTCCCGTCGGCCAAACGGATTTGGCCACTCATACCCAGCAAGCCCCGGTTATTACCGGGGCTTGCTTTTTGTGCAGTCAGAAGCCCGGATTGCGGGCCACGACATCGCTCTCGAAGCATTCCTGCTCGAGGATCAGAGGTTCGACCAGGGGCCTGCTGTCACGAAAATGCGCAGTCTGAATATGCGCTTCGTACGCATCTACGTCGGTGTAGATTTCGTAGAGATAGATCACATCAGCATCCGCTCGGTCTTGTGAGACGTCGAAAACCAGGCATCCCGGCTCATTTGCCACCGAGGCGGCAGCGTTGACTTTGATGGCGGTCAGAAATGCCTCGGCACAGCCAGCTTTGACGCGATTCTTGATAAACAGACTGTACACAGCACGCTCCTTTTGTTTTAAATTCAATATTAAATTGTATACAAAAAAGGAGCCGCGCCAATGTCTGATTTACCAGTTCGCCCGGGTCGCCTGAATGGCCTGCGCCACATCGCATTGTTGGTACCCAACCTTGAGGAGTGCGAGCGCTTTTATGTCGATGTAATGGGCATGAAGGTACTCAACCGCGCCAATGAAGACCTGGTGTACCTGACCTGTGGCAATGACAACCTTTCGCTGGGGCGTGGGGCAGGGGTGGCCAATGGGCTGCAGACCCTGGACCATTACGGGTTCATCGTCGATAGCGTGGAGGAGCTGGAAGCCTGGTTCCACTACTTCAAGGCGCGGGGCGTGACCCTGCTGGACAAGCCATTCAACCATGGTGACGGCGCCCGCAGTTTCCACATACTCGACCCTGCTGGGAACAAGGTGCAGCCGCTGTATCACCCGGCAGTATCGGGCCAGCGGCTGGTGTAAGCGTGAACTGGCCTTCGTGGCTAAGCGCGAAGGCCCCTGCCTGGTTCAAGGCTCACTCTGCGTCCAAGTGCATCGGCGTGATCACCCGCCCATCAGGCTCGGCTTGTCCCAGGCTGGTGTCGATGAAGTACACCCGGTCATCTTCGAGCTTGCCCTTGTCTACCAGATAGTCCTTGATGCTGCTCGCCCGCTCCTGGCCCAGGGTACGAAGCAGCGCGGTGCTTTCGGCCCACGACTTGATCACCGCTTCGCGTAGTTTGGCGGTGCGTTGCTCGCGGCTCAGTTGTTCCCACTCAGCCGGTGGCTGCTGTTTGAGGCGGGTGCGATAGATGCCTTCGAGCATCGCCGGTTTGTCGCTGTCATCGACCTGGAGCATCGAGGGGTTGGCCGGGACCTTATCGCCACGGCGTTGCAGAATCTTGTACCAAGTGGCCTGGTACTCGCGCTCCAGGCGCTGCTGCGCAATCAAAGGGCCGTCGCTGCTCTGGGCGCTGGTGCCTTCGATTTCCAGGCGCAGCTCTGGGCGTTCCTTGAGTGCTGCTGCCAGCTTATTGAGTGCCGCCTGGGCTTCTGCACTAAGGTCGCTGGAACCAGGGGCGAATGCCACGGTGCCGAGGTCTTGCGAACTACCACCGCTGATCAGCCCACCGATGAACTTGAACGGTGCCTGCGCGGCGCGCAGTACTAGATTGCGCAGCGTCTGCCAGACGATTGGCATGACGCTGAACTGGGGGTTGTTCAAATCGCCCGTGACTGGCAATTCGATGGAGATACGCCCCTGGGTGTCCTTGAGCAGGGCGATTGCCAGTCTAATCGGCAGGTCCACGG
Source organism: Pseudomonas sp. 51_B (assembly GCF_017491595.1). Classification (NCBI taxonomy): domain Bacteria; kingdom Pseudomonadati; phylum Pseudomonadota; class Gammaproteobacteria; order Pseudomonadales; family Pseudomonadaceae; genus Pseudomonas; species Pseudomonas sp. 51_B. The sequence continues at coordinate 109,236 of NZ_JAFGYW010000011.1, forward strand.
CATCCGGGCTGTCGACCTTTTCGCCTAGTTGCAGTTGCTCGACCACCACCTTGTTCTCTGCCTTGAGTTGGCCGTTGGTGATCAGGTAGTGCAGGTCGAGGTTCAACCGACCTTTGCGAATCCGAAAGCCCGCGAACTTTCCGGAGTAGGGGGTCAACGTGGTGAGCTCGACGCGTTTGAAGCTGGTGGCGATGTCCAGGCTGGCCAGCGGGTTGAACGGGTTGAGGGCGCCTTTGATGGTAACTGGGGCATAACGGTCGACTTTGCCTTTCACGTCGACCTTGGCCGGTGTCGGCTTATGGTTGTCGATGGTGCCGATCTGGCCGTTGAGCTGTTGAATGGCAGTGGCGAAGTTCGGAGTCAGGGTCAGGTCGGCGAAGTTAGCTGAGCCGTCTTTAATGTCGATCTGGCCGATATGAATGCCGAGCGGTTTGCTGGCTGCAGCCTGGCTCGCCTTGGCGGGGCTGCTTGCAGCTGCGCCAGCCGGTTGCGGAATCAGCAGGTCGTCGACACTGGTGGTTCGGTCTTCGTTGATGATGAACCGCGCATACGGCTGCATCAAGGTCACCTTATCGATGGCCAGAGCATCACCGTGCACATACGACAGGCCATCGACGTTGACTTGCTGCCACTTGACGAAATCACGGCCTTTGATGGTATCGAGTGTGTGCAACTGGTTGATCTGTGCCTTGCCCGCGACGGTGAAGGCCAGCGGTTCGGTGCCCTTGAGGTCGACCTTCAGATCGCTGGCAAGCATGCCGCTGCGAAGTTCCAGGCGAATGTAGGGGCTGATGTAAGCCTGGGCAACGCGCAGGTCGATATCACGGGTACTGACATTCAATTTGGCCGTGACCGGCGCCAGGTTAACCTCACCGTCCGCCTGCAGCTTGCCTTGTTTACCCACGCCAGTATCGAGCTTGAGGGTAAAGGGTGACTGGTTGAGGCTGTCGTAGCCTTGCAGGTCGATGTTCAGCGGGCCGACATCCAGGGCCACAGGCTCCGGCTGGCTGCGGTCGGCCAGGTGTACCTGATAGTTGCGCAGTTGCACATCCTTGAGCAGCACCTGCCAGGGTTTGCTGGGCGCATTGGCGGCTTGTTGATCCTTGGCAGGTTCGGCAGCCGCAGGTTCCGCCTTCTGTTTGGGTGTGGCCTTCGCAGGTTGGCTGGCGAACAGTTTCTGCCAGTCAAGTTGACCGTCCTTCTCCAGCGCCGCCCAGGTTTCCAGTTTTTCACTGCGCACCTTGCCGACGGTGACCCGCTGTTTGGCCAGGTCGATGGAGGTCTCACTCACCTGCAGGTTGGCCAGGCGCACCAGGGGGCGACCATCGGGGGCCTTGATGGCGAATGGGGCGACTTTCACCGATGTATTGTCCAGCAACAGCTCGGTTTGCTTGGAGAGATTGAGGGTGTAGTGGGTGTCGAGGTTGACCACGCCGTCTTCGAGCACTAGAGGCACGGCATCACGTACATAGGGCCAGAACAGTTTCATCTTGGCGTCGGTGACTTTCAGCGTGCCTTGCGAGGCAATCGGTGCCAGGCTGAGCGTGCCGCTCCAGTCGATGCGCCCGCCATTGGGGCTCAGCGCCACCAGCGTCATGTCGGCGTTGTCGTCCGGCAGGGTGCTGAGGTTCTTCAACTCAAGGTTCATGTCGTCGTAGAGGAATTCGATTGGCTCGCTTGGGCGCTGGTCCTCGAAATGCAAATAGCCGCCAGTGAGCTTGATGCTGCCGATACGCAGGGGAAACGGGTCGCTGGGGGGCTCATCCGGCTTGGGCTGGCTGGGTGGTAATTTGAATAGCTGGGTCAGGTTCAGCGTACCGTCCTTGGCGAACAACACCTCGTTGCGAGGCTTGTCGAGCTCAATGGCTTGCAGGTGCAATGCGCCGGTCCACGCACTGTCGAGTGCCAGGTTGGCGTAGAGCCGTTCGAAGCCTACCTGCTCCTTGCCTGGCTCGCCCAGTTGCAGGCCCCACAGCGTCAGCTCGAGGCTGAAAGGGTTGAACTCCACACGTTGCAGGTGCGCAGGCACGGTGGCGTACTGGGCCAGTTGCTGGTTGGCCACACGCAAAGCGACCCCAGGAACCACAAGAAAGCCGAGCAGGCTATAGAGGCCGACCAGAGCCAGCAGGGCGCCAAGGGCGCGAGTCAATCCTTTGTACATGTGTCGCTTCGTCTGTCCAAGCAGGAGTGATTGGAGTATGGCACGTTAAAACGGTTCCGCTGCGGCGAGCCGATTTCCCCTCACTCGATGCCCATGCGTCGCCTGGCCCGGTGCGCCGAGCCGTCTTGCATGGCCCAGCGCAGGATCGGCGCCGTGCGCTGCAGGCCAAGGCGGACCATGCGCCGTTGCAGCGGCCCTTGTTGCAGGCCGAGCATGGCTTGGGCCCAGTCCGGTAGCAGATCGATGCCGGCCTGCAGCATCAGCTTGCCGACAGGCTCGGCGAGCCGGCTTGGAGCAGGCGCCTTGAGTAGAATCCCCACCACTTCAAGGCTGCGTGAACTGCATTGCAAAGAGGGGCGCATGCGTTGCAGGTAATCCTCGACCTGCTGACAGGAGCGTGGCACATCGCGCGCCCCCAGGCGTTCGGCGATCAGGGCGATCTCGGCGTAATAGGCATCCTGATCGGCACGTGAGAGATGGGGGGCGCGGTAACGCAAGTGGGCAGCGAGAAAGCTGCTGACTTCGGCCACGTGTACCCAGGTCAGCAGATCTGGGTCGCTGGCAGCGTAGGGCGTGCCGTCAGGGGCGGTGCCGGTTACCTGCAAATGGATGGTGCGCACTTTGTCGAGCAGCCATTCGGCATCGCGGGTTGAGCCGAAGGTTGTCCCGGAAATGAATTGGCTGGTGCGGCGCAGGCGCCCGAGCAGGTCTTCGCGGAAGTTGGAATGGTCCCACACCCCGGCCAGCGCCAGCGGGTGCAACAGCTGCAGCATCAAGGCACCGATGCCGCCGACCAGCATGCTTGGAAAGTCGCCATGTACTTGCCAACTGATGCTGTGCGGGCCGAACAGGCCAGGGTCACCCTTAGGTGATTCGAGGTCGAGCTGGCCGAGGGCCAGCCCGGTAAGGCTCATGACCTGGGTTTCGATGCGGCGGCGTAGAGCTTCCATGGCGTCCTGTGTCGCAGGGCGGCCATGGCAGCTGGCGGCCCGCTATTGATTGAGGCGTTTATCGATCAGCTCTTGTACCACGCTCGGGTCGGCCAGGGTCGAGGTATCGCCGAGGGTGTCCAGTTCATTGCAAGCGATCTTGCGCAGTATACGCCGCATGATCTTACCCGACCGTGTCTTGGGCAAGGCCGGGGCCCACTGGATCAGCTCGGGCTTGGCGAAGCTGCCAATCTCCTTGCTGACCAACGCCAGCAGTTTCTCCTTGAGCGTATCGTCCGGTGTGATGCCGCTCATGGGGGTGACGAAAGCGTAAACACCTTGGCCCTTGAGGTCATGGGGGTACCCCACCACCGCGGCCTCGGCGACGCTGTCGTGCAGCACCAGTGCGCTTTCTACCTCGGCCGTGCCGATTCGGTGGCCGGATACGTTGATCACATCATCGATGCGGCCTGTGATCCAGTAGTCGCCGTCGGCATCCCGGCGCGCGCCATCGCCTGTGAAGTAGTAGCCAGGCATGGGCTTGAAGTAGGTGTCGACCATGCGCTGGTGGTCGCCATAGACGCTGCGGATCTGCCCCGGCCAGCTGGCCTTGATCACCAGCAGGCCGGCGCCTGGGCCTTCTATAGGCTTGCCCTGTTCGTCCAGCAGCGCCGGTTGTACCCCGAACATCGGTTGGGTGGCGCATCCGGGCTTGAGTGTGCGATCGCCCGGCAGAGGGGTAAGCATGATCCCGCCGGTTTCGGTCTGCCACCAAGTGTCGACGATGGGGCAGCGCTTTTGCCCGACCGCTTCGAAATACCACTCCCAGGCTTCCGGGTTGATGGGTTCGCCAACACTGCCAAGCAGGCGCAGGCTTTGGCGAGAGGTGCCTTGCAACGGGGCTGAGCCCTCACGCATCAGGGCGCGCAGGGCGGTAGGCGCGGTGTAGAAGATGTTGACCTGGTGCTTGTCCACCACCTGCCAGAAGCGCGAGGTGTCCGGGTAGTTGGGTACGCCTTCGAACATCAGCGAAATTGCACCATTGGCCAGGGGGCCATAGACGATGTAACTGTGGCCGGTGACCCAGCCGACGTCCGCGGTGCACCAGAACACCTCGCCATCGCGGTAGTCGAACACCACCTTGAAGGTCATGGTCGCCTGCAGCAGGTAGCCGGCGGTGGTGTGCAGCACGCCCTTGGGCTTGCCGGTGCTGCCGGAGGTGTACAGGATGAACAGTGGGTCTTCGGCCTGCATTGGCTCTGGCGGGCAGTCGTCGCCGGCGTGCTCGGTGGCTTCGTGATACCAGAGGTCGCGGCCTTCGCTCCAGGCTACACCGGCCCCAGTGCGGCGCACCACGAAGACACTGTCGACCGCTGGGCAGCTGGTCAGCGCCTTGTCGACGTTGTGCTTGAGCGGGATGCGTTTACCACCACGAACACCTTCATCGGCGGTGATCACGGTGTGGCAATCGGCATCGAGAATTCGATCACGCAGCGCGTCGGGCGAGAATCCGCCGAACACCACCGAATGGATTGCGCCAATGCGGGTGCAGGCCAGCATGGCATAGGCGGCTTCAGGGATCATCGGCATGTAAATGCAAACCCGGTCGCCTTTGTTCACCCCGCGTGCCTTGAGGGCGTTGGCCAAGCGGCAGACCTGACGGTGCAGTTCGCGATAGGTGACAGCTTTCGAGTCCTTGGGGTCGTCACCCTCCCACAACAGGGCAGTCTGCTCGCCGCGCTGAGCCAGATGGCGGTCGATACAGTTATGGCTGACGTTCAACTGGCCGCCGTCGAACCAGCGGGCGCTGCCGGTGTTCAGGTCGCATTGCTGCACCGTCGACCAGGGTTTGACCCAGTCCAGACGCTTGGCCTGTTCTGCCCAAAATGTGTCGGGGTCATCGACCGATTGACGGTACAGGCGCTGATATTCGTCGGGGGTGAGGCTTACCGATTGGCTGACTGCCAGGGCGTGGGGATATTGCTTGATATCGAACATGGCGGGTGGTCCTGCTCTTGTCGGAGGGACTGCAACGGCTATTCGATGGATAGTGTAGCTGGAGGTGGTGTTCACCCTGTGCCGGCCCTCTCGCAGGGTTACCCGCGAAAGGGTCGAAACAGGCTGTCGGTCAACCGCGATGACGGCCGCGGAAGTAGTTGATCAGGCCCTGGGTGGAGCCATCTTCGGCGCTGTCTTCCAGGCTGCCGACCAGGCGCTGGTACACACCCTTGCCCAGCTCTTTGCCCAGCTCGACGCCCCACTGATCGAAGGCGTTGATACCCCAGACCACGCTCTGTACGAACACCTTGTGCTCGTACATCGCCACCAACGCACCCAAGCGGCGCGGGCTGATGCGCTCGACCACCAGTGTATTGCTTGGGCGGTTGCCCGGAATCACCTTGTGCGGAGCGAGTTTTTCGATGTCGGCCTCGCTCATGCCCTTCTGGCGCAGCTCCGTCTCGGCTTCTTCGCGGGTCTTGCCCAGCATCAGCGCCTGGCTCTGCGATAGGCAGTTGGCGTACAGCCATTGATGGTGGTCGGCCACCGGGTTGAAGCTGACCACTGGCACGATGAAGTCGGCGGGGATCAACTGGGTGCCTTGATGCAACAGCTGGTGGTAGGCGTGCTGACCGTTACAGCCCACACCGCCCCAGATCACTGGGCCGGTCTCGGTTTTCACCGGGGTGCCGTCCTGCAGCACGCTCTTGCCGTTGGACTCCATGTCCAGCTGTTGCAGGTGCTTGGTAATGTTGCGCAGGTAGTGGTCGTACGGCAGGATCGCGTGGCTGCTGGCGCCCCAGAAGTTGCCATACCAGACGCCCAGCAAGGCCAGCAGTACCGGCATGTTCTTCTCGAACGGGGCGGTCTGGAAGTGCTGGTCCATGGTGTAGGCACCGGACAGCAGCTCCTTGAAGTTGGCGGTGCCAATGGCTAGCGCAATCGGCAAGCCGATGGCCGACCACAGCGAATAGCGCCCACCGACCCAGTCCCACATCGGGAAGATGTTTTCTTCGCGGATACCGAAGGCTACGGCCGCGGCCTTGTTGCTGGATACGGCGATGAAGTGGCGATACAGCTCGGCTTCCGAGCCGCCCTGGGCCAGGTACCAAGTACGTGCGGCAATGGCATTTTTCAGAGTCTCGAGGGTGTTGAACGACTTCGACGAGACGATGAACAGGGTGGTCTCAGCACGCAGGTTGGCCGACAGCTCATGGAACTCACTGCCGTCGATATTGGCCAGGTAGTGGCAGCGCACGCCACGTTGAGCGTAGGGCAGCAGGGCTTCGGAGACCAGCTCAGGGCCTAGGAAGGAACCGCCGATGCCAATGTTGACCACATCTGTGATCGGTTTTTCGCTGTAGCCACGCCACAGGCCGTCATGGATGCGGCCGACCAGTTCAGTGATCTGGTTGAGCACCTTGTGCACTTCCGGCATCACGTTGACGCCGTTGACGCTGAGCTTGTCGCCTACCGGGCGGCGCAGTGCGGTATGCAGCACCGGGCGGCCTTCGGAGGCATTGATGATCTCGCCGCTGAACATCGATTTGATTGCATCCTGCAAACCGACCTGCTCTGCCAACGCTACCAGCAGCGTGCGGGTTTCGTCGGTGATCAGGTTTTTCGAATAGTCCAGAAACAGGCCGCAGGAGCTCAGCGAGAAGTCATCAAAACGTTTTGCATCGGCGGCGAAGGCTTCGCGCATGCTGAAGCCTTGCATGGCTTGGCGGTGTTTCTGCAGGGCCTGCCAGGCAGGCAGGGCCGTCACATCGTGGGGTGTACGGTAATACGCCATTGCACGGAATTCCTTGATGCGTGGTGAGCCTTGGACAGGGCACTCATTGCCGGGTTCAGACTGGCCATCATTATAGGCAAAGGGCGCGTGCAGGGAATGGGGAGGCGGGGGTTTTTAGGGGGGCCATGGGCGGCACGGCACCCCCTGACCGTTATGCGGTTTTTTCGTCCAGATGCAGGTAGAGATTGTCGATCAGCCGGGTGTTGCCTAAATAAGCAGCTACCAGAATGACGAGGTCGCGGTCGCCAAAAGTGGCCGGGCGCAGATTGACTGCGTGGCGCACCTCCAAGTAGTCCGGGCGCAGCCCGGCGGCGATAAGGTCGGCCTTGCCTTGCTCGATCAGTGCGTCGAAATCTACCTGGCCGCGACCAAGCGCATCGGCGATCTGCCTCAGGGTGCGATACACGACCGGCGCCGTGGTCCGCTGTTCAGGGGTGAGGTAACCGTTGCGCGAAGACAGCGCCAAGCCGTCTTCGGCGCGAACGGTGGGCTCGCCAATGATCTGGATCGGCATGTTCAGGTCGCGCACCATGGCGCGGATCACCGCCAGTTGCTGGTAGTCCTTTTCGCCGAACACGGCCAGGTCTGGCTGGACCATGTTGAACAGCTTGCTGACCACGGTCGCCACGCCTTCGAAGTGGCCTGGCCGGCTGGCGCCGCAAAGGCCTTCGGAGAGCTGAGGTACGCTGACGCGGGTTTGCACGGCCATGCCGTCAGGGTACATCTCTTGTACCGTGGGCGCGAACAGCAGGTGGCAGCCGGCATCGAGCAGGCGCTGCTGGTCGGCAGCCAGTGTGCGGGGGTACTTGTCCAAGTCTTCGTTGGCGCCGAACTGCAATGGGTTGACGAAGATGCTGGCCACGACGAAATCGGCACGTTGAGCTGCCTTGGTCACCAGCGCAGCGTGGCCGCTGTGCAAGTTGCCCATGGTCGGCACGAAGGCGATGCGCTTGCCTTCGCCGCGGGCGCGAGCGACGGCTGCGCGCAGTTCGCGGACGGTCTTGACTGTGTTCATGCGCTGAATCCGTGCTCGGCTGCAGGGAAGGTGACACCCTTGACCGCGGTGACGTAGGCACTGAGGGCGCTGTGGATGTCTGGCTGACCTTGCATGAAGTTCCTCACGAACTTGGGCACCCGGCCGCTCAAGGACAGGCCAAGCATGTCGTGCAGGACCAGTACCTGGCCGTCGGTGGCGCTACCTGCGCCAATGCCGATGACCGGAATGCTCACTGCCTGAGTGATTTCTGCTGCCAGCTCACTGGGCACGCATTCAAGCAGCAGCATTGCCGCGCCTGCCTGTTCCAGTGCGATGGCGTCGGCGCGCATTTGCCGCGCTTGCGCTTCCTGGCGGCCCTGCACCTTGTAACCGCCCAGTACGTTGACAGTCTGTGGGGTCAGGCCCATGTGCGCGCATACCGGCACACCGCGTTCGGCCAGCAGGCGGATGGTATCGGCCAGCCAGGCAGCGCCTTCTAGTTTGATCATATGAGCGCCGGCCTGCATCAGTTTGGCGCAGTTGGCAAAAGCCTGCTCTGGTGTCGCGTGGGCCATGAACGGCAGATCGGCGAGGATCAGCGCGCCATCGTTGCCGCGTTTGACGCAGGCTGTGTGGTAGGCCATTTCTTCGGTGGTGACGGGCAGGGTGCTGTCATGGCCCTGCAAGACCATGCCCAGAGAGTCGCCTACCAGCAACACATCGACGCCGGCCTGGCTGCAGGCCTTGGCGAAGGTTGCATCGTAGCAGGTCAGCATGGTGATCTTTTCACCCTTGGCCTTCAGGCCGTGGAGGGTCGTCAGGGTTACTTCAGGCATGTAGGTAAATCCTCGTTCAGGCGCTGTGAAAAACGACTGCATACAACGCGTGTAGTCATCTTCCGGAGCGGCACATCATCGGGTGTGATGTTCGGGCACAGGTCCGTCCGGGCCTAAATACGGGTATGTGGCATCGGGGTGCCACACGGGACGCCTATAGTCGTGAGCGAGGTGGGGGAAGTCAATCACCCTGTTACCGCATTGTTACTAACGGGGTGTTACTGGCGTTACCGCGCTTTGCCTAATGTCTCAAACGCCCGGTTTACAGGCGTTCCAGGCCGACGAACGGGCAGGCTTCGAGCAGTTGGGCGAGGGTACGGCCATCGGCCAGGCAGAAGTCGCTCGCCACCAGCTCGGCCAAGGGGTACAGCACGAAAGGGCGGGCATGCATGTGGTAATGCGGCACCTTGAGGCGGGGTACGTCGATGACCTGGTCACCGTACAGCAGGATATCCAGGTCCAGCGTGCGTGGGCCCCAGCGCTCTTTGCGCACGCGGCCCTGATCGTTTTCGATGACTTGCAGAGCATCGAGCAAAGCCAGTGGCGCCAGCGTGGTGTCCAGTGCCGCGACGGCGTTGGTGTAGCGCGGTTGGCCGGGCAGCAGTGAGTCGCTGGTATACAGGGCCGATGCCGCTACCAGCCCAGTGCCGTCAATCTTGTCCAGCGCTTGGAGGGCGCTGCGCAGTTGCTCGGCCGGGGCGTCCAGGTTACTGCCCAGGCCGATGAAGGCGCGGGTGGTCACTCGAAGGCCTCGTCACCACCGCTGCGCTTGCGCTTGCCGCCACTGCGCTTGCGTTTGCGAGCCGTGCCCGCGCCGCCTTCGTCACGGCTGCCCAGCTCGCGGATCATCTCGCGCCGCTCACTGTCGTTGGCCTCCTGGTAATCCGTCCACCACTGGCCGAGGTCATCGGTTTGCTCGCCAGCGCTTTCGCGCAGCAGCAGGAAGTCGTAGCCGGCGCGGAAGCGCGGGTTATCCAGCAGTAGGTCTGCACGCTTACCACTGCGACGGGGCAAGCGCTCCTGCATGTCCCAGATTTCACGAATCGGCAGGGTGAAGCGCTTGGGTATGGCAATGCGCGCACATTGCTCGGCGATCAGGTCATGGGCCGCACCGTTCATGGCTGGAATGGGCGGTACGCCCTGGCTCTGCAGGTGCAGCACACGGCTTGGCAAGGCAGGCCAGAGCAGAGCCGCGAACAGGAAGGCAGGGGTGACCGGCTTGCCTTGTTTGACCCGCAGGTCGGTGTTGCTCAATGCCTGGCTGATCAGGGTGTGGGTATAGGTCGGACGCTCGTCCAAGGCGTGAGCACTGGCTGGGAACAGCGGCTCGAACAACTCGAGGTCGACCAGCATTTCGAAGGCCATCGCCCCTTGCCCCGAAAGGAACAGCTTTAAGCATTCCTCGAACAGGCGTGCAGGCGGTATCTCGCGCAACATAGGCGCCAGTTTGCGGATCGGCTGGAACGTGTGCTTCTCGATGCCGAAATCCAGCTTGGCGGCGAACCGCACAGCACGCAGCATGCGTACCGGGTCTTCCTGGTAGCGGTGAGTCGGGTCGCCAATCAGACGCAGCAGGCGGTTACGCACATCATGAACGCCGTTGGCGTAGTCCAGGATGCGCTCGCTGACCGGGTCGTAGTAAAGGGCATTGATGGTGAAGTCGCGGCGCTGCGCATCTTCTTCCAAGGTGCCGTATACGTTGTCACGCAGTATGCGACCACTGGCGTTGTGCGACGAACGGTGGCTGTCACCCTGGTCGTCTTCGGAGTGATGGGCACGGAAGGTGGCGACTTCGATGATCTCACGGCCGAAATGCACGTGGACCAGCTTGAAGCGCCGGCCGATGATGCGCGCGTTACGGAACTCGGCACGCACCTGTTCGGGGGTGGCACTGGTGGCGACGTCGAAGTCCTTGGGCGTGATGCCCAGCATCAGGTCGCGGACGCAGCCACCAACCAGGTAGGCCTGGTAGCCCGCACTTTGCAGGCGCTCGACGATGTTCACCGCATGCCGGCTGAACTGGTGGCGCTGCAGCGAATGTTGGCTTTTGTTGATCACCTCAGGCGTAGTGCGCCTGTGGTGCTGGCCCGGTACGGGAGGGCGGAACGACTGGAACAGCTTCTTCAGCATGGGATGCACTGTTTGAAGGAATGTTCGGCCAACAATAGGAGAATGGCCGCATGATGGGCGGGGATTCTAGCATTTACTCGGGGAATGGTGTAGGCGGTCGCAGGAAGCCCTGCGCAAGGAGGGAGAAACGACAAGGGGAGCCTAAGCTCCCCAAGAAGTCGTTGCGTGCTCTTATTATTTTTCGACTGGGCTTCTTGTTTTTGTTGAGTGCCCTGCCCACAAATCTCGAAGCTTGTGGACGACCCCCAATCCAGGGGTTAAGAGCAAACGGATTGCTTTGGCCGCTGATGTCACGTTGACCTTTCGATCCAACCAGTTCAGGCGCTGCTTTTAAGTGCAGTTTTTGTTGTTCTCTGCCTGGTCGTGGGGCAAGCCCCAAACACGCATCCTCTCCAAAAGAATCAGTTAGCTGCGCCTCCGCCGTCTTGTTTTTATTGTGCGTGAGCCGTTTCGTCTTGTTCTTATTCTGAGTTGCTATGCTTGTTATTGTTCTTGTACCAGACATATAGCAGGTGCCGTGCCAACTTTTGAAAACCCAATGAAATCAAGGGGTTGGAAGGATTCTTGGCTTTTCCAACGGCAGGAAATGTAGAAATTTCGTTACCGTACGCCTCGGGAACTGTTACGTCGGAAAGGTTGGGTAACAGATTTATGTGGGGGTGGGGGGTTACGAGAGGGCTTGCTTGACATATCTAGCGGTTGTGAAATCGAGCGCCGCGCGGGCGGCGCGCGATCTCACAGGCGCTGGGGCTTGAGCCCCGCTCAGTTATCGCTGGTTGCGTTGCTCTTGCGCCGCGGGATGCCCAGGCGCTGGCGCCGCTCCCACAGGCATTTGCGGCTGACACCCAGCTTGCGTGCCAACTCGGTTTCGGTCATGTGGTCCTGGTGCTCGAGCACGAAGTGCTGGAAGTAATCCTCCAGCGACAAATCCTCGGTGGGCTCATGGCTTGCGCTGCTGGCACTGGCTGCGGCCAGGGCGTTGTCGAGAATGTCGTCTTCTTCCAGGTCGCTCAGCTCGATATCGATGCCCAGCATGTCTGCGGAAATTTCCGCGCTCTCGCTGAGGATAACTGCGCGCTCCACGGCGTTTTCCAGTTCGCGCACGTTACCCGGCCAGCTGTAGTGACGAATGGCTTGCTCGGCTTCGGCGGAAAAATGCAGGTCGTCCCGACCGATGCGCGCACTCTGGCGTGCAAGGAAAGCGTTGGCAATTTCGTTTACGTCACTGCCGCGCTCGCGCAGCGCCGGCAACTTCAGCGCAATCACGTGAAGGCGGTAATAAAGGTCTTCACGGAACTGCCCGGCCTTGGCCAGGTTTTTGAGGTCACGGTGGGTCGCGGCAATCAAGCGCACGTCGACTTTCTGCGACTGAACCGAGCCGACCCTGCGGATCTCGCCTTCCTGCAGCACGCGCAGCAGGCGAGCCTGGGCTTCGAGCGGCAACTCACCGATTTCGTCGAGGAACAGGGTGCCACCGTCGGCCGCCTCTACCAAGCCTGCGCGGCCAGCACTGGCACCGGTGAATGCGCCTTTTTCGTGGCCGAACAGTTCTGACTCGATCAAGGTTTCTGGAATCGCCGCGCAATTCACCGAAATCATCGGCGCCTTGGCGCGCCGCGAAAGGTTGTGCAGGGCACGGGCCACCAGCTCTTTACCGGTGCCCGACTCACCCTGGATCAGCACATTGGAGTCGGTGGGCGCCACCTTGCGGATCTTGCTGTACAGATCCTGCATTGGCGGGCACGACCCGATAATGCCGATCTCACCATTGGCGGCGGCAGGTTTGTCCGCTGTTGCAGCCTTGCCGTTGGCCCGCGGCTCGGCTGCCGGTGCTTGCGCCGCCGTTGGGGCGCTCTGCCGGTCACGCAGGATGCGTGCGACGGCCTGAAGCATTTCATCATGGTCGAAAGGCTTGGCGATATAGTCCACCGCGCCCATCTTCATCGAGTCTACCGCCGAGCGCAGGCTGGCGTAGCTGGTCATGATCAGCACCGGCGTGCCCTGACCGAGTTTGATCAGCTCGGTGCCAGGGGCGCCAGGCAGGCGCAGGTCGCTGACGATCAGGTCGAAGGTGGCGATGCTGAAGCGTTCCTGGGCTTCCTGCACCGAGCCGGCTTCGCTGACCTGGTACTGGTTGCGTTCGAGCAGCCGACGCAGGGCCGAGCGGATGATGGTTTCGTCTTCGACGATCAGAATATGCGGCATTGATTCAATTCTCTCGACGGTCTCGAATTTCAGGGGACGTCGCTACGACATGCCGGGGCAGGGTCACGCGTATCCGGGTGCCACGTTGCCGTTCGATGTCGGCCGGGCTGTCGATGGTGATTTGCCCATAATGCTCTTCCACGATGGAATAGACCAGAGCGAGCCCGAGTCCGGTTCCCTCGCCTGGGTCCTTGGTGGTGAAGAACGGTTCGAACAGGCGGTCCATGATGCTCTTGGGTATCCCGCTGCCTTCGTCCTCGACGATCAGGTCGACGGTGTGTTCGCAGACGGCGCTGCGTACTCGCACGGCGCTGCCCGGCGGCGAGGCGTCGCGGGCGTTGGAAAGCAGGTTGATCAGCACCTGCGCCAGGCGTTGCGGGTCGCCTTCGGCCCAGTGGTCGGGGTCACAGAGGTTGAAGAACTGTACTTCGAAATTGCGCCGGTTCAATGCCAGCAGACCAATGGCGTCTTGCGCCACTTCGGCCAGGCATACGGGTTCTTCGCTGTTCTGATGGCTACCACCTGCGTGGGCGAAGCTCATCAGCGACTGGACGATGCGCGAGACACGTTTGGTCTGCTCGAGGATCTGGCTGGACAGCTCGATGATCTCGCCATCGCCTTCGCGTTCTTCACGCAGGTTCTGCGCCAGGCAGGCGATGCCGGTGATCGGGTTGCCGATTTCGTGGGCCACCCCAGCAGCCAGCCGGCCGATGCTGGCCAGGCGCTCGGAATGCACCAGCTTGTCTTCCAGGGCTTGAGTCTCGGTAAGGTCTTCGACCAGCAGCACCAGGCCGCTGTTGCCCGGTGCCAGCGGCTCGTCGATGGCCGCCTTGTGCAGGTTCAACCAGCGCGGCTGGCCATCTAGCGCCAGGCGCTGCTTGTGCAGGTGCTCGTCGGGAACGTTGATGAAGCCTTGCAGCAGGCCGCGCCACGGCTCGCCGATGGTCATCAGGCGTGAGCCGACCACATGCTTGGCGGCGATGCCGGTCAGCTCTTCCATGGCCTTGTTCCACATCAGGATCTCCTGATCCTTGGCCAGCGAGCAGACGCCCATGGGCAGTTCCTGCAAGGTCTGACGGTGGTAGCGGCGCAGGGCATCGAGTTCGGCCGCCAGGCCGGTGAGGCGCGAGTGGTAGTCTTCCAGGCGGCTTTCGATGAAGTGGATGTCTTCGGTGACGTAGTTTTCGTTACCAGATTTGTAAGGCAGGAAGGTCTCGACCATGTCCTGGGCAACGCTCGGCCCCATCAGGCCCGAGAGGTTGGCTTCGATACGGTCGCGCAGGCGGCGCAAGGCATAGGGGCGACGCTCGTCGAATGGCAGGTAAAGGTCACGTAGGGCCTGCTCGACTTCCTTCTGCGCAGCCTTGGCGCCCAGCGGCTTGGCCAACTGTGTGGCGAATTCCTGGGGTGAGGCAGCATGCAGTTCGCGGCGCTGTGGGCGGCGTACATTGTCCACTGCGCAGGCTTCGGCGGCACTGACTTCCTCGCTGCTGGCGTTGGTGAAAAGCGAAATCAGCGTGAACAACAAGACGTTGGCCGCCAGCGAGGCGATGGCCGCCATGTGCCAGCTGGTGTCGTCGAGCACATAGATCATGTCCAGTGACGGAATGTAGAACCCTTGCAGGTTGCCCAGCAGCGGCAGCAGCATGGTCGCCATCCACACTAAGGTCCCGGCCAGCAGCCCTGCGATGAAGCCGCGGCGGTTGGCGGTCGGCCAGTACAGTACCGACAGCACGCCAGGCAGGAACTGCAAGGTGGCGACGAATGCCACGATACCCAGGTTGGCCAGGCTCTGGTGGTTGCTCTGAGTCAGGTAGAAAACGAACCCTGCGGTGATGATCGCCACGATCAGCGCGCGGCGCGTCCATTTCAGCCAGCGATAGATGTTGCCTTCGGCCGGTGGCTGGTACAGCGGCAGCACCAGGTGGTTCAGGGCCATGCCCGAGAGGGCGAGGGTGGTGACGATGATCAGCCCGCTGGCCGATGCCAGCCCGCCTACGTAGGCGAGCAAAGCCAACGCCTGGTTGTTGGCGGCGATACCCAGGCCCAGGGTGAAATACTCGGGGTTGGTGCTGGCGCCCAGGCGCAGGCCTGCCCACAGCACCAGTGGCACTGCCAGGCTCATCAGCAGCAGGAACAACGGCAGGCCCCAGCTGGCGCTGACCAGCGAACGTGGATTGAGGTTTTCGGTGAAGGCCATGTGGTACATGTGCGGCATGACGATGGCCGAGGCAAAGAACACCAGCAGCAAGGTGCGCCAGGGGCCTTCCTGCAATGGGGTGTGCAGCGCCGCCAGGGCCGTCTGGTTCTGCAGCAGCCACACTTCCAACTGATGGGGGCCTCCGAACACTCCATAAAGCGCATACAGGCCGACGCCGCCCAGGGCCAGCAGCTTGATCACCGACTCGAAGGCGATGGCGAACACCAGGCCTTCGTGTTTCTCGCGGGTGGCGATGTGGCGCGAGCCGAAGAAGATGGTGAACAGAACAATCAGTACGCAGAAGGCAAAGGCAACCCGTGCCTTGACGGGTTCCCCGGTGAGGATGCTGATCGAATCGGCCACCGCCTGGATCTGCAGGGCCAGCAGGGGTAGCACGCCTATCAGCATGATGATCGTGGTCAGCGCGCCAGCCCAGGTGCTGCGAAAGCGAAATGCCAACAGGTCAGCCAGCGACGACAATTGGTAGGTGCGGGTGATCTTGAGGATCGGATACAGCAGCACCGGCGCCAGCAGGAAGGCGCCCGAGACCCCCAGGTAGCAGGCGAGGAAGCCGTAGCCATACTGATAGGCCAAGCCTACCGAGCCATAGAAGGCCCAGGCACTGGCGTAGACCCCCAGCGAAAGCGTGTAGGTCAGCGGGTGGCGTATGATCGAACGCGGGATCAGCCCACGCTCGCTGATCCAGGCCACGCCGAACAGCACCATCAGGTACGCGGCGCTGATCAGGATCATCTGGGTCAGGCTAAAGCTCATCGGCATCTCGTTGGCTCTGCAGAATGAAGGTGACGACGATCAGGATCAGCCAGAGCAGGTAGGGGCGGTACCAGGCACCGGTCGGTTCGATCCACCAGTCCATGATGGCCGGGGAGAACAGATAGATCCCCACGACCAGAAGCAGGACCAAACGATAGATGTACATGCTGGCCTCGATGGTTGGGCGCTGCGGGGTTGGCGTTATTATTGGCGCAATTGGCTGGGGGGATGCTAGCGGGAATCCATGGCATTGGCCAAGAGTTTGAATTCGTTCGACTTTTGATTTCGAGAATGTGCCACCTGGGCGCTCTCTTCAACGGTGAACCCGCTCTGAGGGGGTACCTCGCACCTCACAACTGTGCAAGCCCTGCAACAGAGGGTTCACCCGCGAAGGGGCGCATCCGTCTCAATGCAAGTCAGCCTCTGGCACCGTGGCCTTTCGGGCAATTGCCTCTGGCCTCCACTGCTGACGCGCTACCGCCAGCACTTCGGCGGGCGTTGCCAGCAGCAAGTCAGGGGTGGTGTCCTGGCCCAGGGCCCGCAGTGCGCGTAACAGCAATGGCGTCGCATGCTCGGCCTGCAAGGGCGGTGAACGGTACGACTTGCCCAGCTTGTGCCCGTCGGGTTGAACGATCAGGGGAATGTGCAGGTAGCGCGGTTGGGAAAAGCCCAGCAGTTCCTGCAGGTAAAGCTGCCGTGGGGTATTGTCGAGCAGGTCGGCGCCGCGCACGATATCGGTGACGCCTTGCCAGGCATCGTCCAACACCACTGCCAGTTGATAGGCATACAGCCCATCGCGCCGCTGGATCACGAAATCGCCCACCTCCCGCCCCAAATGCTGCTGGAATTCACCCTGCACGCGGTCAGTGAAGCGGTAGAGCAGTTCAGGCACCCGCAGCCGGATCGCCGCCCCTTCGCGGGCATGCCCTGCGTTGCGGCAAAAGCCCGGGTAGATGCCGTCGTAGCCTTCGAGCTGCTTGCGTGAACAGGTACAGGCGTAAGCCAGGCCCATGTTGAACAGGCGCTCTACCACTGCCGCATAAGCCTCGTGGCGTTGGCTCTGGTAAACCACCTCGCCGTCCCAGTGCAGGCCGTAGCGCTCCAGGGTCTGCAGGATGGCATCGCGGGCGCCGGGCATTTCGCGCGGCGGGTCGGTGTCTTCCATGCGCAACAGCCAGCGGCCATCCACCGCACGTGCATCCAGCCAGGAGGCGAGGGCGGCGACCAGCGAGCCGAAGTGCAGAAACCCGCTTGGGGTAGGGGCGAAGCGGCCGATGTATCGGGAGTCTTTCATGGTATTGCCGGGCATATAAATGAAACGGGGCGCAATAAGCGCCCCGTTTGGGTGGTTTGACGATCAGCCTTTGCCGACAGTCTTTTCCTTTTTCTCGGAAATTTCCTTGCAGTCGAAGCACAGGTCGGCAGTAGGGCGGGCTTCAAGGCGGCGCAGGCCGATCTCGATACCGCAGGAGTCACACCAGCCGTACTCTTCGTCCTGAATCTTCTGCAACGTCTTGTCGATCTTCTTGATGAGCTTGCGCTCGCGATCGCGGTTGCGCAGCTCCAGGGCAAACTCTTCTTCCTGGCTGGCCCGGTCGGCCGGGTCCGGGAAGTTCGCAGCTTCGTCCTTCATGTGGTCTACAGTGCGGTCGACACTCTGCATGAGCTCGCCTTTCCAAGCGTTGAGAAGCTTGGTGAAGTGCTTCTTCATGGGCTCACCCATGTACTCCTCGCCCTTGGTCTCTTTATAGGGCTCGACACCGTACATGGTCTGACCGGTTTTTTGCTTTTCTACGGTGGACATGAATAGACCGCCTCTCACTCATCTGATCCAATGCGCAGGCTGCTCCATCTCCGGCACCCGCCGGCCCTGCGACTGCGAGCCGCCGAACTTACCAGATAGATCGGGGGTGCGCTACCCCGGCCCGATCCTAGGTGTTGACAGCGGCACGCGCCGCACGTTCGCTGCCGTGCACAGGTAGAATCAACAGTTTAGCCCCATTTGAGAGAAGGTCATGGCCCACCCTTACAGTGCGCGCAGCCGCGCCATCGAACCCTTCCACGTCATGGCTTTGCTGGCGCGTGCCAACGAGCTGCAAGCGGCCGGGCATGATGTGATCCACTTGGAAATCGGCGAGCCGGATTTCACCACCGCTGCACCGATCGTCGCCGCCGGCCAGGCCGCGCTGGCTGCCGGGCACACTCGCTACACTGCCGCTCGTGGGTTGCCGGCGCTGCGTGAGGCGATCGCCGATTTTTATGGCCAGCGTTACGGCCTGGGTATCGACCCCGAGCGAATTCTGGTCACGCCGGGTGGTTCGGGCGCGTTGCTGCTGGCCAGCAGTCTGCTGGTAGATCCGGGCAAGCACTGGCTGTTGGCCGACCCTGGATACCCGTGCAACCGCCATTTTCTGCGCCTGGTCGAAGGCGGGGCGCAGTTGGTGCCAGTGGGGCCGGAGGTCAATTACCAGCTCACAGCCGACCTGGTCGGACGCTACTGGGACAAGGACAGCGTCGGTGCCTTGGTCGCCTCGCCGGCCAACCCGACTGGCACGGTGCTTGGGCGCGATGAACTGGCTAGCCTGGCCAAGGCAACCCATGAGCGTCATGGCCATTTGGTAGTGGACGAGATCTACCACGGCCTGACCTACGGCATGGATGCGCCGAGCGTACTGGAAGTGGACGACTCGGCGTTCGTTCTCAATAGTTTTTCCAAGTATTTCGGCATGACCGGGTGGCGGCTTGGCTGGCTGGTAGCGCCGCCCGGTGCTGTTGCCGACCTGGAAAAGCTGGCACAAAACCTCTACATCAGTGCCCCGAGCATGGCTCAGCATGCTGCGCTGGCGTGTTTCCAGCCACAAACGTTGGCGATTTTCGAGGAACGCCGGGCTGAATTCGCTCGTCGACGCGACTATCTGTTGCCTGCGTTACGTGAATTGGGCTTTCGCATCGCTGTGGAACCGCAGGGGGCGTTCTACCTGTATGCCGATATCAGCGCCTTCGGCGGTGACGCGTTCGCGTTCTGTCAGCACTTTTTGGAAACCGAACACCTGGCCTTCACGCCGGGCCTGGACTTTGGCCGCCACTTGGCCGGGCACCATGTACGCTTTGCCTACACCCAGAGCCTGCCGCGCCTGGAGCAGGCGGTGGAGCGCATCGCCCGTGGCCTGCGCAGCTGGCAGGGCTAACGGTGCTTTTTCCAAAACTGGAACAAGGGCGCCTGCTGCGCCGCTACAAACGCTTTCTGGCGGACATCGAGTTGGCCAATGGTGAGCAGCTCACCATTCACTGCCCGAACACCGGCTCTATGCTCAACTGCATGCGCGAGGGTGGGCAGGTATGGTTCAGCCGCTCTAATGACCCCAAGCGCAAGCTGCCAGGCACCTGGGAGATCAGCGAAACGCCGCAGGGGCGCCTGGCCTGTATCAATACCGGGCGGGCCAATGCGTTGGTCGAGGAGGCCCTGCGAGCAGGCGTGATTGAGGAGCTTGCCGGTTTCACCGGGCTCAAACGTGAGGTCGCTTATGGTGAAGAACGCAGCCGGGTGGATTTTCGCCTTGAGTTCCCTGCCGGGCCTGCTTATGTCGAGGTCAAAAGCGTAACCCTTGGTTACCCGGACACGGCCGTAGCGGCATTTCCGGATGCCGTGACCCAGCGTGGTGCCAAGCATCTGCGCGAATTGGCGGCCCTGGCCCGTCAAGGCGTTCGGGCCGTGCAGCTGTATTGCGTGAACCTTACCGGTATCGAGGCCGTGCGTCCTGCCGAGGAAATCGACTTTGCCTATGCCCAGGCCCTGCGGGCTGCAGTAGCGGACGGTGTGCACGTGTTGGCCTACGCTGTTCGTCTGGACCGCGAACAAATTGTCATCGACCGCGCTCTGCCGGTGCTGCTCAATTCTTGAGCCAGATGCCCTGGCTGTCTTCATGGCAGCCTAGGGCTTGCAGCACCTCGCCTTCACAGGGGCCTGCCACGCATTCGCCATTTTCCACAAGAAACAGCGCGCCATGATGGGCGCAGCGGATCAGGCTGGCGCTCTCATCCACGAAAGCATCGGGTGCCCAGTTCAGCGGGATGCCGCGATGCGGGCAGCGGTTACGGTACAGGTAAACCTGGCCGTGACGGCGCACGCCCAACAGGTCGATGCCGTCTACGCTGAAAGCGCGGCTGTGGGCCTCGGGCAGGGCTGCGGAAGGACAAAGAAAGTGCATTGCACAAAGGCTCGTGAAACAAAGTGATGGCTTGACGCGCCAATGCGAATAATTATCAAATTCCACTCATTGGCTGCGCCAGCTGTCTATGGTGCGCAGTTCTGCCGCCCGCTACAAGGCCTGCGGCCCGCCTTCAGAAGGAAACCAACGATGCGCCGTCCCGCTGCTTTGCTCGCCCTGTGTGCAGCTTTATTCACTTCTCTCCAGGCTGTGGCCACCGATGTGCCGCAACGCTGGGTGAGTGCTGGCGGTGCGCTGAGTGAGTGGATCTGCGAGCTGGGCGGTGAGTCACGTCTTGTGGGGGTGGATACCACCAGCCAGCACCCCGAGTCGCTCAAGGCGCTGCCCAGCATAGGTTATCAGCGGCAGTTGTCAGCCGAAGGCATTCTCAGCTTGCGCCCGGATGTGCTGGTGGGCACCGACGAGATGGGGCCGCCGCCGGTACTCACGCAGTTGCGTAATGCCGGTGTGCGGGTGGAGCTGTTCACAAGCCAGGCTGAGCTGGCTGCGGTGGATCAGAACCTCACGCACTTGGGCGCGCTGTTGGGCACCGAGCAGAAGGCCGCGCAGCTGTCGGCCAGCTATCGCCAGCAAATGCAGGCGCTGGAGCTGCACGTGGCGCAGGCCAAGCAGCAACGCAAGGCACCGGGCGTGCTGCTGCTGATCGGCCATGCCGGCGCCAAGCCGCTGGTTGCCGGGCAGGGCACGGCAGGGGATTGGGTGCTGCGCCAGGCAGGTGCGCGTAACCTCGCAGAGCACCAGGGCTACAAGAATTTTTCCAGCGAGGCATTGGCGGCGCTCGACCCGGATGTCGTGGTGTTTTCCGACCGCGCGCTGGCCGGCGAGCAGGCGTTGCAGGCCTTGCTGAAGGAGAATCCCGGGTTGGCGGCTTCGCGCGCCGTGCATGAACAGCGCCTGGTGTCGTTCGACCCGACTTTGTTGGTGGGTGGCCTGGGCCCGCGTTTGCCAGGGGCCTTGCAGGCACTGGCCGCGGCGTTCTATCCGGCAAGCAACGCTAAATGAAACAACGGATTGCACCGCGAACACTTCTCACTTGCCTGACATTGCTGTGCCTGCTGGCGGTGTGGTTGTCACTGGCACTAGGGCCGGTCAGCCTGCCATTGGGCGACACCGCCCGCGCCGGTCTGCGTCTGCTGGGCTTGCCCATCGCAGGCGACGGGGTGCAACAGGCCGAGATGATTGTTGGGCAGATTCGCCTTCCGCGTACCTTACTGGGCTTGGCAGTGGGCGCGGTACTGGCGTTATCTGGGGTGGCCATGCAGGGGCTGTTTCGAAACCCTCTGGCCGACCCGGGCCTGGTCGGTGTTGCCTCTGGGGCGGCTATGGGCGCAGCGCTGGCCATCGTCGGTGGCAGCTGGCTGGGTGGTTTGCCAGAGGTAATTGCGCCTTATCTTTTGTCGTTGTGCGCTTTCATCGGTGGGTTAGGCGTGACTGCCCTGGTTTATCGGCTAGGCCGACGTGATGGCCAGACCCATGTTGCCACCATGCTGCTGGCCGGTGTGGCCATGACAGCGCTGGGCGGCGCCGCCGTGGGCCTGCTGTCTTATCTGGCCGATGATGCCACCCTGCGGACCCTGACATTCTGGAACCTGGGCAGCCTCAATGGCGCCAGCTACGCGCGGCTTTGGCCACTGTTGCTGATCGCTGTGGGCGTGGCCGTCTGGCTACCGCGCCGGGCCAAAGCGTTGAATGCCTTGTTGTTGGGCGAGTCGGAGGCGCGCCACCTGGGGGTTGACGTGGAGCGCCTCAAGCGCGAACTGGTGTTCTGTACCGCATTGGGGGTGGGCGCTGGCGTGGCTGCAGCCGGATTGATCGGTTTTATCGGCCTGGTGGTTCCCCACCTGGTGCGCCTGCTGGCTGGGCCCGACCATCGGGTCGTGCTACCCGCGTCATTGCTGGCCGGCGGCATACTCATGCTGTTCGCCGACCTTGCCGCGCGGCTGTTGCTGGCGCCTGCCGAGTTGCCAATCGGTATCGTCACGGCCTTTATTGGTGCGCCGTTCTTTCTGATGCTGTTGATAAGAGGGCGCAGTTGATGCTGCAAGTTCAAGGGCTGCATCTGCGCCGTGGCAGCAATGACGTGCTCCATGACATAGATTTACAACTGAGCCCCGGACAGGTGACGGGCGTTCTTGGCCCCAATGGGGCTGGCAAGAGCAGCTTGCTCGGGGTCTTGTGTGGCGAGTTGGTGCCGCAGCGTGGGCAAGTAACCCTGCAAGGTCGCCCTTTGGCTGACTGGCCAGGGCAGGCGCGTGCCAGGTGCCTGGCAGTACTACCGCAGGCCTCGAGCCTGGGTTTTTCTTTCAAGGTCGAGGAAGTTGTGGCCATGGGCCGCATGCCGCATGACAGCGGGCAACTCCGAGATGCCGAGATCATCGAACATGCGCTGCAGGCAGCGGATGCCGGGCATTTGGTGGGGCGCAGTTACCTGGCGCTGTCGGGCGGCGAACGGCAACGGGTGCATCTGGCAAGAGTGCTGGCCCAGCTTTGGCCGGGGAAGGCGGGCGCTACGTTGCTACTCGATGAGCCCACATCGATGCTCGACCCGCTGCATCAGCACACCACCCTGGAGGCCGTGCGCCGGTTCGCCGATTCCGGCGCCGCTGTGCTGGTGATCCTGCATGACTTGAACCTGGCGGCACGATACTGTGATCGCATCATGCTGCTGCAAGAGGGTCGTAGCCACGCCCTGGCGGCGCCGCAGGCGGTTCTGACGCCGTCGCTGCTCAAAGCCGTGTTTGGTATCGACGTGCTGGTGCAGCCCCATCCTGAACGGGGGCACCCATTGATCATTACCCGCTAGGAGGCAATCCCCGTGGGCTATCCACTGCTGTGCGCTTCAGTACTTTTTCTGAGCTTGGTGCTGGCGGGCTGCCAGGCCAGTTTGCCGCCGTTACC
Source organism: Pseudomonas sp. 51_B (assembly GCF_017491595.1). Classification (NCBI taxonomy): domain Bacteria; kingdom Pseudomonadati; phylum Pseudomonadota; class Gammaproteobacteria; order Pseudomonadales; family Pseudomonadaceae; genus Pseudomonas; species Pseudomonas sp. 51_B. The sequence continues at coordinate 132,367 of NZ_JAFGYW010000011.1, forward strand.
CGCCTGGCAGGGCAGCGAGGGCCTTGATAGCCCTGAACTGGGGCAGATACACGACGTGGCCAGCGGGCAGGTGATCAGCCCTGAGCAGCTCTTAGAAGGCTTGGCCGATGCGCCACGCGTACTGGTCGGGGAGAAGCACGACAGCCCCGATCATCATGCGTTGCAATTATGGTTGTTGCGCGCGCTGCAGCAGCATCGGGCCCAGGGCAGCCTGCTGCTGGAAATGCTGCAACCTGAGCAGCAGAGCAAGGCCGATGCACTCGCCGGGCTTGCGCAACTCCCCCTGGACCTGCCCACAGCACTGGCTTGGGATAAAGGCTGGGACTGGCAGCTTTACGGCCCCATCGTCCGAGAAGCGTTGCAACACCAGGTGCCGCTGTTGGCGGCCAACCTTTCACCTGCGCAACTGCGCGAGGCCTATCGCAACCCGGTGCGCTTGACGGGCACTCTATCCACCGCTCCATCGGTCAGGGCGGCCCTGCGCGAACACGTCAAGCAGGGGCACTGCGGCCTGTTGCCCGATAGCCAGCTCCCGGCGATGCTGGCGGTGCAGCAACAGCGCGATCGGCGTATTGCCGAACGGCTGCTGACGGCGCCGCAGCCTGCATTGCTGCTCGCCGGTGCCTACCATGCGCGCAAGGACCTGGGGGTACCGTTGCACCTCGCCGATCTGGGCGCAAAAGGTGAGAGCAAGGTGCTGCTGCTGGCCGAGGTCGGGGGGCAGGTCGAGCCGGCAATGGCCGATTACGTCTGGTACACCGCGGCGATGCCAGAGCAGGATTACTGCGCCCGGTTCAAATAGATACGCCAGCGGGCCCTGAATCGCAGGCAAAAAAAGACCCGGCAAAGTGCCGGGTCAATAACCGTGATTAGCCTGATGAGGAGATAATCTGAGAGTCCGAACCAAGGCCTCTCAGGTTATCCAACCAGTCTCGCGACCAGTTGTGATAATCATAACGATTCTCATTACGGCGTCAATCCCTTTTCTGCAGTTAATTCCGATTTTTTTGGCAGCTGACTTTTTGCGTCTAGCTGCTGATTGAGGGCTCGCTTGCGTTCGGCTGGCAAATCGTTCCAGTGAATGTCCAGTAAGGCCCCTTCGATTGCGTACAGCAACACCTTGGACGCCCTGAACCCTCGGGTTTTCACCGCTTGGTAGGCACCGACCGCGCCCAGCCGACGCAAGTCCGATGCACTGTGGATACCGGCGGCATGCAACCACTGCGCAGAGGTCTTGCCAAGATTTTTCAAATGCTGCAATTCATCGTTCATCGAGCCTCCTTGCGATGGCTGAACGGGTCGGGGTGGATAAATCGCGAGCAGGTCAGAGAGGAGTGTAGCGGGGGTTGGGAAATACGCGGCGTTTGGCCATCGGGAATATGGGAATGACAAGCGCAGTAGCGAGGGTTGGCGCCTGCTCCGAATAGCCGGAACAGGCGCGGCGTGCCTTTACAGCCCTGGCAGACGCTGGCGAATCTGTTCGATCACCTGGTCCATGCCACTGGATTCCTGAGTGTCGATGCGGGTGCTGTGTTGCTGCTCCTGGGCATTGAGTGGTTCACGGTTCTGCTGCTGAGCCTTGACCACCTCCAGCGTTGCATCGGACGGGTCGCTATTTTGCGCCTGGCGCTGTTGCAGCCAACTGGCGATCACCGCTTCCGGGGCCTGGCAATCGAGGATCAGGAACGGCACGCCCGTCTCGCTGGCCACGCCTGCTGCCGCCTGGCGCTGTTCAGCCTTCAGGTAGGTGGCATCGAGCACGACCGGGAAGCCTGCACGCAGGATCATTGCCGCCAATTCGTGCAGGCGCTGATAGGTCGCTGCACTGGCATCCTGGCCGTAGATGCCAGTGTGAAGCTGGTCGGCATCCTGCTGCTGTTCGCCGAACAGTCGCTTGCGCTCCACGTCCGAGCGTACACGCACTGCACCCAGCGCTTCGACCAGGCGCATGGCCACGTGGCTCTTGCCTACGGCCGACACGCCGTGGGTGATGGCTAGCAGGCGAGAAGGAATGGCGCTGTAGCTTTCTGCCAGGTTGGCGTAGTTGCGGTAGGTGCGCAGGCTGGTGGCGCGCTGCACGCCGTCGGCATTGGCGGGCATGCTGAACAGTGCAATCTTGGCCCGTACCAACGCGCGGTAGGCCTTGTAGAAATTGAGCAGTTGCAGGCCCTCGTAGTCGCCGGTCAGCTCGAGGTACTGGCTGACGAAGCGCCGTGCCAGGCACTTGAGGCCGCGGTCTTCCAGGTCCATGGCCAGAAAGCCGGTATCGGCCCACACGTCGGTCTTGCGGAAGGGCTCATTGAACTCGATGCAGTCGAAAATCACGACCTTGCCATCGATCACGGTTGCGTTGCCCAGATGGATGTCGCCATGGCATTCGCGGATGAAGCCGTTGGCTTTGCGTGAGGCGAACAGCCCTTCGAGGCGTTCGAAGCTGCTGCGCGCCCAGGCTTGCAGGTTGTCCAGTTGCTGCAGGTCGGCCTTGTCGCTCAGAAATGGACGGATCTGCTCGAAGTTCTGCTCGACCGGGGCCATGACGCTTTCTGGCGAGCCATACGGCTGATCGGCCGGTACCCTGGGCGTTTGCAGATGAAACTCGGCGATCTGGCGAGCCATCTGGTCGATATGGCTGGTACCCAGTTCGCCATTGGCCTGCAGGGTGTTGAGCATCTGGCCCTGGGGGAATTGGCGCATCTTCAGCACATATTCGAACGCCTGGCCTTCACCACCGATCTGCGGCGCTTCGACACTACCGGTGATCGGCAGCACTTCGAGGTATAGGCCTTCGGTCATGCGCTGGTTGAGGCGCAATTCTTCATTACAAAAATGCTGGCGCTGGCCCAGGCTGGTGAAGTCGAGGAAGCCGAAATTCATCGGCTTCTTGATCTTGTAGGCGTACTCGCCAGTGAGCAGGACCCAGGAGATGTGCGTCTCGATGAGCTGGAACCCGTCCACGGGGTGAGGGTACAGGGCAGGGTTCTGCAACGCGTTGATCAAGGCTTGGCTCACGGGAAATCCTTCCGGGGGCAGGGAATTCGAAAGCGCCATTATGGTCAATGGTGCCGTCCCTGCATACCGCCAGAGGGCGTCTGCCTACCCTTCATAAAGTGCGTATAATCCGCCGCCATGACTCGAACTCGAAATACTCGCACCCCTCAGAAACGCCCGACCGGCCGCTCACGCGCCTGGCTGGGCTGGGCCTTGAAGCTCAGCCTGGTAGGCCTGGTGATCCTTGCCGGCTTCGCGGTTTACCTCGATGCCGTTGTGCAGGAGAAGTTTTCCGGCAAGCGCTGGACTATCCCGGCCAAGGTTTATGCCCGGCCGTTGGAGCTGTTCACCGGGCAGAAACTGAGCAAAAACGACTTCCTCACCGAGCTCGATGCCCTTGGCTATCGCCGTGAGAGCGCCGCCAACGGCCCGGGCGCAGCAGCGGTCAACGGCAATAGCGTCGACCTCAATACCCGTGGCTTCCAGTTCTACGAGGGTATGGAGCCTGCGCAGTTCGTGCGTGTGCGTTTCTCCGGCGACTATGTGGCAGACCTGACCGGCGCCAATGGCAAGAAGCTCGATGTTGTCCGCCTGGAGCCTCTGATGATCGGGGGTATCTATCCCAAGAACCTCGAGGACCGCATCCTGATCAAGATCGATCAGGTGCCGCCATATTTGCTCGAAACCCTGGTTGCCACCGAAGACCGGGACTTCTACAGCCACTTCGGCGTATCGCCCAAATCCATTGCCCGGGCCATGTGGGTGAACACCTCGTCCGGCTCCATGCGCCAGGGCGGCAGTACCCTGACCCAGCAGTTGGTGAAGAACTTCTACCTGACCAGCGAGCGTAGCCTGACCCGTAAGCTCACCGAAGCAATGATGGCCGTGCTGCTGGAGCTGCATTACGACAAGCGTGAAATCCTCGAGGCGTACCTCAACGAAGTGTTCGTCGGCCAGGATGGCCAGCGTGCGGTGCATGGTTTCGGCCTAGCCAGCCAGTTCTTCTTCAGCCAGCCGCTGTCGGAGCTGAAGCTGCATCAGATCGCCTTGCTGGTGGGCATGGTCAAGGGCCCGTCGTACTACAACCCGCGTCGTTATCCTGAGCGTGCCCTAGCCCGGCGTAACCTGGTTCTGGACCTCGTGGCCGAGCAAGGCGTAGCCAGCCAGGCAGAAGTCGATGCGGCGAAGAAGATGCCTTTGGGCGTGACCAAGCGCGGTAGCCTTGCCGACAGCTCGTTCCCTGCTTTCCTCGACCTGGTCAAGCGCCAGCTGCGCCAGGATTATCGCGACGAAGACTTGACTGAAGAAGGCTTGCGGATTTTCACCAGTTTCGATCCGATCCTGCAGATGAAAGCCGAAGCTTCCATGGCCGAAACCTTCAAGCGCATTGGTGGGCGCAAAGGCGCTGACGAAGTAGAGTCGGCGATGGTTGTGACCAACCCGGAGACCGGTGAGGTGCAAGCCCTGATCGGCAGCCGCCAATCCGGCTATGCTGGCTTCAACCGAGCCATCGATGCTGTGCGGCCCATTGGCTCGCTGGTCAAACCGGCCGTCTACCTGACCGCCTTGGAACAGCCAAGCAAATACACCCTGACCACTTGGGTGCAAGACGAGCCGTTCTCGGTCAAAGGCGCCGACGGCCAAGTGTGGCGCCCGCAGAACTACGACCGGCGCTCGCACGGTACGATCTACCTGTACCAGGGCCTGGCCAACTCTCTTAACCTGTCGACCGCCAAGCTTGGCCTTGAAGTGGGCGTGCCCAATGTCATCAAGACAATCGGCCGCCTCGGCGTCAAGGTCGACTGGCCGGCATTCCCTGCCATGTTGCTGGGGGCTGGCGGCATGTCGCCGATGCAAGTTGCGACCATGTACCAGACCATCGCCAACGGTGGCTTCAATACCCCGATGCGTGGTATCCGCAGCGTGCTTACTGCCGAAGGCGAGCCGCTAAAGCGCTACCCGTTCCAGATCCAGCAGACCTTCGACCCAGGCTCCATCTACCTGGTGCAGAACGCCATGCAGCGGGTAATGCGTGAGGGTACTGGTCGCTCGGTCTACAACGTGTTGCCAAGCTCTCTGACCCTGGCCGGCAAGACCGGTACCAGTAACGATTCGCGCGACAGCTGGTTCTCTGGTTTCAGCCAGGATCTGCTAGCAGTGGTGTGGATGGGGCGCGACGATAACGGCAAAACCCCATTTACCGGTGCAACTGGCGCCTTGCAGGTCTGGACCAGCTTTATGAAGAAGGCCGACCCGCTGCCACTGGACATGCCTCAACCAGACAACATCGTGCAGGCGTGGATCGATCCTTATAGCGGCAAAGGTTCAGACAGCAGCTGTCCGGGCGCTGTGCAGATGCCGTATATTCGCGGCAGCGAACCGCCTGCCGGAGCAACCTGCGGTGGTGAGCAGAATCCGGCAGAATCGGTCATGGACTGGGTCAAGGGCTGGATGAACTGAGCCCTGAGCAGCATTGATGAGGTGTGAATTTGAATAAGTGGCTGTTTCCTGCCGTGACGGCGCTGGTGGTGCTGCAGGGCTGTTCGACCGTGCAGCGTGGCAACATCCCGGTTGTGGACTCGAGCACCCGGGTGTCCAATAGTGAGCGTGTGCAGGCCAATCGCTCGCCTGCCGGCATGAGCAATGGCACCGCGCAGGCGCAGTCGCTGCCGGAGGACTCCGGGGTGACCGTGATGATCCCGCAAGGTGCAGGCGCCGCAGGTATCCAGACCTTCCCGGCAGCCAGCGGTGGGGCGCCGATCAGCACGGGCCCGATCACTCCAGGCCCCGTGACGTCGGGGCCGCAGACTACCAACCCTAACCCGATCGCCGACGAACCGTTCGATATCGCCTCGATGAACAGCGCTGCAGCTGCATCCAGTGCCCCGACCGGCATCCCCCGCAGCAGCGCGCCATCTGGTGGTCTATCGGCCGACGAGCAACTGGATGGTCCGGTGCTGGCGTTGTTGACAACCGCCCAGTCGCAGCAGGGCAGTGGTGACTACAACGGTGCAGCGTCCAGCCTTGAGCGTGCCCAGCGCATTGCCCCACGTGAGCCGCAGGTGCTTTACCGTCTGGCTCAGGTGCGCCTGTCCCAAGGCGATGCGCCTCAAGCCGAGCAACTGGCTCGCCGGGCCCTGACCTACGCCAACGGTCGCCCGGATCTGCAAGCCGAGCTATGGAACACCATTGCCCAAGCGCGCGAAAAACAGGGTGATAGTGCCGGCGCTGCGCTGGCACGACAGAAAGCGCGGACCAATTCATGATGGTCGAGCAACGCATTCTCGATATCGCCGACCATCTGTTGCTCATCGAGCGTGAGCTGCAGGTGCAGGGCTGGTGGGATGACGAGCCGCCAAGCGATGAAGCGCTGGCCAGCACTATACCCTTCGCGGTGGATACGCTCAGTTTCGAGCAGTGGTTGCAATGGATCTTCCTGCCGCGCATGAAGATCATCATCGAGCTTGGGCAGCCGTTGCCAAATGCTTCCAGCATTCTGGTAATGGCTGAAACCGTGTTCACCGATCGTCCTGAAGAAAGTCGCGAGCTGCGCCGACTGTTGGCAGCATTCGATCGATTGATCGCTGCTTGAGCCTGATTTCTTCAGTTTTTCCTTCAAGGGCCGCAGATTGTGGCCCTTTTTTATTAAAATCTTATTTTTTCTGCTGCTGAGTCGGTTTTTCGTGGTGGCTGTAATTCAACTTGGGGGAAAATTGGCAATAATTTTTCTTGACTTGTAGGCGCCAAATCACAAGAATCCAGATTCCGCTTTAGAGGGACTGCCAGAAGCAGACCCGCTAAGCAGATCATGAGGCGCATACCCGCGCCGCCTGCTACACCCCGCAACGCGTTACCTCGCGCTGGGTGGGAAACCCCCGCAACACTCTGGGGGGCTCCCAATACTTGCTCAGTCAGTGCTGACGTTCGCTCATGCTCTGCTTGGCAGTAAACCTATTAAGACCCGTCCACAGAGGGGCGGTATTCTGGCGTTTTAGAGGTGATCAACGTGGAGCTTTTATCCGGCGCTGAAATGGTCGTCCGCTTCTTGCGTGACGAAGGCGTTAAGCACATCTACGGGTACCCTGGTGGTGCTCTCCTTCATGTTTACGACGCACTGTTCAAAGAACCGGAAGTGGAACACATCCTGGTTCGTCACGAGCAGGCGGCAACCCATATGGCGGACGGCTACGCCCGCGCCACCGGCAAGGCCGGTGTGGTGCTGGTAACCTCCGGCCCGGGCGCGACCAATGCCATCACCGGCATTGCCACTGCCTATATGGATTCGATCCCGATGGTCATCCTGTCCGGCCAGGTGCCCAGCACCATGGTGGGGACCGATGCCTTCCAGGAAACCGACATGATCGGTATCTCGCGGCCGATCGTGAAGCACAGCTTCATGATCAAGAACCCCACCGAGATCCCTGAGGTACTCAAGAAAGCGTTCTACCTGGCGCAATCCGGCCGCCCAGGCCCGGTCGTGGTCGACATTCCAAAAGATATGACCAACCCGGCCGAGAAGTTCGAGTACGTCTATCCGAAGAAGGTCAAGCTGCGTTCCTACAGCCCGGCTGTACGTGGCCACTCTGGTCAGATCCGCAAGGCTGCCGAAATGCTCTTGGCTGCCAAGCGCCCGATCGTCTATGCCGGTGGTGGTGTGATTTTGGGTGGTGGCTCCGAAGCGCTGACCGAAATCGCCAAGTCGCTGAACCTGCCCGTAACCAACACCCTGATGGGGCTGGGTGGCTTCCCGGGTACTGATCGCCAGTTCCTCGGCATGCTTGGCATGCACGGCAGCTTCACTGCCAACATGGCCATGCACAACGCCGATGTGATCTTCGCCGTCGGTGCGCGCTTCGATGACCGCGTGGTCAACGGCCCGGCCAAGTTCTGCCCGAACGCCAAGATCATCCATGTCGATATCGACCCAGCGTCGATTTCCAAGATGATCAAGGCCGACGTGCCGATCGTAGGCCCGGTCGACAGCGTGCTCAGCGAAATGCTCGGCATCCTCAAGGAAATCGGTGGCCAGCCTGAGAAGGCGGCATTGGATGCCTGGTGGAAGCAGATCGACGAATGGCGTGGCAATGGCGAACTGTTCCCTTACGACAAGGGCGACGGTAACGTCATCAAGCCGCAGAAAGTCATCGAGACGCTGTGCGAAGTGACCAATGGTGATGCTTTCATCACCTCCGACGTTGGCCAGCATCAGATGTTCGCGGCGCAGTATTACCGCTTCAACAAACCAAACCGCTGGATCAACTCCGGTGGCCTGGGCACCATGGGCTTCGGCTTCCCTGCGGCAATGGGCATCAAGCTCAACTTCCCGGACCAGGACGTGGCCTGCGTGACCGGCGAGGGCAGTATCCAGATGAACATCCAGGAGCTGTCCACCTGCATGCAGTACGGCCTGCCGGTGAAGATCGTCAACATGAACAACGGTGTACTGGGCATGGTCCGCCAGTGGCAGGACATGGCCTACAACGGTCGTCACTCGCACTCGTACGTCGAGTCGCTGCCTGACTTCATCAAGCTGGCCGAGGCCTATGGCCACGTCGGCATCCGCATCACCAGCCTCAAGGACCTCAAGCCGAAGCTTGAAGAAGCGTTTGCGATGAAGGACCGCCTGGTGTTCATCGACATCGCGGTGGACCGCAGCGAGCACGTCTATCCGATGCAGATCAAGGATGGCTCGATGCGTGACATGTGGCTGAGCAAGACGGAGCGTACCTGATATGCGGCATATCATCTCTCTGCTGCTGGAAAACGAACCCGGTGCTCTGTCCCGTGTGGTCGGCCTGTTCTCCCAGCGCAACTACAACATTGAAAGCCTGACCGTGGCGCCGACCGAAGACCCGACTTTGTCGCGTCTGACGCTGACCACCGTTGGCCATGACGAGGTGATCGAGCAAATCACCAAGAACCTGAACAAGCTGGTCGAAGTGGTGAAACTTGTCGACCTGTCGGAGAGCGCTCACATCGAGCGTGAACTGATGCTGGTCAAGGTCAAGGCCACCGGTGCCCAGCGCGCCGAGATCAAGCGCACCACGGATATCTTCCGTGGCCAGATCGTCGATGTGACTGCCAGTGTGTACACCGTGCAACTGAGCGGCACCAGCGACAAGCTGGACAGCTTCATCCAGGCCATCGGCACCGCATCGATTCTCGAAACCGTGCGCAGCGGCGTTACCGGCATTGCCCGTGGCGACAAAGTGCTCAGCATCTGAATTCATAAATTAGCGATGGCTCCGCAGGGGGCCGAGATATAACCAGGGGTATTTTCATGAAAGTTTTCTACGATAAAGACTGCGACCTTTCCATCATCCAGGGTAAGAAAGTCGCCATCATCGGTTACGGCTCGCAAGGCCACGCTCAGGCTTGCAACCTGAAAGACTCCGGTGTTGATGTCACTATCGGTCTGCGTAAAGGCTCGGCCACCGTTGCCAAGGCAGAAGCCCACGGCCTGAAAGTGACCGACGTTGCCTCCGCCGTCGCTGCTGCAGACCTGGTCATGATCCTGACCCCGGACGAGTTCCAGGGCCAGCTGTACAAGCAGGAAATCGAGCCGAACATCAAGAAGGGCGCTACCCTGGCCTTCTCCCACGGCTTCGCCATCCACTACAACCAGGTTGTGCCGCGTGCTGACCTCGACGTGATCATGATCGCGCCGAAGGCTCCGGGCCACACCGTTCGCTCCGAGTTCGTCAAAGGCGGCGGTATTCCTGATCTGATCGCCATCTACCAGGACGCCTCGGGCAACGCCAAGAACGTGGCTCTGTCGTACGCTTCGGGTGTGGGCGGCGGCCGTACCGGCATCATCGAAACCACCTTCAAGGACGAGACTGAAACCGACCTGTTCGGTGAGCAGGCTGTACTGTGCGGCGGTACCGTCGAACTGGTCAAAGCCGGTTTCGAAACCCTGGTCGAAGCTGGCTACGCGCCAGAGATGGCCTACTTCGAGTGCCTGCACGAGCTGAAGCTGATCGTTGACCTCATGTACGAAGGCGGCATCGCCAACATGAACTACTCGATCTCCAACAACGCCGAGTACGGTGAATACGTCACCGGTCCAGAAGTCATCAACGAAGAATCCCGCAAGGCCATGCGCAATGCTCTCAAGCGCATCCAGGACGGCGAGTACGCGAAGATGTTCATCTCCGAAGGCGCTACCAACTACCCATCGATGACCGCCAAGCGCCGCAACAACGCCGCTCACGGCATCGAAATCATCGGCGAGCAACTGCGTTCGATGATGCCGTGGATCTCGGCCAACAAAATCGTCGACAAGACCAAGAACTAAGTCTTATCGAAAGATGAAAAACGCGGCTTCGGCCGCGTTTTTTCGTTCTGGCAGTCAGCTTCTGGTATAAAGCAGACCAGTGGCTCGCTGTCAGAACCTGTTTCGCGGGCCCGTGTCGAACATTTTCCATCCTGTTGCAAGGTACCCTCCATGAGCGAACGTCCCGAAGAGCCGAACAAGCCCTCCGACGCCGAAAGCCTGCTACCTGTCGATGAGCACGTTGAAGAAGGGCATGACGCCGAAGGGCGCAAGGTGCGCCATCGCGGCATCTATCTGCTGCCCAATCTGTTCACCACCGCCAACCTGTTTGCCGGTTTTTATTCCATCATCAGCTCGATGAGTGCGCAAAGCGCTGGCGACCCCCGCGAGGCGAGCAAATACTTCGCCATCGCCGCCATCGCTATCTTCGTAGCCATGGTGCTCGACGGCCTCGACGGCCGCGTGGCACGGATGACCAATACCCAGAGCGCCTTCGGCGCCGAATATGACTCGCTGTCGGATATGGTTGCCTTCGGCGTGGCCCCGGCCTTGCTGGCCTTTGGTTGGGCGCTGGCTGACATGGGCAAGATCGGCTGGATGGTTGCCTTCATCTATGTGGCCGGTGCCGCGCTGCGTCTGGCGCGTTTCAATACCCAGGTCGGCACTGCCGACAAGCGCTACTTCATCGGCCTTGCCAGCCCAGCTGCCGCAGGCGTCGTTGCCGGTACCGTTTGGGCGTTCAGTGACTTCGGCATCCAGGGCTCCAAGCTATCGTTCCTGGTGGCCTTGCTGGTTGCTGCTGCCGGTATGTTGATGGTCAGCAACATCAAGTACAACAGCTTCAAGGAGCTGGACCTCAAGGGGCGCGTGCCTTTCGTGGCGATTCTTGCGGTGGTGCTGGTGTTTGCCGTGGTATTCAGCGACCCGCCGCGCATCCTGCTGCTGATCTTCCTTGCTTACGCGGCGTCGGGCCCTATCCAGTTTCTGCTGCGCGGTCGTCGGCGCAAGGCGTGATAATTATTTAATGCTGGAATAACCCTCCGGCTCCATAGTCTTACTGGTACATCCGTCATCCAGTGCTGTGGAGCCGACCATGCTCATCAAGCTTCCAAGGTCTTCAGACTGCAAGGCAGCCGAGATCACCCCCGAAGGCATTTACCTTTCCCGTCGTAGATTGCTCGGTGGCTCCTTAGCCGGCCTTGCCCTGGGCGCTTTGCCTGGGGCGGCGCGCGCCGCTGAGGCGTCGCGCTATGCCGATGCTGCGCCCGGTAATGCGCCTGCCTGGTTCACCGAAAAGCTCGGCACTGCTCATTGGCAGGCCGTTACGGCCGATGGCGAGGCGATCACCCCTTTCAAAGATGCTACGCATTACAACAATTTCTATGAGTTCGGGCCTGACAAGGGTGACCCGGCCGCCAATGGCGACAGCCTGAAAACCGAGCCTTGGTCGGTCGTTGTGGATGGCGAGGTGGGCAAGCCGGGGCGCTATGCCTTGGAAGACTTCGTCAAACCGTACCAGCTTGAAGAGCGTATCTACCGGCTGCGCTGCGTTGAGGCGTGGTCGATGGTCATACCGTGGTTGGGCTTCCCTTTGGCGCAGGTGCTCAAGCAGGTCGAGCCGAATTCGAAAGCGCGCTACGTGCGCTTCGAGACACTGAAGGATCCGCAACATATGCCTGGGCAACGTTCAGGCTTTGCCTTGATCGACTGGCCGTACAGAGAGGGATTGCGCTTGGATGAAGCCATGCATCCCTTGGCGATTCTAGCGGTCGGGATGTATGGACGTGAGCTGCCCAACCAGAATGGCGCGCCCTTGCGTCTGGTGGTGCCATGGAAGTACGGCTTCAAGAGCATAAAGTCGATCGTGCGCATCAGCCTTGTGGCCGAGCAGCCGGGGACTACCTGGCAGGGGCTGGCACCGGATGAGTATGGCTTCTACGCCAACGTCAACCCAACCGTCGACCATCCACGTTGGACCCAGGCCCGCGAGCGGCGCTTGCCCAGCGGGCTGTTCAGTCCCAATGTGCGAGATACCCAGATGTTCAATGGCTATGCCGATGACGTGGCGTCGCTGTATACCGGGCTGGACCTGCGGAAGAATTATTGATGCGCTACCCATTGTTTCGCTTGGGCATCTTCATCGTGGGGTGCCTGTTTCCTGCTTGGTGGTTGTACGCGGCGGTGATGAACCTGCTGGGGCCGGATCCTGGGAAAATCCTGATGGATCGGCTGGGGTTGGGGGCGCTTGTCTTCCTGCTGGTCACCTTGAGCATGACGCCGTTACAGAAGCTGACAGGCTGGTCGGGGTGGATCGTGGTTCGGCGGCAACTGGGGTTGTGGGTCTTTGCCTATATCTTGCTGCATGTCCTGGCCTACCTGTTTTTCATCCTAGGGTTGGATTGGGCGCAGTTGGCGGTAGAGCTGCGCAAGCGGCCATACATTATCGTCGGTGCGCTCGGCTTTCTCGTTTTGCTGGTGCTGGCGGTAACCTCGAACCGGTATAGCCAGCGGCGATTGGGGGCAAGATGGAAGAAGCTGCACAGGCTGGTATATGGGGTGCTCGGTTTGGGGTTGCTGCATTTCCTGTGGATCGTGCGTTCAGACCTGAGGGAGTGGGCAATCTATGCATTTATTGGTGTGGTGTTGATGGTATTACGGGTGCCCACGGTTTCGCGCTGGCTCCCCAGGGTTGCTCGGCGGCAGGGAAGGGCGGTTTGAGGTTTGAGAGGGCCTAATGCTCTGCATGTGGAATATTTCAAATTAATGAAATTAAAGGTTGACGTGCTTTCGAATCCCCTTATAATGCGCCCCACTTCCAGCGACATCGGAACGAAAAACTCCTTGAGATTCAACGAGTTAATTAGTTCGGGCGAAGTTGGAAGCGCTTCGGTCGACTGATCGATAGCGGTGGAGATGAAGGTTGACAGCGGTTTTAAACGCTGTATGATTCGCCTCCCGCTACGAGAGATCGCAGCGAGTCAAGTGTTTGAAGCTAAACGAGT